>JAFSCE010000020.1 GCA_017436915.1 Clostridia bacterium
TGGCAGGGGCAGAAGGACTCGAACCCTCGGCACGCGGTTTTGGAGACCGCTGCTCTACCAACTGAGCTATGCCCCTATATCACGGTGCAAGGAGTGCTCCTTGCACCGATGCTTGTTTGGTGGGCCTTCAGGGACTCGAACCCGGGACCAACCGGTTATGAGCCGGTTGCTCTAACCAACTGAGCTAAAGGCCCATGCGGCACGAGTCCTATTCTACCACAAATACGGCGGTTGTCAAGTGTTAATCCAAGAAATCCTTTAATTTTTTGCTGCGGCTGGGGTGGCGCAGTTTGCGCAACGCCTTCGCTTCGATCTGACGGATACGCTCACGCGTGACGTCAAACTCTTTGCCGACCTCCTCCAGCGTGCGCGGACGGCCGTCCTCCAGACCGAAACGCAACGACAGCACGCGCGCCTCACGCTGGGTGAGCGTGCCGAGCACGTCGCGAAGCTGTTCACGGAGCAGCATACGGGATGCCGCATCCGCCGGTGCGGGGGCCTCGTCGTCGGGGATAAAGTCGCCAAGGTGGCTGTCCTCTTCCTCACCGATGGGCGTTTCGAGCGATACCGGCTCCTGCGCGACACGCATGATCTCGCGCACTTTATCTGCCGGCATGTCCAGTTCGGCGGCAATTTCCTCGGCGGTCGGCTCATGACCGTTTTTATGCAACAACTGGCTGGACACCTTTTTCACTTTATTGATGGTTTCCACCATGTGTACGGGAATACGGATGGTACGCGCCTGATCGGCGATCGCACGCGTGATTGCCTGGCGGATCCACCACGTGGCGTAGGTGGAGAATTTAAAGCCCTTGGTATAGTCGAATTTTTCAACGGCTTTGATTAAGCCCAGGTTACCCTCTTGGATCAGATCCAAGAACTGCATACCGCGACCGACATAACGTTTCGCGATACTGACGACCAAACGGAGGTTGGCTTCGGAAAGACGTTTTTTGGCATAATCACTGCCTTCGGCGATCTTGATGGATAACTCGATCTCCTCTTCGGGTGACAACAGCGGAACGCGACCGATCTCTTTGAGGTACACCTTTACCGGATCGTCGGTGGCAACACCGTCGGCGGCACCGTCGTCGCTGCTCTCGGTTTCGGCAACTTCGACAGCGGCTTCCATCTCTTCAAACGCGGTTTCGCTGAAATCATCGATGACCTCGATGCTCATGCTTTCCAGCGTTTCATACAGCTTGTCCATCTGCTCCGGATCAAAATCCAGATTCTCCATCGCATCCAAAATCTCTTGCGTTGTCAGCTTACCCTTGGTGCGACCGAGTTCAATAAGCTCGTTGAGTTGTGTCTTTTTATCCTTCTTCACCAACGAAACATCCAACAGATCATCGGATACGAGTGATTCTTGACCCGTCACTTCCTTAAGGATATCGGCTTTGTTTTCTTGCATTTTTCATTCCTCCGTGCAATCGTTCGTTTACCTTTTTTACTTTTTCATTTGTTTCATGGCATTGAGTTTTTCCTGAATCTGCTCAGGGGTGAGTTCCGACGGTTGCCTGAGCGCCGCTAACTGGTTCTCACTTTTGATAACGGAAACGTAGCGTTTGGCTTCTTCGACCGTTAGCGACGATACGTGCTCGCGCGCATCCCGCACCATTTTTGTAATATACGCCATTTCATCCGGTTCATACTCTTCCGACAGAAAGCCAAGCTCGACGCCAAGGCCTTGCTGATACCGACTGACCAGCTGCTCATACACTTTACGGTTAAATGGTGTGACCATTTCTTCCGGTGACAAGAGCGGAACGACGGCGGTCAAATAATCAGGATTGAGCAGGATCGCGCCGAGAAGACTTTCCTCTGCACTGGCACCTCGTACGTGTGCTTTGGCATCCGGATTGACTTTCTGCGTGGAACTTTCGGCGTTACGCACCACCTGCGAGAGTTGTTTTTCCTGTTGTTTACGGCGCCGCTGTTTTATCTGAAATTCCAACTGGGACTGTAACGCCGTTTTGGATACCTGCAGATCTGCCGCCAAGCGGCCAATATACACGTCCCGCTCAAGCGGACTGTGCAGATCCGCCAGCAGAGCAGTGGCTTCTTTGAGGTAATTCACCTTGCCGTCGGATGTATTTAAAAGATGCCGTTTGCCGAGTTCAATGAGACGGTACTCCACGTCGTTAGAGGCGCGCTCGACGAGTAACTTAAAGCGTTCCGGCCCGTTGTTCTTAATAAATTCATCGGGATCCTTGCCGTCGGGAATCGTGACCAAACGGATCCGCAGACCGACGTCACGCAACAGACCGATGGCACGCTGTGCGCCTTTTTGACCGGCGGCATCCGCATCGAACACCAATACGACTTCGTCCGTATACCGCGACAAGAGCCGCGCGTGCTCCGCGGTAAACGACGTGCCAAGTGCCGCCACCGCGTTTTGAAAGCCCGCTTGATGCAGGGCGATGACGTCCATATACCCCTCACACAAAATGAGGTGATCCGTTTTTTGCTGTTTGGCGAAATTCAGTGCAAACAGGTTATTGGTCTTTTTAAACACCAGCGTATCGCCGGAGTTAAGATATTTCGGCTTGGAATCGTCCAGCACGCGACCGCCGAACGCAATAACGTTGCCGCGCACGTCAATGATGGGGATCATCACACGGTTGCGGAAAATATCGTAGATACCGCGTCCGTTTTTACTCCTGGCACACAACCACGCGAGGACCAGCTCTTCGTCATGAAAGCCCTTTTTTCGCAATTCAGACCGCAAAAAATCAAAACTTTGCGGCGCGTACCCTAACCCAAAATGCTTGATGGTCGCATCGGTATAACCACGGCTGTGATAATAATCCAAGCCGACACGGCCACCCTGTGAATACAGGTATGAATGGAATAGGCGCGCTGCTTCGCGGTTGGCTTCCAAAATGCGCATCCGTTGTTTTGCCGTTACGTCGTTATACGACTGCTCCGGCATGGTCATCCCTGCCCGATCCGCCAAAAACTTGACGGCATCGATATAACTTAAATTTTCAATTTTACGAATAAAGGTGACAACGTCACCACCTGCGCCGCAACCAAAACAATAAAATGAGTTGGTTTCGGGGTACAGGTTGAACGACGGCGTTTTTTCGCCGTGGAACGGACAAAGTCCTACGAAATTGCGACCGCGCCGTTTTAAGGAAACGTACGACGACACAACACTTTCAATATCATTTTTCGCATTCAATTCTTGTATAAAGCTATCCGGTAACATGTAACTATCCTCTTTTCAATACGTAATCTTATTATCGTTTAGATGGCGCTGATATGTTGACCCGACCAGCCGCGCGGGATAAAGAGCTCGTGGTATTTTTCCAATGCAAAATTATCCGTCATGCCGGCGATATAATCGCATGCGGCGCGTCGGACACCGTCACGCGCGGCGATTGCTTGGAATTCATCCGGAAGGCGGTCGGCATCTTTTGCATAGTACTCGTACAAACGACTGACAAATTCGTCGACTTTTTTCTCCTCGTCTTTGGCGATGGAATCCAGATACAAGCGATCAAACATAAACGTATGGATCGCGTCAAACGCTTGTTGCACAGCGGGAGCAAAGACGATGTCGTCCGTGCTGTTTTCCACTATCGAACGAATCAGCGTATCAAACCGTTCGGCACGGGTCTCACCCAGCACCGCACGAATCTCCAACGGAATATCCGATTCACAAAACACCTTGGCACGCAGGGCGTCGTCAATATCGTGGTTAATATACGCAACGTGATCCGCAACACGTACAATGCGCCCTTCGAGCGTTTGCGCTTGCTCGCCTTTGGTGTGACAGAGCATGCCGTTACGCACTTCCCACGTGAGGTTTAACCCCTGACCGTCGTTTTCCAAACACTCCACCACGCGTACGCTTTGCTCATAGTGACGAAAGCCACCATCCATGCAACGGTTGAGCGCTCGCTCACCCGCGTGACCGAACGGAGTGTGACCCAGATCGTGTGCTAACGCGATCGCTTCGGTGAGATCTTCATTCAGCTGCAATGCGCGGGCAACCGTACGTGCAATCTGTGAAACCTCTAACGTGTGGGTCAACCGTGTGCGGTAATGATCCCCTTTTGGCGATAAAAACACCTGCGTTTTGTGCTTTAAACGGCGGAATGCTTTGCAGTGCAATACGCGGTCGCGGTCACGCTGAAAATCGGTGCGGAAATCGCACTTTTCTTCCGGTTTTTCTCGGCCTTTACTATCCGCCGCGAACGTCGCACGCGACGATAAAATCAAACGCTCGTTTTGCTCAATTCTTTCTCTTGGGATCATGGTATCACCGCCTTTTACTTTGTTATACGCAACCATTCGCGTATTTTCCTCTATTTTTTTGAAACTTTTTTAAAAAGAATCGTACCGTTCGTCGGTTTTTACAAACGTCAGTGCTCCGCAAGAACGGTCTGTAAGTTGTTTTTGGAACGCATCCACCGCTTCGAGCGGCAAATGCAACGACACGGTGACGGCACTTTCGAACGCCGCATCATCCACTTTGCCGCCGCATTCGGGAATGAGCGATTGCAAAAAACCGTACTGCGCGTAATCGCACGTGATCTCGCCATACGCGCACAAGCGGCGCTCGATCACACCCGCTTCACTGACGGCAAGCGCGGCACTTTGCGAATACGCGCGCACCAAACCGCCCGTGCCGAGCAGGATGCCGCCAAAATAACGGGTGACGACGATGACGCAATCGGTGAGCCCCTGCTTTTGCAACACTTCGAGAGTGGGCAGTCCTGCCGTTCCCTGCGGCTCGTTATCGTCCGAAAAGCGGCTGATGCCACTCTCACGCAGCACGTACGCATACACGTTATGGCGCGCGTCCCAATGTTCCTTTTTTTTGGCGGCGATAAAGTCCAGCGCCTCCTTTTCGGTCGTTACCGGACACACCGCCCCGATAAAGCGGGAACGGCGATCGATATATTCAGCTGTTGCCGCCTTCGCGACGGTTTTGTACGCCGTTTCCACACTACCACTCCTAACGAGAAAAGGCAGCGCATTACTGCACTGCCCTTATCCACAATCTTATTTGCCTTCTTTCATACCAAAGCGCTTGTTGAAACGATCAACACGACCGCCGGTATCAACCAGCTTCTGTCTGCCGGTGAAGAACGGATGGCACTTGGAGCAGATTTCCACGCGGATATTCTCACAGGTGGACGAGGTTTCGATAACCTCACCGCAAGCGCAAGTAATCGTGGTTTTCTCGTACTTGGGATGGATATTCTCTTTCATTCTTGTCACCTCTTTCAGAAGCCGGTTTATTCCAATATCGAAGGAATCCTCCGTTGAAATCAATGGCGGAGAGTTAGGGATTTGAACCCTAGGTACGCTTTAAACGTACACACGATTTCCAATCGTGCGCCTTCGACCACTCAGCCAACTCTCCGTGTCAGCATTCATGCGCTAAACTATTATAATGAATGCTAACTGAAAAATCAAGTGTTTTTTGAAATTTCTTAAAATTTTTATAACAGCGGGATTCCCGCCTCGGCACAGCGCTGTACCATCTCTTCCGGCCACAGAGATGCCTGTACCTCGCCGATGTGGGCTTTTTCCAAGAAAAACATGCACAGCCGTGACTGACCGATGCCGCCGCCGACCGTCAGCGGTAACTCACCGCTGAGTAACGCTTTTTGGAACGGCAGTTCGGCGCGATCGGTGCAACCCGCGGCTTCCAACTGCGCTTTGAGCGATGCCTCATCCACGCGAATGCCCATGGAAGACATTTCCAGCGCGCGCTCTAACAGCGGGTAGTAGAAAATAATGTCGCCGTTCAACTGCCAATCGTCGTAATCGGGAGCGCGGCCGTCGTGCTTCTTGCCCGAGCGGAGTTTGCCGCCGATCTGCATTAAGAAAATGGCGCCGTATTTGCGCGCGGCTTCCGTTTCGCGCTCGGATGCCGTTAGATTCGGATATTCGTCCTCAAGCTCCTGCGTGGTAACGAACGTGATGTGATCGGGAAGCTTGCGGCTCAAATACGGATACCGCGCTTCAATCATCGCTTCCATGTCCAAGCACACGCTGTAAATGCGGTTCACGATGCTTTTGAGCGTTTCCACCGTGCGATCTTCGCGGGCGATAACCTTTTCCCAGTCCCACTGATCGACGTACAGCGAATGAACGTTATCCGTTACCTCATCGCGGCGGATGGCGTTCATGTCGGTATATAACCCCTTACCGACTTCCATGCCGTACCGTTTAAGTGCGTAGCGTTTCCATTTTGCCAGTGAATGTACCACTTCCGCCACGTGACCGTCGTCGTTGAGAATATCAAAGCTGACCGCACGCTCGACACCGCTTAAGTTATCGTTAAGGCCCGAAGCGGGCAACACGAACAACGGCGCGGAAACGCGCGTTAACGATAAATGGCGTGCCAAACGTTCCTCAAAGGTATCTTTGAGAAGCTTGATCGCTTTTTCGGTTTCCAGAATATCCAGATGCGGACGATAGCCGTCCGGAATCTGTAAGCGGTATTGACTCATGTCATTCTCCCCTTTTTACAAGCAGAAGTAATCGTACCACACTTTATTGCAGATTGCAAGATGTTTTACCGCCAGATCCGCCCATCCCAATCAATACGATCCGACTCAGCGAGCACGGCGCGAACGGGAGCGCCGTCTGCGCCCGCGATCTTGATCGGTGCCGCCATCAGAAGATACGTCTCCCCTGCCTTGGCGTTTGTGAGATCGAGCCCCTCCAGCAGTACCATGCCCGTGCCAAGCAGTTGACGGTGTACCTCGGCGGTGTATTGCGGGGGCGCGACCGACTGCCCTTCCACACCGAGCAGCAGTACCCCCGCATCCGATAAGACGAACGCGGCACTCGGGGAAAGCTGCACAGAGCCCTTGAACAGCACCCGCTTTTTGAGGTACGGCAACAGTTCCTCCGCGCGATCACCGAGCAGTAACCCGTCACATTCAATAACGACACATTCTCCAATGCAAGCATCCAATTCGACTTTGTCGATCGCAGTGCCGTCCGGCAAGAAATGACGCGGCGCATCCATGTGCGTGCCGTTGTGCAAGCAAGCGGAGATCGCCGTGGTGTTGCACACGTCGCCGTGCGACATACGCGAAAGCGGCTCCAATTTTGGTGCGGGGTCGCCCGGATAGACCGGCGCCCTTGTGAGTTCACGGGTAATGTCGATGAGTTTCATACGCTCGCCCTCCCCTTATATAACCTATACTATATCACAAGGCAAACAATAAGTCAATTTGCAGGGATTTTTTGAGTTTTTTATGTTTTACTCTTGACAACCCGACGGATTTTGTTATAATGGATAAGCACATCCGGGTGTAGCGCAGATTGGTAGCGCGCTTGAATGGGGTTCAAGAGGCCGCAGGTTCGACTCCTGTCACTCGGACCAAAAAAGCACTCACGGCATTCGCCGTGGGTGCTTTTTTCATTAAAAGAGTGACAGGAGTCGAAAGCCCGTTAAGAAAACGTCACAGTGTGACGTTTTTAGGGCGTCGCGTTGCACCGCCCTGACGACCTGTACCGAAACTCATAGACGAGATCTTGCTACCGCACTGTACAAAAGGCCTGTCACTCGGACCTCTCAAAGCCCTTGCCAACTAAAGACGAGCGAGAGGGTTTCGGCGATCAGCATAACTTGCCGGTGGCAAGTTTGCCGCCGAAAATGGCGAGACGGGCACCGCGTAAGCGGTCGTCGAGCCTCCGTCTGCGAGCGAATGCGAAGCAGACGACAAGAGGCCGCATCTAATAATTTTACGAAATTCGAGTCAAGCGTGGACTTTGCCTACCCGCACCAAAAAAGACGGTAACCGCACGGTTACCGTCTTTTTTTAGGTCTTGTGTTACGGATTGTTTTCTTTTTTGGAATCGGTCTTCTGCCCTGCGCATTTGACGGGCGGGTATCTTGTACCAAGCAGTCTTTGCCGCTACCGATGAGATCATATCGTCCGTAGCGTTTGAGTGTTCGCAACACCATCTCGCGGTTTTCGGGCTTGAAATACTGCAGTAGGGCGCGCTGTTCCGCTTTTTCCGCAGGGGTTTTTGCCACATAGATCGGCTGCATGGTGAGCGGATCTAACCCCGTGTAATACATACAGGTGGACACCGTGCCGGGGGTGGGATAAAAATCCTGCACCTGCTCGGGGCGCATGCCCTCCCTTTTCAGAAACACCGACAATTCAATAGCGTCTTTGAGCGTACTGCCCGGGTGCGACGACATGAGGTACGGCACCAAGAACTGTTCTTTTGCTTCGCTTTTGGTGAGCTCGTAAAACCGTTTTTTGAATTTAAGATAGGTTTCGACGGTGGGTTTGCCCATCGCGGTGAGCACCGCCGCCGAGCAATGCTCGGGGGCGACTTTGAGTTGACCGCTGACGTGATGGCGAACGAGTTCTTTGAAAAACGCTTCGTTCGGATCGGCAATCAAATAATCGAAACGAATCCCTGAACGGATAAACACCTTTTTGATTTTCGGGAGTGCGCGGATCTTGCGCAGCAGTGCCAGATAATCCGTGTGATCCACCTTGACCTGCGAGCAGATTTTCGGTGCTAAGCATTTGCGATTCGGGCACATACCGTGTGCTTCTTGCTTTTTGCAGGACGGGGAACGGAAATTCGCGGTGGGACCGCCGACGTCGTGAATGTACCCCTTGAAATCGGGCAGTTCAGTCAGTTTTTTGGCTTCGCGGATAACCGATTCATGACTGCGAACGGTCACCTGTCTGCCCTGATGGTACGCGATGGAGCAGAAATTGCACGCGCCGAAGCAACCACGGTTGTGAGCAAGTGAAAATTTGACTTCCTCGATACCCGGAACGCCGCCGAGCGGCTCGTACGAGGGATGATAATCTCGCATGAACGGCAAGTCGTAGATATGATCGAGTTCGGCGGTGGAAAGCGGCGGCATGGGCGGGTTCTGCACGATAATCACTTTGCCGTGCTTTTGGATGATGGTTCTCCCCCGCACCGCATCTTGTTCCTCTTGCTGAATCTTGGTGGCGATCGCGTATTGCTTTTTGCCGCTGTCGTTAGGTTCTTTTACGATATCATACGACGGACATTCCACCGCGGCGCGCCATTCGTATTCGTTGCTCGGTACTTTGTAGCAGGTGCCGAGAATATCGGTCATGGTAGAAACGGATTCGCCGCTATCGAGCCGCCTTGCGATCTCGACGGCGTGTTTTTCGCCCATGCCGTACATTAACAGGTCAGCATCCGAATCGATAAGGATGGAGGGACGCACGCGATCGTCCCAGTAATCATAATGCGCAAAACGACGCAACGACGCCTCAAGGCCGCCGATGGCGATGGGAATATCACCGTACAGTTCGCGTATCTTTTTGGAATACACGATCACCGCGCGGTCGGGGCGCGCGCCCGCTTTACCGCCCGCGGTGTACGCGTCGTCACTGCGCCGTCTTTTAGCGGCGGTGTAATGCGCCACCATGGAATCGATATTGCCCGAGTTCACGAAAAACGCCAGACGCGGTCTGCCGAATTCCTTGAAATCGGCATCGCTTTTCGGCTGAGATAAGATGCAGACGGAATACCCCGCATCCTCCAGCACGCGCGAAATGATGGCGGTGCCGAAACTGGGGTGATCCACGTACGCATCACCCGTTACCAATACGATATCCGGTTGTTCGATACCCGCCGCTTTCATTTCGCGGGCGCTTAACGGTAAAAACGGCATACTGACTCCTTATAGGTATTCAGGTATAAATTCGTTTAAGCCGCGCAGGACTTTGCCCGAATAGCCGACCACGCGGTCGGCGGTGGACATCGCGTTTAAGATGGCTTCCTCCACCGATTCAGAGCAAGCGCGGCAGATCTCTTCAATGGAGCTGTTGTTGACCGCCTGCATGGTGCGAAACGCGCCGTCGTCCCGCATGTGGCGGTTGGCGGTGGTAAAGGCGAGAACGACGTCCCCGCTGCCGTGACCGAGATACGAGCCGGTACGGATAAGTCCCACCGCCGCGCGCTTGGCAACGCGTTTGAGTTGTAATTCGGACAACGGGATATCGGTGGCGATCACCATCATGATGGAGCCTTTGTCACATTCCGCGCGTTCTTCTTCGCGGAGTTTCTCCGCAATTCGTTTGCCAATGGGGCGGCCGTCGATACATAGGTCATCCGTTCGACCGAAGTTGCATTGCACCAACGCGCCGACGGTATGCGTTTTGCCATCCAGTTCGATCTGCCGCGAGGCAGAACCGATGCCGCCTTTCAGGCCGAAGCCGGTGGTGCCTTTACCGGCGCCCACGTCACCCTCGTCAAAATCCGTGCAGGCGGCGGCAATTGCGGCACGCACCTCGGCCTCGCCGAGCGGTCTGTCAGAATTATCGCTCATCGCCGAGTCGTTGGTTTCACCCACGACCGGATTGATGGTGGTGCACTCCAAGCCTTCCTTCGCGCACTGCTCGAGCGTATACCCAACAAGTCCGTCGGCAACCTTGCCGACGTTCAGTGTGTTTGTCAGCGCAATGGGGGTTTCCAGTTCGCCCAACTCGTCGAGCTGAATGGTGCCCGCAGTTTTGCCAAAGCCGTTGATGACGTGGGCAACGGCGGTGAGTTTATCGGCATACACGTTGTCGGGTGCCGGTAAGATCACGGTGACACCGGTGCGATGTTTCTCATCGTCCAAGGTATAGTGACCGACGGTAACGCCGGGAACGTCCGTGATCTTATTGAGCGGACCGGGTGTCATACGGCCGATAACGATACCGTAGTCGCGAATACGTTTTTTGTTCATAATAATAATCTCCTTGCCATTTGCCTAATCATTATACCAAAGCCACAGACACGTGTCAATGTTCCGCTGTCGAGTGGTGTCGAACACTTTCTCATAGAGGGACTTGCTATTTTGATACGGGATTTGGTATAATAAGAATATCAGAAAGGTGGTGTCCCCCATGGCAAAGCGTTCTCTCCCCATTCTCAAAATTGATCCGTATTTGGAGCCGTACGCAGATGATCTGCAGTTGCGTGTGGATCTCATTGCCAAAAAGAAGGCCGAACTGGGTGAACTCACGGAGTTTGCAAACGGGCACCGCTATTTTGGGTTTCACCGTACAGAAAACGGATGGGTATACCGCGAATGGGCGCCCGCCGCAGATGCTTTATATCTGACGGGCGATTTTAACAACTGGGACACTGCCGCCTGCCCGATGACGAAACTTGCGAACGGCGTGTTTGAGGTACAGGTGGACGATCTGCACGTGGGGCAAAAGGTGCAGACCATCGTGTGGAATAACGGTCAGATGCTTCGACGTATCCCCTTGTATGCCACGCGGGTGGTGCAAGACCCCGTGACATATTGGTGGTGTGCGGAGTTGGAGGATACCACTGCCCCCTACCCCTGGACCGACGATGAATTTGCGCCCGCCAAAACGCCGTTTATTTACGAGTGCCATATCGGTATGGCACAGGAAAAAGGTGCGGTGGGCAGTTACCGCGAATTTACCGAACACATCCTGCCGCGTGTGAAAGCAGCGGGATATAACACGATACAGATCATGGCGATCATGGAGCATCCGTACTACGGCTCGTTTGGGTATCAGGTGTCGAATTTCTTTGCCGCCTCCTCCCGCTACGGGACAAGCGAGGAACTCAAAGAACTCATCAACACCGCGCACGAAATGGGGATCGCCGTGCTGTTAGACGTCGTTCACTCCCACGCGGTGAGTAACACCAGCGAGGGAATCAACGAGTTTGACGGTACGACGTACCAATTCTTCCACGAAGGCGGTCGCGGCGATCACAGCGCGTGGGGTACCAAATTGTTTAACTATGGCAAAAACGAGGTGCTGCATTTTCTCTTATCCAACCTGCGATACTGGATGGAGGTTTTCCATTTCGACGGATTCCGTTTTGACGGCGTGACCTCGATGCTGTACCACGATCACGCCTTGGGCACTGCGTTCACCGATTACAGCATGTATTTTTCGCTGAACACCGATGTGGAAGCGGTCACTTATTTGGCACTTGCCAACGAGCTCGTTCACACGCTCAACCCTAAAGCAATCACGATCGCGGAGGATATGTCGGGTATGCCGGGTATGTGTTTGCCTATTAAAGACGGCGGGATCGGGTTTGATTATCGGCTGTCGATGGGTGTGCCGGATTTATGGATCAAACTGCTCAAAGAGGTGTCGGACGAGCACTGGAACATGGGACAGTTATGGTATGAACTGACCAACCGCCGCCCGAAAGAGAAAAACATCGGCTACTGCGAATCGCACGACCAGGCGCTTGTGGGGGATAAAACCATCATGTTCCGTTTGTGCGATGCCGAGATGTATACGCACATGCAAAAATTCGGTGGGAGTTTGATCATTGACCGCGGTATTGCGCTTCACAAAATGATCCGTTTGCTTACCGCCTCTCTCAGCGGTGAGGGGTATCTGAATTTTATGGGCAATGAGTTCGGGCATCCCGAATGGATCGATTTTCCGCGCGAAGGAAACGGATGGAGCCATCACTACTGCCGCCGTCAATGGAGTTTGGCGGATAACCCCGATCTGCGCTACCGCGAGCTTAACGATTTCGACAAAGCGATGCTTGATCTCTTGAAACGGGAAAAGACACTTTCAAAGCCATCGGTTTGTCTGTCCATCCACGAGGACGACAAGGTGCTGATTTTTGAAAAAGGGAATTTGGTGTTTGCGTTTAACTTCCACCCCGAAAAATCGTTTGACGGGTATCCCGTTCCTGCTGCCAAAGTCGGCACCTACAAGGTGATCCTCTCCTCTGACGACGGCGTGTTCGGCGGATTTGACCGTGTGGACAAGTCGGTGCGGTACACGGCACAAGATAACGGATTTCGGTGTTATCTTCCGAATCGTTCGGCGATCGTGTTTAAAAAAACAAAATAACTGCGAGGCGTCATCGTTGAACGTTGGCGTCGTTATTTATAAAAACCTTGACGAAAAAGTAAAAACGTGTTATAATGCTAAAAACCAAGCATAATAACGACATTAAAGGAACCAGCTGGCTGCAGAGGACGTTGGTTCCTTTTTGTTTTTCGGGGCCTAACAACGGCTAAATCACATGGTAAAAAGGAGATAAAAGTATGGAAATTCAGGTTGCGGAACTGATCGAGCAGATTAAAAAAGAAGGCGTGGCAACTGCCGAAGCAGAAGCAAAAGCGATTGTCGATGCGGCAAAAGCCGATGCCGAAAAGATCATTGCAGAAGCAACGGCTCAGGCAAATAAAATTGTAAGCGACGCAAAAGCCGAGACGGATCGAATGACAAAATCAAGTGAAGACGCTATCCGTCAGGCGGGCCGCAACTTATTGATCTCTTTCAGAGAAAGTGTATCAAGAGAGCTCAAGGCCATTATCAGGGAAAACGTTTCTGCCGTGTATTCATCGGAGGTACTGTCACAGCTTATCGTTAACGTTGTCGCAAGTTGGGCAAATAATCCGGACGCCGAGGATGTTGCCGTGATCTTAAACACCGAGGATCTTCAGAAATTGGAAAAAACGATACAGGCAGCTCTTAAAGAAAAACTGTTAACAGGTATTACGCTTAAAGCAACCGATACGTTTGACGGCGGGTTCCGTATTGCCGTGAATAACGGAAGCGCCTATTATGATTATTCCGCGGAGGCGGTTGTGGCCATGCTTTCAAATTATCTTAGCCCTAAAGTTACCAAACTTTTGAAAGAGGCGGAGTAATATGGCTGAGTATTATCTGATTTCACAGCTTCCGTCTTTGGACGGGATCGGCGAAAACGCGCCGCTTCCCATTTCCGAAGAGCATTTCACCGAGTTGTGCCATCGCTTTTTAGGGAAAAAGTCGCTGGCGGCTATGAGAAAGCTTACCTTATCCCCGCCAAAAAGCGCTGAAAGTTCGGGCTCTTCTTTTATTGACGCTTGGAATGAAAGCGAACGGAATTTGCGATTTGCTCTTGGTAAGGTTCGTGCGGAGAAACTAAGAAAACCGTTCGATACGAAAAATCGGATTTTTCCCGTGGAATACAGCAAGGCGGCAAGTGCGGCTTTGGAAACCGAAAATCCGATGGAAGCCGAAAAATATTTGAATCATTTTCGCCTGGGGATCTTGGAAGCTCTCCGACCGATGGATAGCTTCTCTGAAGAATATATCTTCTATTACGGACTTAAATTGAAGTTGCTTCTTCGCATGAGGCGGTTTGACACAAGCACCGGCGAAAAAGCGTATAAAACGATTTACGACTCCATAGTAAATGGGGATAGGTTGGAGGTAATACCATGACCGAAAACAAAGGAAAAGTTGTTAGCATAAACGGAAACTTGGTGTCTGTCGAGTTTGACGGCAACGTTTCCATGAATGAAATATGCTACGTTTTGGTTGGCGATACCGCTTTGAAAAGCGAGGTCATCCGCATTAAGGGTAACGTTGCTCAAGTGCAGGTCTACGAGATGACGGATGGTATCAAATGCGGGGACGAAGTGGAATTTACGGGGGATATGCTTTCTGCCGATCTTGGCCCGGGATTGCTCGGTCAGATATACGACGGACTGCAGAACCCGCTCCCTGTTTTGGCAGAGCAAGCCGGTTGGTTCTTAGAAAGAGGCATTTACGCTGACGGGCTGGATGCCGAGAAGAAATGGGAATTCACGCCGACTGCCGCCGTTGGTGACAGTGTTCGTGCAGGTGAATACATCGGCACGGTTCCCGAAGGCCCGTTTACCCATAAAATTTTTATACCCTTTTATCTGCTTGGAAACTATACGATAAAATCCATCGCCGACAAAGGCGACTATACCGTTAAAGAAACCATTGCGGTTATAACCGATGAACGCGGCCGCGAAATTCCCCTTTCCATGTCTTTCAAGTGGCCCGTGAAACGTGCTGTAAAATGCTACAGCGAGAGATTAGCACCTGTCGAAACCATGGAAACAAAGGTGCGCCTGATCGACTCGTTCTTCCCCGTTGCGAAAGGCGGAACCTATTGCACTCCCGGACCGTTTGGCGCAGGAAAAACCGTGTTGCAGCATACCACGTCGAAATATGCGGACGTGGATATCGTGATCATCGCCGCTTGCGGCGAGCGTGCCGGTGAAGTCGTGGAAACACTGACGGAGTTCCCCGAACTGACCGATCCGAAAACCGGTCGTTCGCTTATGGAACGAACCATTATTATCTGTAACACGTCCTCGATGCCCGTCGCCTCCCGTGAAGCTTCGGTTTACACGGCGGTAACACTGGCTGAGTACTATCGACAGATGGGACTTCACGTGTTGATGCTGGCCGATTCCACGTCGCGCTGGGCGCAAGCCATGCGTGAAATGTCGGGCAGACTCGAAGAGATTCCCGGCGAAGAAGCATTCCCTGCTTATCTCGAATCGTATATTGCCGCCTTCTACGAAAGAGCGGGTTACGTCCGCTTGCCTGACGGCAGTAACGGTTCGGTTACCATCGGCGGCACCGTATCTCCTGCGGGCGGTAACTTTGAGGAACCCGTAACGCAGGCGACCTTAAAAGTTGTGGGTGCTTTCCACGGTCTTTCCCGCGAGCGTTCGGATGCGAGAAAGTATCCCGCCATTGATCCGCTTATCTCTTGGTCGAAGTACACCAGCGTTATTGATGCTGAAAAATTGGCATTTTGCAAAGGTGTTTTGCATCACGGCGACGAGATCGGCTCCATGATGAAGGTGGTCGGTGAGGAAGGTACGACGCTTGAGGATTATATTACCTACTTGAAATCCGAAATGCTCGATGCCGTGTATCTGCAACAAAACTCCTTTGATTTGGTCGAGGCAAACTGCGGGAAATTGCGTCAGCGCTACGTTACCGATAAACTGGTCTATATTTTGGGCAGCGATTACGCTCTCCAAAGCAAAGATGATGCGCGCAGTTACTTTAACCGCATGCGCCAGAGATTTATCGACTGGAATTATACCGAGTTTGAAAGCGATGGCTTTACAAAGGCGGAATCGGCGATCGATGAATTGTATCGCGAGGGTGACGGCAACTTGTCCGCACCTGCCAAAAAACTGTTAAAGGACGGTGAATGAGCGTGAACAAAGTATATAACCGAATCGAATCGATTACCGGTAACGTTATCACTGTCCGAGCAACCGGCGTTCAATACAAGGAATTGGCACAGATCAATACGCGGTTCGGCAAATCTTTGGCTCAGGTCAACAAGATTGAAGGAGATTTGGTATCCCTACAAGTCTTCGCCGGCGGTCAGGGCGTTTCCACGGGAGATGAAGTACGTTTTCTCGGCCGCGAAATGCGCGTATCGTTCAGCGAGGATCTGTTGGGACGTATATTCAACGGTTCGGGCGAGCCGAGAGATAAAGGCCCTGCTCTTACCGACAACATGAAGCCCATTGGCGGGCCTTCCGTTAATCCTACCAAACGTATCCTTGCCAATCGCATGATGAGAACCAACATTCCCATGATCGATATGTTTAATACGCTGGTCGTTTCTCAGAAATTGCCTATCTTCTCGATTTCGGGCGAACCGTACAACCAGCTCCTTGCCCGTATTGCCATGCAGGCCGAAGCAGATGTCATTGTGCTTGGCGGCATGGGACTGAAATACGATGACTTTTTGTATTTTAAGGATGCGCTTTCCAAGGGCGGTGCATTAAGCAAGACCGTTATGTTCGTTCATACGGCTTCCGACCCTACCGTTGAGTGCATGATGATTCCCGATATGGTATTGGCCGTTGCCGAACAGTTTGCGCTTCAAAACAAAGACGTTTTGGTGCTTCTGACCGATATGACAAACTTTGCCGATGCCATGAAAGAAATTGCGATCACGCAAGAGCAAGTGCCGTCCAACCGCGGGTATCCCGGTGATCTCTATTCACAGCTGGCATCGCGTTACGAAAAGGCAGTCGACTTTGCAAATTCCGGCTCGGTTACCGTTTTGGCGGTTACCACGATGCCCGGCGACGACGTGACTCATCCCGTTCCCGACAATACCGGCTATATTACGGAGGGTCAGTATTACCTCAAAGGCGGTCGCATTGAGCCCTTTGGTTCTCTCTCTCGACTCAAGCAAAACGTAAACGGCAAAACACGAAAAGACCATCGGGCACTGATGGATGCGATGATTCGGTTGTATTCGTCTTACAAAGAAACGCTTGAAAAGAAAAACATGGGCTTTTCCATGAGCCGTTGGGATGAAAAATTGCTGAAATACGGCGATCTTTTTGAAAGTGAATTGATGTCGCTGTCCGTTAATCTTCCGCTGGAAGAGGCACTTGATTTGGGTTGGAAGATTTTGGCGGATTGCTTTGAGAAAGATGAAACCGGAATCAAGTCGGACCTTACGGATGAGTTTTGGCCTGATTAAGGAGGTCTGTGGTTTTGGCAAAAATCAAACTAACTAAAAACGAGTTAAAGGTACAAAAGGACGCACTGAAAATGTACCGTCGATATTTGCCTACTCTGACACTGAAAAAACAACAACTCCAATCCGAGATCCGCACCATTGAAGCCAAGGCAAAAGCAGTGAGAAAAGAACGAGAAAACCTGGAATTGGGATTCCGAGAATGGATCGCTGTTTTTAGCGAAACGGATGCCTTCCCCAAAGGAATCATAACCGTCCGCAATATTCGCAAAGGAACGGGAAACATTGCGGGCGTTGATATTCCGACGTTTGAGGGTGCGGATTTTGAACGAGGAGAATACGATCTCTACGAAACGCCTCTTTGGGTGGATATCGCCGCAAACCATATGGAAACGGCAATGGCACTCGATTTAGAGGCGGAAGTGTTGGATGAACAAGTGAAGCTCTTAGAAAAGGAGTTGCTGGCGACTTCTCAACGAGTTAACTTGTTTGAAAAGGTGAAAATCCCCGAAACAGAGGAAAATATCAAAAAGATCTCGATCTATATGGCAGACCAACAGGTCAGTGCCGTCGTGCGTTCAAAAATATCAAAGCGCAAGATAGCCCTTCGTAATGCTGCGGCTTCCGAGCAGGAGGTTTATGCATTATGATCGTGCCTATGAAAAAAGTTTCTCTGATTATCAGAGAAAACAAAAAGAATGAAACCCTAAAAACGCTTCGCAAATTGGGTATTGTCCACATTGAAATAACGGAAGGGTCCGGCGAACGACTCACACTGCTCCAAGAACAAATGGCGTTACTGGAAAGCGCGATCTTTGCCATTGGTAAAACGAAAAAGTCGGAGCAAAAAGACGTGAGCGATCAAGAGGCGTTATCCGTTGCAACCAAAGTTCAAGCTCTCTGCGAGGAGAAAAAGCAATGTCAGGCAGAAAAGATCGCGCTGAGCTCTGAGCTTGACCGCTTGAAAAGCTGGGGCGACATCGATCCGAGCAGTATTCGCGATTTGGAATCAAAAGGGTATGAGGTGTCCTTTTATGAGATGCCAAAGAATGAATACGAATCGCTCGCAGACGATGTTGAAACCGTTCGGCTGGATGCCACGAAATCGACCGTTCGATTTATGTTGCTCAACCCCGATGCGTCGCTGAGCGGTTACCGCCTCACAATGCCTTTGATTTCTACCGTTGAAATGAAGCAGCGGCTCTGTGAACTAACGGCACGCATGGATGAAATTGACGAAACGATTGCATCCAATGCTTGCTATATTGAGAGCATCAAGCGCACGATCCAAGCCGCCGAAAAGGAATCGCTGTTTGAGACCTATGCTACGGGTATGGCAGATGAAGAATTGTCACCCGAAAGCGAAAAGTCGATTTCCGTTTCCTATTTCACGGGATATATTGAGACAGAAAACCTGGATAAACTGAAAGAAACGGCGGCCGGCAATTCGTGGGGACTTCTCGTGGAAGAACCAAGTGAAGAGGATAACGTTCCTACGAAACTGAAAAACAACAAGTTTGTCAGTTTAATTTATCCTTTAACCGACTTTTTGGGCACCGTTCCCGGATATTTCGAATACGACATTTCGGGTTGGTTTTTAGCGTTTATTCTCATATTCTTCGGGATCATTTTCGGTGACGGCGGATACGGTCTGTTTATCTGTGCGGTTGCGGCGATCCCCATTATCAAATCACTCGTTACCAAAAAGACGGTTTCCCCCATGTTCTTGCTTATAGGACTTTTCGGTCTTTCAACCGTTGTGTGGGGCACGCTTACGTGCACGTGGTTCGGACTCTCTCCGGAGCAACTGCCCGGATGGATAAAAAGCTTATCGATACCGCTGATTTCAAACGTGTATGGCGATAAGATCTGGTATCCGTTTTGGACGAACGGTGCAGCAGGGCTCACGACGGCTCAGAATCTGCAGATATTCTGTTTCTCGCTGGCGCTGATACAACTGACGGTGGCGCACGTAAAAGGTGCCATCCGAAATAAGGGCTCCTTAAAGATGCTCGGTGATATCGGTTCGATATTACAGCTTTTCGGTATTTTTTATTTGGTGCTCAGTCTTGTCGTAAACGCCGAGGTGTTCAGTTTCGGACTCGTAATCGGCGGTGTTCCCATAGGAACGGTTGCTATCGCGTTGATAGCCGTCGGATTTGTCCTGAGCTTCGTGTTCTCGAACTATGAAGGAAGCATCGTCAAATCCATACTGTCAAGCTGTACCAACATCGTGTCGGTTCTGCTTGGCGTCGTGAACGTGTTTTCGGATATCGTTTCGTATATTCGACTGTGGGCTGTCGGACTTGCAGGTGCCGCCATCTCCGCTACCGTGAACGAATTGGCAGGGCCGTTGCTCGGCAACTTCTTATTTATGATCGTTGCCATTGTTCTGCTGGTGTTTGGACACGGACTGAACATGATCTTAAACGTTCTTTCGGTTATCGTTCACGGAATTCGTCTTAACACCTTGGAGTTCTCCTCGCATTTGGATATGTCGTGGAGTGGGCATAAATTTAAACCTTTTAAAGAATAAATTGTTTATAAAGGAGAATCGTTATGAATTTGGGAATGTTATCAACCGCGTTGGCAATGGGTATCGCCGCAATCGGCTCGGCTATCGGTATCGGTATTGCGGGTCAGGCCTCCATCGGTGCTTGGAAAAAGTGCTATATGAGCAATAAAGCGGCACCGTTCATCCTCACCGTTTTTGCAGGTGCACCGTTAACGCAGACCATTTACGGCTTTCTGTTGATGCAACAGATGAAGGCATCCTCTGCCGATCCCGCGTTTTTACTCGGACTCGGAATTGCGTCCGGCGTAGCAATGGCCGCTTCGGCGGTATTCCAGGGAAAAGCCGGTGCGGCAGGCGCCGATGCGTTGGCTGAAACGGGAAAAGGGTTTTCGCAGTACATCACGGTCGTTGGACTTTGCGAAACGGTTGCGCTGTTTGCGCTCGTTTTCAGCATGGTAGCGTTGGGATAATTTCTAAACACAAAGAAAAACGGTGTGACTCCCGAAAAGGGGTCACACCGTTTTTTATACGGTATTTAAGACAACTTCAAGGTTTTCGTTTGAATATTCAACCTCCGCCGAATATAAGCGGCAGATCTCGCAAAGTTCGTCCATCTCTGTGTTCTGTGCGAGCGTGAGAATCACTGCCGCCGCGTGTGCAGCAAAACGGGGGTGCGCGTGGCGGAACATAAAATACGCTGTCAGCCGTTCCCACAAAACGCCCCGTTCCTCGGTAAATGACGAACAAGCACCGAGTTTATCAAGATAGGCATCCCATGCGGGGTCTAACCGTTCAAGCGAACGGTAAAATACTGCCCATTCGGCGGGGGGACGCGTATCCGAAAACGGCAGGACGGCGGTTTCGACTTCTATGGTAGCACCCGTATCGGCATTGAGAAACCGAACGGGGCTTTCCAGTATCAAACGGCACGCCGCCTCACAGCAAAGACCCAGCCCCAACCGCAGATCGTCACCGAGATACGTGCGAAAGCGCGGATGGTCGGTGCAAATGTCGCACAAAGCATCCTCGCCGAGCGTGCAGATGATATCGCAAAGCCCCCGCTCGTTTAAGAACACGCAACGGTCGTGTTTATCCAACCGAAAGCACGGCTGATCTTCGTGAACGATGCCGTCGCGCAGGCGGTTGCCGAAATCACCCTTTACCGCGGTGTACCATTCGTAGGTGTCGGGGTCAATATCGATCTCCCAACCGATGCAACAGTTGTGACGGCAACGGTCGGCAAGGCAGTGAAACGCGTTGTAATACGCGGGTATGATCGTCATAATATCAGGTCTTTTTGGTAAGGGCGCGGATGTCCTTCTCATCACCCAACACCAACACGTGATCGGTATCTTCAAAACGGTGGGTCATATCGGCAAGTTGAAGATCACTGCCGATCCGCACCGCCAAAATATTAACCCCGTGCACACGGCGAACGTCGAGTTCGGGGATGGTTTTGCCTACCCACGTTTTGGGAACGGCGGTTTCATACACGGCGATATGCTCGGACAGTTTATAATAGTCGAACACGTTGCGGCCACTGTACTGAACAGCTAGTTTATAGGCAAGATCCTTTTCGGGATACACCACCGCATCGGCACCGTTGCGCAGCAAGAATTTTTCTTGAATTTTGGTGCTTGCCTTGCTGATGACCGTTTTGGCGCCCAGATCCTTAAGCAAGCTGGTGATCTCCAAGCTGCTTTGGAAATCGCTGCCGATGCACACGAAACACATGTCAAAGCTGTTGACCGATAAGCTTTTGAGCACCTCTTCGTTTTTGCAATCCGCGATCTTCGCAAGGGCGACCTCACCGCTCATGCGGCTGATGATCTCCTCGTTTTGGTCCACGATCATAACATCGTTGCCGAGTTCGGTCAGTTTGCGGCTCAAATGCTGGCCGAAACGACCCATGCCGATCACTAAAAAGTTTTTCATATTCCTCACCTCATCCGACGCCTACCGTCTCTTCGGGAGACAGGGCGATCTCTTGCTTTTTCTTTTGCATAAACACCATGGCGAACGACAAACTGCCGATACGCCCGCTAAACATCAGTAAGATTATTACGCACTGCGACAACACGGTTAAGTCACGGGTGATACCCGTGGTCATGCCGACCGTACTGGTTGCCGACACGCACTCGAATACCACATCCATAAAGGAAAGTTCGGGTTGCACGGCACAAACCAAAAAGATGCCGGTAACGACAAGCGTAAGATAGACGCCCACCACCGACAGCGCATTCACGAGCGTTTCCTTCGGCAGACGTTTGCCGAACACGTTATATCCCGAGCGGCGGCGCAGGTTGCTGAACATGCAGATCACAAGAACGGCTACCGTTACCGTTTTCATACCGCCTGCCGTCGATCCCGGTGAGCCGCCTACCATCATAAACAGAACGGATAACAGCTGCGAAGCAGGGGTCAGCGCGGCGGTGTCCACCGCGTTAAAGCCCGCCGTGCGGGGGGTTACCGAATCGAAAAAAGCGTGCAACACTTGTTTGGGCACCGACATACCCGCGCCCGTTGCATGGCGTTCCAACACGAAAAACAGGAGAGTGCCGACCACGGTTAGCCCGACCGTGATCGTCAATGCGATTTTGGAATGCAGACGGTATTGGCGAAGATGGTGGCGATGTTTTAACACGTCATCCCACACGATAAAGCCGATACCGCCGATCAAAATCAACAGCGCAATCGTTATCAAAAAGAGGGGATTCTCCCCCATGGAGGCAAGCGAACCAAACGCACCCTCGCTGCCGAGCAGATCAAAGCCCGCGTTGCAAAAAGCGGAAATGCTTAAAAACGTTCCTGTGTACACACCGCGCGCGATGCCGAATTTCGGGATCAGGCACGCCGACAAGATCACCGCACCGACGCCCTCTACAATGAGCGTGCCGCATACGATACGTTTTGTCAGCCGCACCATGCCGCCGATATCCGGCATGTTGAAGTTTTCTTTAAGTAACGTGCGTTCCCTGAGTGAAATGGTGCGGTGTAACGCCACCGAAAACGCGGTCATCAGTGTCATAAAACCCAAACCGCCGATTTGAATCAAGGTGATGATGACCAGTTGACCAAACAGCGACCAGTGCAGGTAGGTGTCCACCAAAACCAAACCGGTGACACACGTGGCGGAGGTGGCGGTGAAAAGCGAGGTTAAAAACGGAGTCGCTTCCCCGCTTTTGGAGGCGATGGGCAGGCATAACAGACCGGCGCCAAGCAGAATCAACAATAAAAAGCCCACCGCGACGCGCTTCGGGTAAGAAACAGCACGGCGTTTCATGCGTTCACTTCCTTTTCAAACAAGGGGGTGGATAAATACCGATCGCCCGTATCGGGTAACAGCACCACGATCGTCTTGCCCGCGTTTTCCGCACGCTTAGCGATCTCTTCTGCCGCGTGCAGTGCCGCACCTGACGAAATGCCGACCAAGAAGCCGTGTGTGACGGCAAAATACCGTGCCGCCGCATAGGCGTCTTCCTCGGTGACGGGAAACACTTCATCGTATACGGCAGTGTCCAACGTGTTCGGCACGAAATTAGCGCCGATGCCCTGCAAACCGTGCGCTCCCGAAACGCCTTTTGACAACAGCGGTGAACGTGCGGGCTCAACCGCAACAACTTTAATATTGTTGTTTTGAGATTTGAGGTACGAGCCGACACCGCTGAGCGTGCCGCCCGTTCCCACACCGGCAACGAAAATATCCACCGTGCCGTCGGTATCGTTCCAGATCTCGGGACCGGTACTCGCCACGTGCGCCGCAGGGTTGGCGGGGTTGCCGAACTGATCGGGAATAAAGCTGTTCGGGATCGAAGCCGCCAGCTCGTTTGCTTTTTCCACCGCACCCAACATGCCTTTGGCACCTTCCGTAAGCACCAGCTCGGCACCGTATGCGCGCAGTAACGCGCGGCGCTCGGCACTCATGGTTTCGGGCATGGTAAGGATCACGCGATAGCCGCGTGCCGCCGCCATTGCCGAAAGGCCGATGCCGGTGTTGCCGCTGGTGGGCTCGATGATCACGGAATCCGAATGAAGCAAGCCGCGTTTTTCAGCGTCGTTCAGCATTGCCAGAGCGACACGGTCTTTCACGCTGCCTGCGGGGTTGAAATATTCCAGTTTTGCCAGAATCATCGCGCAGGAATCGCCGACAGGGCGCACCTTTACCAAAGGGGTGTTGCCGACAAGCGCGGTAATATCCTCATACACTCTCATGCGGTCAGATCCTTTCACGATACTCGCTGTATAGTATACCACAAATATATATCATTTTCAAGCCGCGACAAAATATCGCTTGATTTTTGAAGAGTTCTGTGATACCATAAGAAGGCACGCGGGAGTAATTCAATGGTAGAATGTCAGCTTCCCAAGCTGAATACGCGGGTTCGATTCCCGTCTTCCGCTCCAAAAAAGAACGAAGCATTTGCTTCGTTCTTTTTTTATCCAAGCCGCAGGATTGGCATATCATCACCGCGCGAAGTGCGGTGTATATCATCAAAAAGCAGACTGCGATCTGCTTTTTGTATCTCATCACGCCTTAGCGTGTATTTTTCCTGCAGCTTGATGATATACAACACTTCGTGTTGGTGATATGCAATTCCTGCGGAATTGATGATATGCAACGGCTGCGCCGTTGATTTATTGGTCACTGTCTGCTATAATACTTGCGAAAGGAGTGTTGATATGTCCAAAAATTATTTGTTAACCTATTCCGAACAACTTGCGACAAATATTGAATTGCTTTGTCAAAACATAAAAGCTCCGTCAAACACTCTTTTTCAGATTCGGAAAAGTTCAAGTAGTGTTTATGCAAACATTCGTGAAGCTAATTACGGACAGAGCATGGCAGATATGCTTTCCAAATTTGAGATTGCGTTAAAAGAGTGTACCGAAACAGAGGGTTGGCTACAGCTGCTTTTCAACACAAACGCCATTGACGACATTACATATAAAAAACACAGAAATCTTTGTGGTCGTATTAGGAGAATGCTGATTGCCAGCTGCAAAACGCTCAAGGACAACGCAAAATAACGCATCGTATGAAATTGCGTTCTCTACCCTTCCGCGGGTGGAAAAAGAAAAAACTATCGAATGGAGGGTAACCCTTATGCAACCGATGTATTGGTACCTGTGTGTTATATCGGCCATTGCCGTCATACTGGCAGTGTGTGACAAGATCGCGGCAAAATGCCGTGCACGGCGGGTGCCCGAATTAACGCTGTTCGTCGTATCCTTGCTTGGCGGTAGTGCCGCGATGTATCTTGCCATGCTGTTTATTCGTCACAAAACAAAGCACAAACGGTTTATGCTGGGGTTGCCCGCCATCATCCTCGCGCAAGTGGCATTGTATTGCTTGTTTATATAAAAAAGACCGCTCATTGAGCGGTCTTTTCTTTACTCTCTGTGATAAGCCACACGACGGCGGCGATCAGTAAAACGGCAGTCACGACAAAGGCAACGGTGGCAACGGTGTTTGCGCGGCCGAGCACGGTATACAGCAAGCCGTTCACGTACTCGCGCAGGGCGGAATCGCCGATAGCAATTTTGGAGGGAAGATCGAGCCCGACAAACAGCCACATGGGTACCGCGACAAGCGCACTACTGATAAACAAGGTGCTTGCCGTGTTGTACGCGCGCTGACGGAGCGTGCTTTTAAAGGGAATCAAACTGACCGCTGTCAGTGCGACGACCGCGAGCAACAGCCAAATTCCCGCATTGGCAACGCGCCGAAGCGGCGAAGTTTCCGCAAACAGCGGGTGAGCGGTTTTGACGAGTTTATCGCTGATGCCGATGCTCATGACAAGCGCCGTACTTTCGGCAAGTTCCCCTGCGATCGTCTGTGAAGCATCGGGATCCAAGGGGCGCTCCTCTGCGGGCAGGGTTTCAAAGAACGAGTCGATCGTATTCTTGAACGG
Source organism: Clostridia bacterium (assembly GCA_017436915.1). Taxonomy (GTDB): domain Bacteria; phylum Bacillota; class Clostridia; order Oscillospirales; family Acutalibacteraceae; genus RGIG3009. The sequence goes on from JAFSCE010000020.1 coordinate 25,693, forward strand.
TGCGGGGTCTAACGTCAAGGTCGGCAATTTTTGGCCGCTGCATAACGTGCGATAGACCGCCGCCATCTGTTTCTTTGCCACCGCTTGCACCGTCTGCACGGGAACGGCTGCCTTGAGGATGTCATACGGCAGATCGTAAAATAATCCTTCCGATTCCAAATGCTCTGACACTTCCGTGTAAAGGGCCGAAACAAAAGCATCCGTTTCGGCGGTCGCCGTGTAAACCTCCGGGTCAAACAGCGCTTGCAGCGAAAAGGCAAGAAGCGAGAAAACGACCGCTACACAAAGGAGTGCAGCAATCAGAAGGCGGGCAATTGACAACAATGGTTTAGCCATAGGTCTTCCACTCCTTCCCTTCGATCTTGCGGCAGATCAGTGCGAGACGCTGCTTTTTAAACTGATAACCGTTTTTTCGCGGATAGCAGGTGTACAAAAACAGCGTTTCCCCCTCGTCCTCTTTGGGAGAAAGCGCGGAATTATCTTGATAGTGGAAAATAAGCGTATCCACAACCTCGTACACGTACTTGCCGTATTTGGTGTCCATCGTGATGTGCGTGCCGATCTTGGTGGTTTCTAACTCATAAAAATGTGCCGTCACGTGAGCAGATAACACCGTTCTGCCGCCCTGCCCGCAAAAGCGGGAATTGAAACGCATACCCGCGCCCTTACGCAATAGCGCATTTTCATCCCCGAAAAATACGGGGATATCGCGTTCTTCCCAACCGTCCACGTTGAGGGTAGCCCACTGCTCACCGTAAAAAATGGGAGGAATATGCCCCTCCTCCTGCGTGACTGTATTGTTTGATGAGGAACCACCTGCCATGCCGGTGATCAGTTGATAATATGTCGACTCTGCAATTACTGTTTGGAATAACACCACCGAGGCACACAGTAAAGCGCAGATTGTCAAAAAGTGTGGTAACAGCAAGAAAAAGCCCTTGAACCAAGGGCTTTTTCTTAAAAGTCGTAAATTCAGTTTCATCGACCGATCAGCGGGAAGCAACCAGCTTCTTGCCGTACACGGCAGCACCGGCAGCCACAACGACCAGCAAAGCCGCCACGGTGATCATGGTGTAATCAACCGAGGTGTTGGTCTTTTTGACGTCAAAGTCAATATCCGCGATCTTCTGCTCGCCTTTGTAGACGTAGAAATCTACGTCGCCCTTGTGAACCGGATTCTCGGCAGGGGTGATCTCGCAAGTCAGACCCAAGGTGGTGCAAGCATCTTTCACTTCAGCCAAAACGGCTTTTTGCTCGGCATTGGTATAGTCGGACATAGAGTCGCCCTTATCCTCTTTGACGGCAGCTTTGGCAGCTTCCATGTTTTTGATGACGGCAGCCGCTTGTTCGGAATCCACCTCGACCTGCTGCAAAACGTTCTCCAACAAGGGCAGATACTCCGCCTGATAAGCAGCCGGGATCAGTTCCTTCGCTTTTGCGATAATATCCTCTTTCGGGGTGGCAGCGGAAACGGGGGCTACCATCATGGCGACAACGCCAACCAGAACCAAGCATGCAGAAACAATAGACAATACTTTTTTCATGACACTCTCTCCTATTCAGCACAATGTGCTTAATTGATAAAAATGCTCAAGGATAGTTTACACCCTTTTCACACCGTTTGTCAACTGGCTTTTTAGATTTTCTTTTGTCGAAATATTAAGTTGATTTACTTTTACAAATTTGCTATACTGATTGTGTCTATTTTGTATAAAGGAGGTAGTTGTCGGATGCGCCGTACAGGATTCGCTATATCGGCAGTGTGTTTACTGTGCACACTGCTCGTCGGTTGTGCCAACGGGCAGCCAACTACAAATATCGACATCCGCATAAATGAAGTGCAAACTGCCGGCGGCGACGCAGACTGGATCGAGTTGTACAATGCCGGCACTACGCCGTTTTCACTCGACGGTTGCTTTTTGTCCGACGACGAACAATCGCCCGGTAAATGGATGTTCCCGGACGTCACTTTATCAGCGGGCGACTACTTGATTGTATACGCAGACAAAAAAGACAGCACCACCGAACGGCTTTCCGTTTCCTTTTCGCTGAAATCCTCCGGTGAAACAGTGGTGCTCAGCGACCAAAAGGGAAACACGTTGGACAAGCTTGCCGTTCCCGAAAGTATCCCCGGTGTATCCTACGGTCGCGATACGAACGGTAAATTTGTATGGTACGCCGCCCCCACGCCGGGCTCCTCAAATGAAAACGGCATGCTTCTTGGTGAGCAATCCGTAAACGTTCAACACGGTGTGCGGATCAACGAATTCATGTCCCGCAACCGCTCGGTTTTGTATGATCGCGATGGCGATTACGGCGACTGGGTGGAATTATATAATTTTTCGGATAGCACGATTGATCTGTCGGGATATTTCCTGACCGATTCCAAAAAAGACGTTCACAAGTGGCAATTCCCCGACGGCACCACGATACCCTCGGGCGGATATCTTATCGTGTTCTGCTCGGGCAAAACAAGCGTGCGAGGCGAATGGCACGCGTCGTTTAAGCTCGGCGAATCGGATTCGTTTTTGGGGCTGTACACCGACACCGGTTCGTTTTGTTCCGGCGTGACGTATTCCCCCACCGAACAAGATCAATCCGTTGTTTACACCAAAGACGGCAGCTACGCCCCCTGCCAATATCCCACGCCGGGTTATGGAGGTGTACGATGAAAGAATTGACCCAAAAACAACGCAAACATCTGCTGATCGGCATTTGCGCTGTCGGGATTCCGCTTTTGTTGCTCGTCTCGCTCTTGTGGGGCAACCCCAAGGAGGCACCCGCCGCGCTACTACGTATCAGCGAAGTGATGAATCACAACCGATCGGTCTATGCGGACGACGACGGCAACTATCACGATTGGGTGGAGATCCAAAACACGGGCGGCTATGCAATATCGCTGGACGGTTTCTCGATCACCGACGATCCCGAACAGCCGGACAAATACGTGTTTGAAAACATGGTATTGAAAGCGGGAGAATGCGTTGCCGTTCATCTGACCGGTAAAAAGAGCGAATCGCGGTTTCTGTACGCGCCGTTCGGGCTGGCTTCGTCGGGTGATACGGTGTATCTGTGTGACGGCGAAACCGTGTTGGATCGGTTAACGGTTGACGAATCGCCCGAAAACGTTTCATACGGGCGACGCGGCAATGACGACGTTTGGTTTGCCGTGCCGACCCCGGGAAAACCGAACGACGCCATTTGTGCCAAGACGGTAGACGAACTGAAGGACGCTTGTTATACCGGCGTGATGATCAGCGAGGTGTGTGCGGTATCGGCTTCCGACGATACCGATTGGGTGGAACTGCGCAACACCACCGATAAGGCGATCTCGCTCGACGGATACCGTCTGACAGAAGCGCCCGAAGATGAGGGCTATCGTTTTGAAAACGTCACCGTTGAGCCGGGCGAGTACTATACGCTTGCCTGCGACAGCAACCCGCCGACGGGTATCACCCCGTGTGCGCCGTTCTCGCTGGATCGATTCGGCGATACGCTGTATCTCTACGCGCCGAGCGGCGTGCTGTGCGATTCGTTTGAAACCGGCAAGCAACGGAGCGGTGTGACCAGCGGCCGTGCGGGTGACGATCGTACAAAACGCGTGTATTTTGACACCTCCACCAAAAACGCCGCCAACGGCAACGCGTATGTTGGTTACGCTCCTGCCCCCGCCATTCAGAAAATCGGTGGGTACGTAGAAACGGGAACGACCGTTACCATCACCGTGCCGAACGGCTGTGAGGTCTATTACACGTTGAACGGCTCCACTCCTACGACGGCATCCCCTGCATACGTGGCGGGACAGACCGTTACCATCGCCGAAAACGCCGTGTTGCGTGCGGTCGCGTACCGCAAGGGGTATCTGCCGAGCGACGTGGTTACGCAAACGTTCCTTACCACCGACAAACACGACCTGCCGATCGTGAGCGTTTCCGGCGACTACGACGCGCTGTTCGGTCCAAACGGTACCTTTACGCGCTACAATAACGAAACGTTGACTGCTCCGGTACACATGGAATATTTCACGAAAGACGGTACCAAGGAGATCGCGTTTGACAGCATTTTAAAAATCGCGGGCGGCATGAGCCGCACAAATCCGCAAAAGGCCTTTTCGCTCAAACTCAATCAGACGGTCGGCGTGTCCTCGGTTACCTATCCGTTTTTTGAGGACAGTGCCGTGAACACTTTCTCGGATCTGCTGTTGCGCCCGTCCGGTTCGGACTGGGATAAGGCCAAGTTGCGCGACGAATTTGCCGCTACGGCGCTGAAAAACACCGAGGAGTTGGTGATACAATCCGCTCGCCCGGTGGCACTGTATATCAACGGTGACTATCACGGCTTATATTATCTGCGGGAGAAACGCAACGAGGCGTTCATTGCTTCGTATACCGGCATTCCCGAGGAATACGTGCAATTGGCGGAAATGCCTGCCGTATTTGAATCGACTGCCAATATGGATCCCGACATGGCTGAATTGATCGACTACGCAAAAACGCACGATCTGACCGAAAAAGAACACTACGAGCACGTGCTCTCCAAGATCAACGAAACGTCGCTGATACGGTATTTTGCCATCCAGAGTTACCTCGGCAACGGCGATATGATCAATAACATCGCCTGCTACCGCGATACGCGCGGCGGCGAATGGAACTGGATCATTTTTGACATGGATTGGGCGTGCACAAGCTTTTACAGCAATCACGAATTTATCAAGCAGTTGTATAACGGAACAGGGCAAAACACGTTTCAGAATTACTATTATCCCCTGATCACCGCCCTATTCAAAAACGAGGAGTTTTCCGCACAATTTTTGAGCGAATATAAGCGCTTGATGGATACGACACTTTCTGCCGACCGTCTTGTTCCGATCCTGGACGAGCTTGCCAATGCGATTCGTTCCGAGATTCCGCGCCAGCTGGCCGAGTTCGGCGCTCCCTCGACGGCACGGTTTGAACAGCAAGTAAACTACATGCGGAATTTCCTTAAAAATCGCAAGACCGTGATGGAACGCCAACTCAAAGGGGTATTTGATCTCACCGATGAGGATTGGGAGTCTATAGAATAATTTCCAAAAAGGAGGAAGCGGTATGTTACAATTGATTATCGGCCGTTCCGGCTCGGGTAAAACGACCGAGCTGTATCGTGCCATGCGTAAAGATGCCGAGCAAAGTGATGCGCCGCTGTTCCTTTTGGTGCCCGAGCAGGCATCGTTTGACAACGAGCGACGCTTACTGTATGAATTTGGTCCGTTGCTTTCGCAACGCGTGCAGGTCTTAAGTTTTACGCGCATGGTAAACGCGGTGTTCCGTCAGATCGGCGGACTTGCCGGCAAGCGGATGGATCCCACCGTGTCGCTACTCATCATGAGTCAGGCGTTGCACAGCATTGCCGATTCGCTGTCGTTATATCGCCGTCACGTGGATAATCCCGATTATCTGAGTACCTTGCTGCAGTTTTTATCTGAATGTAAACAGTGCGCCATCACCCCGCAGTTGCTCACGGAAACCGTAAAACAGTTGCCGGAGGGGGTACTGCGTTCCAAAGCAGAGGAGACGGCGCTGATCTTTGAGGCCTATGAGGCGCTGGTGGCTGATGCCGAGCTTATCGACCCGCAGGACGATTTAACGATACTCGCCGAGCGCTTGCCCGAGTGCACCTTGTTCGACGGGGCACACGTATTTGTAGATTCGTTTAAGGGATTTACCGAGCAGGAAATGCTGGTGCTCGATCGCCTGCTGGCAAAAGTCGCCTCCATGACGGTGTGCTTGTGTACCGATACCGTTACCCCGCAGAACACGCTCGGTCGCTTTTCCTCGGTGGCGCGTACCGCTACTCGCTTGCGTGATGCCGCCGCGCGGCATCACATGCCGATTGCCGCGGTACAACACCTGACGCACAATCATCGTACTGCCGATCCCGCGCTTGCCGCGCTGGAGGCAGGGTGCTTCACCCCTGCCGCCGAGCCGTACGAGCAGCCGACCGATGCCGTTTGTATTACCCCCTGTGCCGACCGTGCAGAGGAGTGTCGGTATACGGCAAGAGAGATTCGCCGTTTATTACGTGAGAATGGCGGTCACTGCCGCGATTTCACCGTGGTGGCACGCAACAGTGCCGATTACAGCGATCTGCTCACCGCCGCGTTAGGGCGCGAGGGGCTCCCCTGCACACCCGATCTGCGCGAGCCGGTGGTAACAAAGCCGCTTATCACGCTGATCGAATCTGCCTTTGCGGCGATCGATCGATGGGACAGTGCGGACGTGCTGCGTATCGTCAAAACGGGGCTTGCGGGCTTTTCCGCCACCTCCGCCGCGAAACTCGAAAACTACGTCTTTTTATGGAATGTACAAGGTAAAAAATGGAAAGTGCCGTTCACCCTGCATCCCGACGGATTGCAGGCGGAAGTCGATGATTCTTCGACCGAGCGGCTTGAATACTTAAACCATCTGCGCCACCGTTTGGCGGGGCCGCTTATTCATCTGCAAACGAAGCTCGACGGCAAGCACAACGGTCGGGAATTTGCGTCTGCAGTATGGAACTATTTGCAAGAAATGCGTGTGCCGCGTTTGGTGCGCTTACAAGTGGCGCGCTTAAAACAGGCGGGCGAACTGCACGCCGCCGAGCAACAGGCACGGATGTGGGACTACGTGGTTTCCCTGCTGGATAAGTTTGCCGCGCTGACCACACCCGCTACCGCGAAGCAATTTGCCGTGTTGTGGCATCTGGCGGTGTCGTCGGACGATCTCGGTAGTATTCCGCCGACGTTGGACGGGGTGAATTTCGGTTCTGCTAACCGTATTCGCTATACTGCTCCGAAAACCGTGTTTATTCTGGGTGCAAACGAGGGGGTCTTCCCCGCCTACCCGCCGACAGGCGGCTTATTAAACGATCACGAACGGCGGCAACTCACGGCACTTGGTCTGCCGATGGCGGACGATGCCGATCACCAAACCGCCGAAGAACGGTATTATGCGTATATGGCGGTTGCCGCGCCGTCCGAAAGACTGGTCATCACCTACGTACAGGCGGCGGCAGGCGAAGCACAGCAGCCTTCCTCGCTCGTGAATACCGTTGCACAAATTTTGCCGAACTGCATGATAGGCAACGCCGCCGCTGCGGGGGCGTGTGAATCGGCGGCAGATGCGTTTTATCGGTTATCTACCCTCTGGCACGACGACTGTGAGGAAACGGCATCGCTGCGCACAGTGTGCGACGAGTTGCCGATTTACACCGACCGCGTTCGTGCCATCCGCCAAGCAGGGCAAGGGTTTGCCATGCAGGACCCCGCACTTGCACGCCGCTTGTTCGGCAAGGATATGTGGTTATCCCCCAGCAAGATGGATACGTATCACACGTGTCGGTTTTCGTATTTCTGCAAATACGGACTGCACGCGTACCCGCGCACCCGTGCACAGTTGGATCCCGCGCAAGTGGGAACGTTGTCGCACTATATCATGAGTGAGTTGTTACCGAAATACGTCGCGCGCGGTTACGTCGGTTGCACCAAGGACGCGGTGCGCGCCGACGTGGATGCCGCCGTGCGTGCCTACATTCGTGATATGCTCGGCGGCGAAGATGCCGACGGGCGGCTGCGCGGAACGATGTCACATCTTATTCGTTTTTGCCACGAGTTGATGTGGCGCGTGGTATGCGAACTGAAAGACAGCCGTTTTGTACCGGTGGATTATGAGGTGGCGGTTGGCGGAGATGAGGGTATCCCCTCCTGGAACTTGAAAACAACGGATGGCGCCACCGTGCGCGTACACGGTATCGTGGACCGCGTGGATGCTTTCCGCGACGGCGATAAGACGTTTATCCGTATCGTCGATTATAAAAGCGGTAACAAGATCTTCAACCTCGACAAGGTGTTGGCGGGGCTGGATATGCAGATGCTCATTTATCTGTTTGCCATTTGCGAAAACGGTGCGGCGCGTTATGGGGACGTTTCCCCCGCGGGCGTGTTGTACTTGCCCGCCAAGTTGCCGTTTGTGAGTATCAACCGTGAAATGTCGGAACAAGCACTCGATCGCGAGCGTTTTAAGGTGATGTGCACCAACGGGCTGCTGATCGACGATCCCGACGTGTTGCGTGCCATGGAGCCGGATCTTGCGGGTATCTTTATTCCCGTTTCCACCGTAAAGTCGGGAGAGCTTTCCAAGACCTCCTCCCTTGCCACGTTGGAGCAATTCGGGTATATTCGAGACCGCATACAGAAATTGCTCACGGAGATGGCCGAACAGTTGCACGCCGGTGCGGTAAATGCCGTGCCGATCGGCGGCGACAAGGACGGTTGCCAGTATTGCGACTATCACGATGTGTGCTGTCACGAGCCGACCGACCCCGTGCGTGAACTTACCTTTAGAAAACTCGACGAGGTCCTCGCGTCTCTGAATACTCTTGAAACGGAGGTGGACGACCGTGGATTGGACAACTGAGCAAAAACATTGTATTTATTCGCACGGCGGCACCTTGTTGGTATCGGCGGCCGCCGGATCGGGTAAGACTACCGTTTTGGTAGAGCGCATCGTACAGCATATCCTCGCCGGTCACGACGTGGATCGGCTGTTGGTCGTCACCTTTACCAATGCTGCCGCCGCGGAAATGCGGCAACGGTTGACAAAAGCGCTAACGAAGCAGGCCGCCGAGCAACCCGAAAATTGGCATTTACAACAGCAGTTGATTCGTCTGCCGCGTGCGGATATCTGCACCGTGGACAGCTTTTGCATCAATTTGGTGCGCGAGAAATTTCATCACTTAAACGTTTCGCCGCAATTCCGCGTGGGCGACGAGCAACAGCTCGCCCTGCTCAAGCGCGAGGCGCTGGACGATACGTTGCAACACTTTTATTCGGAGCAACAACCGGATTTTCTGGAACTCGCCGAAACGATGACCGACGGTAAGTCGGATGCTCGTTTGATGAGTACCGTCGATACCTTGTTTTCGTTTATCCAATCGTATCCCGATCCCGAGCGTTGGCTGCAAGAGACCGCCGCCATGTACGACCGCACCGACACCGTTTCGGAAACCGTGTGGGGTAAAGCGCTGCTGAACAAGATCCGCGAAGTGCTCGCGCGCTGTCAGCGGTTGTATACGTCGGCACTCGAAAACACGCTTGGGGACACCGTACTGGTGCGCGCCTATTCTCCTGCACTGACGGAGGAACTCGAACAAGTTAAAAAACTGCGCGAACACGCTGAGAACGGCCGTTTTAACCCCTTATTCGAGGGGCTTATGAATTTCGCCTTCGTGCGATTCACCTCCACGGCCGGTTGTGAAGATACCGAGGCGCGTGACCGTGCAAAAGCATTGCGCGACAACTCCAAAAAGCTGATCGGTGATCTGCAAAAGTTATACTGCGGCACCGAGCAGCAATGTCTGGAGGATATTACGCGGTCCGCCCGCCTGATTCGTGTGCTGTACGAGGTCATTCGTCGTTTTATGGCGGTGTTTACCGAGAAAAAGCGACAGGCAAATCTCCTCGATTTCAGCGATACCGAGCATTTGGCACTATCCTTGCTCACCGAATACGATGAACAAAACAACTTAGTACCGACCGACCATGCGCGTGAGATCGCCGCGCGGTACGACGAGGTCATGGTGGACGAGTATCAGGATACCAACGCCGTGCAGGACGCGCTGTTTAAGGCACTCTCCCGCAACGAGCAGAATCTGTTTATGGTAGGCGACGTCAAGCAAAGCATCTACGCTTTCCGCAAGGCGAAACCGAAGCTGTTTTTGGATCGTCGGGGCAGGTATCCGTTGTTTACGGGCGATAATTACCCCGGCACCATTTTGCTCGGTCACAATTTCCGTAGTCGCCGTGCGGTGACAGACGTTGTGAATTTTGTGTTTCATCAGTTGATGATTCCCGCACTCGGCGGAATCGATTATAACGAGCAGGAAAAACTGCACTACAAAGCCCCCTATCCGTCGCTTGAGGACGAGTCGGCATACGATACCGAGTGCTTGATCCTCGACGGCAAAGAAGCAAAAGTCCTTGGACTTTCCGCCGACGAGGCGGAGGGACGCTTGATTGCCGAGCGTATCCAACACCTGATGCGTGAACTTTCCGTAACGGAAAAGGACGGCTCGCGCCGTCCCTTACAGTACAAGGATTGTTGCATTTTACTGCGTAGTCACAAAAGCCACGCGCTCGCCTACTGTAAGGCGTTGGAAAGCTACGGGATTCCGACCGTTGCGAATTTGGAAAGCAATTTCTTTGAAACACCCGAGGTGCGGCTGACGCTGTCCCTTTTGCGGTGTATCGACAATCCGCTCTTAGACATTCCGCTTGTGGCGGTAATGCTCTCCCCCTTGTTCGGCTTTACGACCGACGATTTGGCAACCATCCGCCTGTGTCGCCCGAAAGCGGCCTTGTATATGGCGGTCACCGCCGCCGCTCGCGATGCCGAACACGCTCTCGCCGAGCGATGCCGCGCGTTTTTGCAAACGCTTAACCACTATCGACAAGTGTCGGCACTGCTCACGGTTGACCGTCTGCTTACCCGCCTGTATGAAGACCTCTCCTTGCCCGAATTGTTCAGTGCTCGCTTTGGAGGTGCCGCACGCGCCGCCAATCTGCGCGTGCTGTACGAGCAATGCAGTCGATTTGAGCAGGGCGGATTCCGCGGCTTGTCCGCGTTTATTCGTCACATTGACCGTTTGCAGGAACAAGGCATCAAATTATCCGCCGCCACACCCGACACGGAAAACGCCGTGCGCATTATGACGGTGCACGGTTCCAAAGGGCTTGAATTCCCCGTTGTCTTTTTGGCGGGACTTGCCACCTCTTCGGGCGGCGAGGATGCCAAAAAGGATCTGTTGTTACATTCGGAGTACGGTGCGGGTATGAATTACCGCGATCCCGTCACATTTGTGCGCCGCCACACCCTGCCGCGCAACGGACTGTTACTCATGCAAAAGGACGAGGCGCGCGAAGAAGAATTGCGGATCTTATACGTGGCGATGACGCGTGCCCGCGAAAAGTTGTTTCTCGTGACGACCTTGGGGTCACCCGAAAACACCTTGAGCGCGCTCGCAACCGGTATTGATCCGAGCCGCGATACGCTACCGCCCGAAACGCTCACGGACGCCAACTGTTTAAGCGATTGGGTGCTCACCGCGCTTCTTCGCCATCCCTCCTGCGGGGTGCTTCGCGAGTGCGCCGGGGTAAACATACCGATCACACTGCCCGATACCGCCACCGTGCGGGTATCGTTCTGCTCGCCGCCGATCCTCAAAAACGAGGAAGAGGACGGCGCGGATAAGACAACTACTGCACAGCCGAACGACGCGCTTGTGAGCGCGCTGCGTGAACGCATCGCGTATACGTATCCTCACGGGAATCTGTCCCGCGTGCCGACCAAGCTTGCCGCCTCTGCAGCCGCTGCTGATCCCACCCGTCCCGAACTGGTGGCGCACGCGCGGCCGACCTTCTTATCGAAGCAAGAACTCACCCCCGCCGAGCGCGGTACGGCGATGCACAACTTTATGCAGTATGCGAATTTTACTGCTGCCGCTGCCTCCACCGAAACGGAAGCAAAACGCCTGGAAACGGCGGGCTTCTTATCCGCCGAACAGGCCGCATCGCTCGACCATCACCGCCTGCGCGCATTCTTTGACAGCGACCTGTACCGCCGCATTCTGGCATCCGATCGCGTGATGCGCGAAGTGCCGTTCACGTTCCGTGAGGCGGCGTCTGCTTATGACCCCTCCGTCACCGACCCGAACGAGGCGGTGGTGGTACAAGGTATTGCGGACTGCGTGTTTGTGGAAAACGGCGGGCTGGTGATCGTGGATTACAAGACCGATCGGGTGAACAAGCCCTACGAGCTTGCCGAACGGTACCGCGCACAGCTGGAAATATACGCTCGCGCGTTATCTGCCGTTTGGCAGTTGCCGGTACGGGAATGTTTGTTATATTCGTTCTCGCTTAAAGCCACGGTTAAAATTTAAAGGTTACGGAAACGGTCTTATCACACGCTTTTAGCTGTGATCGGGCCGTTTCTTGCGTAACAGTGAGATACTGCTGTGCGGTCGTGCGGGCAAGGCCGAGCGGATCGCAATCCGTCGCATCCAACACCTGCAACGCATCGATCATGCAGGTTTTCGCAAAATCCTCCACCGCCGACAGCGTTGGTTTTTCCTTGCTTTGCCGTTCGGTTACACGCACCTGTCCCGTTACCGCAAACTCATACTTAAAACCCTGACCGTCCTTATGGACGGTCAGTTTTGTTTTGACCGATTCGAGGGTGTAGGTCACGCCGTTTGCGGTGTATAAAAGCTGCTTGATTTCGTTGCCGAGCAACAGTAGTCCCGTTGTTTGCTCTGCGGTTAATTCCCCAACGAACGCGCCGTCGCGGAACAACGCCGTGCCGTCTAAGCGAGGGATGCCGTCCGACACCGAAACGATGGGTAACGTCGCATCGAACATGCCCGACGAGGCGCGCTGAACATCGAGCAAGTCACGTTTGGCGCAAACGCCCCACGCGGCGCCCTCCTCCAGCATACCCACCACATAGCGGGCGGGGATCGCATCGTTTCCCGATGAAATGCCGAGCAAGTCGGCGGGATCGCCGCGACACACCACGATCGGGACCAGTGGACGCCCCTCTCCATTACGAATCAAATAATCCAAACTGTCGAACAAGGACAGCGATTCACACTGCGCGGTGCTGACTGCCACGACCTGATTTTGCAGGATGTAGGCGTGCCTGCCCGCTTCGTTCAAAAACGCGTGAAGTGCCGCCGACACCGAGTCGCCTGTTGCTTCATAGACCGCTGTGGCGGTGTCGTCCTGCTCGGATAAGCTGGAGGCGGTTTTGAGCCCCTCCACCGCTTGTACCGATAACACGCACGCACCGTCTTTTTGATGAATCCCCAGTGCCGTTACCACAATCTCGCCGCGTAGTGCCGTGTCGGCGTTGCAGCCGCAAAGAAGCGGGATGAGTAACAAGAGTGCACACAGTCGTTTCATACGCGTTTCCTCCTGTACACAAGCGGTAAACCGAGGCAAAAGAGGGCGAGCACGCCCCAGTACAAATAGGTTATCAGCCGCCATTGTCCCGAAAGCCCTACCGTGCGGGTGAGCACCAGCAGCACAATGAGGATAAGCGCTCCCAATGCGGCGGACGGCACGCGATATTTTTCGCCAAATAGGTGCCGCGCGTGATCAAGGTAGATAGAGCCAAACAGCGACACCCGCACGAAGAACGTACCGAGCCACAGTGCCACCACCAACAGATCCAACCGCTCCATGACGCCTGCTTTTGCCGCGGTGACCGCGGTATAAAACGGGTAAGCGGTGAGTCCTGCAAAATCGCCGAGCACACCCGTGGTGACGATACAGACAAAAAACGTCAGTACGGCATTGAGCCCCACAAACACGGTGAACGTCTTGCCGACCTTGCCGTTCACACTTGAATACAATGCTCCTACCGCGACCACTTCTGCCGTGCGGGGCAGTTCTTTGACGGTTTGCGCGAATACCTCCCGCCATCCGCCGAACACGGCGGGTGGGAAATTCACCGCTTCGATCTGCGGGATGAGCAAAGCACCGAACAGCAAGAGCAGCGCGATTCCCAAAACTGCCACCACGGCGGCGGTGCGGCCAAGCGCCTGCACACCGTACAGTGCCGCCGCGAAGCCCACCACGATGAGCGACACGGTGAGTAGGGTCACGGAAAAGTCCGCTTTGACCGTTTCCTCGGCAAAGTCACGAAACTGCAGCATATCGAGATACAAAACGAACAAACTGACAAGCAAATACCCGCCGCTCACGATTCGGCTTGAAATGCCGCGGCGCAACAAGAGCACGGTCGGCAGGATGAGCAGTAAGAGAAAAAGGGCGTTGAGTGCCGTGACCGCTACAAGATCGGGAACGGTGAGTGTATGCAAGCTGTCGGACGGTAAAAGCAGGCAGCTTGAGAGCCGCCCTGCCAAGAGCAACCATAAAAATTGAGTGCCGCCAATGCGGTTCCCTGTTGTCACTGCGGCGCTTCCTCCTCTCCGTCTTTGATCTCGGAGCCGACCACGTTTTGTACGCGAAAGCTGTTTTTAGACAGCCGCCGCCAGCCCGAACGGATGAACACGTCACGCATGGCTTTCAAACTAAACGGTGTGATGGGAGCGGTGACGGGAATGGTATCCACATCCAAGCTCACCAAACTGCACAAGAGCAGCAGTGCGCCCAACAGTACGCCGTATAAACCGAGCGCACCGCCGAGAACGATAAACAGAAATCGAAGCACCGCGATACTGCCGTATAAGCTGGGAATAACGAAGGCGCTGATGGAGGTGAGTGCCACCACGATGACCATCGGTGCACCGACGAGCCCCGCACGCACCACCGATTCGCCAATGACCAACGCGCCGACAATGCTGACAGCGTGCCCGACGGATTTCGGAAAGCGAAGTCCCGCCTCGCGCATGATCTCGAACAAAAAGTGAATGAGCAACGCCTCCGCCACGAGCGGAAACGGTGTGGAGCGTGCCGAATTGATAAAGGTTAGTAACAGTTCGCTCGGGAGCATGTCGGCATGGTGGGTGCCGATCGCCACGTACAGTCCCGGCAACAGTAAGCTGATGAAAAACGAAACGTATTTGATCAGACGAATAAAGCTCGCGTACACGGGGTGCTGTGTGTAATCGTCCATAGACTGAAAATGCTCGGCAAACAGATACGGTACCACCAAGGCAAACGGCGTACCGTCTACCAGCACGCCGATGCGCCCCTCTGCGACCTTGCCGCACAGCGTATCGGGACGCTCGGTCACGTCTACGCCCGTAAACAGCGAGCGCCGCTTTCCCTCCAAAAACGGTTGCAGGTAGCCCGATTCCAGAACGATATCGAGCGGGCAGTTTTGGATTCGTTTTCGCACGTCTTTCAGTAATGCGTTGGATACCCGCCCGCGCATATAACAAAGGCAAACGGCGGTTTTGCTCATCCCCCCGACGGTGAGCATTTCAAACGTGAGGTTCGGTGTTTTTAAGCGGCGGCGGATCATGGAAACGTTGATGCGGATCGCCTCGGTAAACCCCTCGCGTGAGCCGCGTACCCCTACCTCGGTAGACGGCTCGGATACACCGCGAATCATGAACGCCTGCAAGCCGCCGAGCACCGCGCGGTCTACCCCATCGAGCAATACCGCCGCAAAACCGGAAACAATGAGTTCCGAGAGTTGTTCCAGCGTGTCCGCTTTGAGCAGATCCACAAAACCGAGCACCGTTTTTTCAATATCGCGCATCGCGTCGTCTGCTGTTTTATACGTGTGCGGCATGCGAGAGAGGGGTAATAACACCGCATCGGTCATCATGTGACGGTCGATCATTCCCTCAATGCTGACCACCGCCGCCGAAAAACCCGCGACAACAATCTCGCGGATCACCAGATCGGAACTGACGTCAAACGCGTTTCGCAACGTCTCTAAGTTTTCGGATAACACCGCCGAAAGCGGTGTGTTCGAATTTGTCATCTTAATCACCAACAACGAGTATGGGCGGAATATTCCGCTTTAAACCCGTCCATACTGCAAAAAGAGGTGATGACGGTGGCAATAACGGCGATTCGTACCGCGATCATTTATCTGTTTTTGATCGCGGCGCTGCGTGTTACGGGAAAACGGCAATTAGGCGAACTGCAACCCATTGAATTGGTCGTCACCCTACTCATCTCCGACCTCGCCTCGGTGCCGATGCAGGAAAGCGGCGCGCCGCTGTTGTCAGGGCTCATCCCCATCGCGGTACTGGTGTCGCTGGAGCTTATTTTGTCTGCCCTGATGATGAAAAGCAACGGCTTATCTCGCTTAATCAGCGGGAATCCCGTGGTGCTTATCAACGACGGAAAGCTCTCTCAAAAAGCCCTGCGGCAGCTGCGGCTGACGGTGGAGGATCTCTTGGAAACGCTCCGCCAGCAAGAGGTGTTTGACCTGCGCGACGTGCGGTACGCCATTGCGGAGACAAACGGCAAGATCAGCATTTTCAAGCACGCGGATTGCCAAACCGCCACCGTGCGCGACCTAAAGAAAAAACCGCCGAGCGGCGGCGCGGCGGTACCGGTGGTCAACGACGGCAAGTTGGTGGACTGGGGCATGCAGATGATGGGGATATCGGAACGCTGGGTGCTGGACGTTTTGGAAAAACACGGTTGTCCGCTTTCGGAAACGCTTTTACTCACCGCCGACAGTAAGCGGCAGGTCTATCTGATACGAAAAGGAGAGGAAAGCGCGTGAAGCGTGTGCTCGTTGCCGTTGTGCTGTTGTTGCTCGTATGCATCGGTTGCGCCGTGTCCATCACGTTGCAACACGCGGTGCTTGAGGAGTTCATGACAAAAACGGAGCAGATGGAAGAGCTGTTCAAACGCGGTGATGTGGCGGGTGCGGTCGCCGCGGCGGAGTCGTTCACCGCGGATTATACCGATAAGACGCGGGTTTTCTCGCTGTTTTTACCGCACACCATGCTCACCGAGGTGGAAAAAAGCGTGGTGAGTTTGCCCGCGATCCTCACACACGGCGAGCACAAGGATTTCGTTGCCGAGGTGCATCGTTGCCGCCTGCTGTTGCAGAAAATGCATGATTTAGAGATGCCGACGTTGCAGAATATTTTATAAAAAAGCACCGCTGACAGCTTGTCAGCGGTGCTTTTTTTGTTATTAGATGAGTGGGTCTGTAAGCCGAGTTCTGTCTTGGACAATCATCTATCTCGACTGCGTGTTGCCACGCAGCTCCAGCCGCCCGTCGAAGCACGTCGGGCCAACGTATCGCTTCAGTCGGCGTTGCATCGGATAGGGTTTGCAGGGCCACGCAGTCTCCTGCGTGCCGGTGAGCTCTTACCTCGCCTTTCCACCCTTACCTGCGGGCGATGCGGTACGCATACTCAATGTCTTGCGACAAAGCCGCAGGCGGTATATCTCTGTTGCACTTTCCCTAAGGTCACCCTCGGCGGCCGTTAGCCGTTATCCCGCCCTGTGATGCTCGGACTTTCCTCACACACGCGGCGCGTGTGCGCGACTGCCCGACCCACTCACTGAGTTATTTTAGCCGACTTTTCAGGGTTTGTCAACGGCAAATACGAACTGTCCGTTTTCCGCCGTGACCGTCACGCTGTCCCCTGCTTTGAACTGCCCTTCCAGCAATTTTTCCGCAAGCGGATCCTCAATCTTCGATTGGATCGCGCGGCGCAAAGGTCTTGCTCCGTACACGGGGTCAAAGCCGACTTTCGCAAGCTCGGCGATCGCCTCATCCGATACGGTGAGCGTGATCTCCAGATCGTTCACGCGTTTATTGAGCGACGAGAGCATCCGTCCCGCAATGCGGCGGATATCCTCTTCTGTCAGCTGATGGAACACGATAATATCGTCCACGCGGTTTAAAAATTCCGGACGGAAGGTCTTTTTGAGTTCCCCCATCACCTTTTCGCGGTTGCGGCGGTCGGCTTCTTCTTTGGAGCCCTGCTCGTCACCACCGCCGAAGCCGAAGCTGTGCTTTTCGGTGATTAAGCGTGCGCCGACGTTGGAGGTCATGATGATGACGGTGTTTTTGAAATCCACGCGCCGTCCTTGCGAGTCGGTGAGGATGCCGTCCTCCAAGATCTGGAGCAGCATATTGAACACGTCGGGGTGCGCTTTTTCGATCTCGTCAAACAGCACCACCGAGTACGGTTTGCGGCGGATCTTTTCGGTGAGCTGACCGCCCTCGTCGTAGCCGACGTAGCCGGGAGGCGAGCCGACCAAACGCGAGACAGTGTGTTTTTCCATATACTCGGACATATCCAAACGGATCATGGCATTTTCATCACCGAACATCGCTTCGGCGAGCGTTTTGCACAGTTCCGTTTTGCCGACGCCCGTGGGGCCTAAGAAGATGAACGAGCCGATCGGACGGCGGGGGTCTTTGAGTCCCACGCGGCCGCGGCGAATAGCTTTGGCGACGGCGGTTACCGCCTCGTCCTGACCGACGATGCGCTCGTGCAGTACGTCCTCTAAACGGAGCAAGCGCTGTCCTTCGGCTTCGGTCAGTTGCGATACCGGCACACCCGTCCAGCCGGACACGATCTGTGCGATATCCTCGGGAGTCACTTCGCCCGTGATACCCGCGTTTTTCTCCTGCCACTGTGCGCGTTGTTCTTCTAACTGCTCGGTGACTTTCTTTTCTTCATCACGGAGCTGTGCCGCGCGTTCAAAGTCCTGCTCGTTAACGGCGGATTTCTTTTCCGCCGAGAGGCGCTTAACTTCTTCCTCCAACTGCCGCACGTCGGTCGGCGCGGTAAAGGCGCGCAAGCGCACGCGAGACGCCGCCTCGTCAATGAGGTCGATCGCCTTATCGGGCAGATAGCGGTCGGAAATATACCGCGTGGACAGTTGCACCGACGCGACGATCGCGGCATCGGTGATCTTGACCTTGTGGTGGGCTTCGTATTTATCGCGGAGTCCTTTTAGGATCTCGATGGTTTCTTCGTTAGACGGCTCACCCACCGTGATGGGCTGGAAGCGGCGCTCGAGCGCGGCATCTTTTTCGATATATTTGCGGTATTCTTCCAAGGTGGTGGCGCCGATGACCTGAATCTCGCCGCGGGCGAGTGACGGTTTTAGGATATTTGCCGCGTCTACTGCGCCCTCGGCGGCACCCGCACCGATGATGGTGTGGATCTCGTCGATGAACAGCACCACGTCTTTTGCTTTGGCGACTTCTTCCAAAGCATTTTTGATACGCTCCTCAAAATCGCCGCGGTATTTGGTGCCTGCTACCATGCCGGTAAGATCGAGCGTCACAACGCGTTTGCCACGCAACGTTTCGGGAACCTCCTCGGCGATGATGCGCTGGGCAAGCCCTTCCGCCACGGCGGTCTTACCGACACCCGGCTCACCAATGAGGCACGGGTTGTTTTTGGTGCGGCGGGAGAGGATCTGCACCACGCGCTGGATCTCCTCTGCTCTGCCGATGACGGGATCGAGTTTCCCCGCGCGCGCCATTTCGGTGAGATCGCGACCGAATTGGTCGAGCACCGGTGTTTTGCTCTTGCCGCCCGCTTTTTTGGAGCCGGCGGGGGCTGCGCCCGCGCTTTGCGGTGACGCACCCGCGAGCGTTTCCAGCAGTTCATCGGTCAGTTCCCCTGCGCGCGCACCGAGCGCGGTGAGCAGGCGTACCGCCACGCTGCTTTCGTCCCGCAACACGGCAAGCAGGATGTGCTCGGTGCCCACGTATCCTTGTCCGGATGAAGTGGCTTCTGCCACCGACAGTTCCATGGCTTTTTTGGTACGGGGGGTAAAATCGTTGGGGCTAAGACGTGTCGGTTGACCGCCGTTTTCACTCTCCGTGATCTTTCCCCGATACGCCGCGGCAGTAATACCGTGCGCGCCGAGAAGAGTGCCGGCGACACCCGTCCCCTCCATCAAAAGTCCCAGCACGATATGCTCGGTGCCGATATAGGTGTGCCCTAACTGCTGCGCTGACTCGATGGCGAGATTCAGCGCCATATTGGCTTTTTCGGTAAATCCTTTAAAGCGATACATACGATCACTCCTTATTGTAATCTTTCGCGAACGAGTGCCGCGCGGCGTTTATCGCGTTCGGCGGGATCCAGTTCGCACCCTGCCTGCTGCATGAGAGCGGCGGGCTGGGCATCCACCATTAAATGGCTGATGCCGTTTAAGTCGACCGACGTCAAGATATTCATCGCTGCGCCCATGCGCACGTGGGAAATTAAGGACATAAATTCTTTGCCCGATAACAGCCGCGCGTTTTGCAGGATGCCGAGCGAACGGTAGACGCGGTCTTCCAGTGCGGGGGTCTCGCGCAGTTGCTCGCGGTAACCGCGTTCTTCTTTGACGATCTGCCCGACGATGCTTTTTAAGTTCTCAATCGCCTCTTGCTCGGTGATGCCGAGCGTGACCTGATTCGAGAGCTGATACATCGCGCCCTCCGACCGACTGCCCTCGCCGTACATACCCCGAATGGTAAGTCCTAATTTCGAAACGGTGTTGGCGAGCTGTTGAATCACGCCTTTTTCCTGGAGCGCCGGCAGGTGCAGCATCACCGAAGCGCGCATGCCCGTGCCGAGATTGGTGGGACATTGCGTGAGATATCCCAGACGATCATCAAACGCGAAATGCAGGCGCGCATCCAGAAAATCATCCCAACAGTTTGCCGCCGTGAACGCTTCGTCCAGTGCCAGCCCTGCGTGCATGGCTTGAATACGGACGTGGTCTTCCTCGCCGATCATCACGCTGACGCTTTCGTCGGGAGAGAGCAACAACGCCTCACCCTCGGGATGCGCGGTGAAATTCGGACTGATGAGATGCCGTTCCACCATGGAAAGGGCATCCCATTCGGATAATTCGGTCATGCGGATACACTGAAAAGCACCGCTACCGTCTTGCGGGAACGCCTCGAAGATCTGCCCGATCACCTCTTCTCGCTGTTCGGCGGTCATGCCCGCGGGGAAAGGCAGGTGGTTTAAGTTGCGCGCAAAGCGGACGCGGGTGCTGACGACGACGTCACCGTCGGTACCGCTTTGTTGATACCATTTTGCGGTCATTTCGCATCCCCCTCCTCTAATTCGCGGATCCGATCACGCAGTGCGGCGCACTGCTCGTATTCCTGATTTGCAATATGCGCGGCAAGCTGCTCGCGCAGTGCTTTGAGTTCGTGCTCTTTTTTGACCGTTTCATCTGCTTTTTCCGCCACCTTACCCGTGTGCTGAGTCTTGCCGTGAATGCGTTGGATGGACGGCAACAGACGATCGTAAAACGTGCGGTAACAAGTGGGGCAACCGGGTCTGCCCATCTCGGCAATTTCTTTAAAACTGCGCCCGCAATCCTCACAGCGCACGGTATCCTCCGGCGCACGTTTGGCGGGCTCTAAAAACAACGAGCCCCAAAAATCGTTCAGATCAAAGCCAAGCCCGCCGAACGCGGTGTTAACCCCCTGCTCGGCGGCGCAGTGCGCACACAGATTCCACTGGGTGGTTTTACCGTTAACGGTTTTGGTAATATGGGTCGTCGCGGGGTATTTCCCGCAGTGATCACAATTCATACTGTTACCTCCTTAAATGTATGCCGCTAACATGTGCTTTAAGAGTGACGCCCGCAAACGGTCACGCGTCTCCACCGGGACGTCGCGGTACGCGCGGTCGGACAGCGCTGCCGCCATCACGCCCGCCGCTTGCTTGCTTAAAAAGCCCTGATACACCATGCTTTGTAAGATCGACTCCGCCGCCGCGGGAACGAGTTCGTCACCAATGGAGTTGACGATATGCATCAGTGGTGTTGCTTCCCGTTGCGGAGCCACCCGACGGATGCGGATGTATCCACCGCCGCCGCGCCGACTTTCCACTACGTACCCCTGCTGCGGCGTAAACCGCGAAGTCAGCACGTAGGTGATCTGACTCGGCACGCAACCGAGCTGTTCCGCCAATTCGTTGCGGCGCAACTGAGCCGCGCCGTCCTCCGCCTGTTCCATCATACTCATAATATAGGCGGTTATCGCATCGCTGATACGCATAGGATCACTTCCTTTGTCACGAGTATACAACGAAAGTCAAATAAAGTCAAAGTCAAATAAAGTCAAATCGGTTTATATTTTTGCGATTTTCAGAGTTTAGCACCGTTTTGCTCTTGTTTTCTCCCGAAATCAAGTTTTTTCAAATTTTCTTCACTCATCGTGTATCGCGGCATAAGATGAAATGAAAGCAGGTTCAACACCTGCGGTTTCCATGAAAGGGGGATATCCGAATATGTGTCTGCGTAATCTCTTCTGTGGTGAGGCGAACTGCTCCTGGCTGCTCTTCATCATCGTGATCCTGTTGCTCATCGACAACAGCGACTGCGGCAACGATTGCTACAATGGTTGCAACAACGGCTGCTACAATGAGCGCAACAACGGTTGCGGCTGCGGCTGCTAATATCTCTTAAAAGTGAAGGGAGAACTGTTTTATGTGTTTAAGAAACTTATTCTGCGGTGACGTCAACTGCACTTGGCTGCTTTTCATCATCGTCATCCTGCTGCTCATCGACAATAACGACTGCGGCTGCGATTGCGGCTGCTGATCTGTCGGCTTAAGTTCGGGCGCCCGCCGTGACCAATCGGTCGCGGCGGGCGCCCTCGTTATTGCCCCGAATTTGACAAATCCCGATTTTTTTGGTATACTGCTTCCGTTGTGACAAAATTCCCGATTTTTCGAATTCGGAGGTATGCCCATGGCAACAGCATTTTCCGCGAAACGGTGCAGCCGTCTGTTCGGTCTGCCGCTGTCGCTGACGCACTACGTTATCGACGGTGAATCGTTATCCGAACAAACCGGTCTGTTTTCCGTTACCGCAAAAGCGGTATCTCTGTCGCACGTTCGGAATATGGTGGTAGTACGGTCGACCTGGCAAAAGTTATTCGGTCTGTCTACCGTGCACGTGGCCACCGCCGATCCGGCACTTCCGGAATTTATCGTTCACAACATCCGCGGCGGCAAAGTCTTCGCCGCCAAGCTTCAACAAGCGACGGAAGCCGCTTCGTCATTGCGGCAAATTGTGACGGAGTGAGATTCCACACTTAAAACATGTGAGGATGGGACAATATGGAACCTAAAAAGAGACGCTTTGGCGACCGAAAAGATGGTTGGCGCCTGCGCCATACGCAATCCTTGTTCGCGGTCATGCCCCATTTGATGAAGACGCGCACCGATTCACAAGTGTTCTTCGATGAGGAGATCGACATTGAATATCTGGAAAAGTACGTGCGTGCGATGCGCAAGGAACACGATATGCCCACCTTTTCGCTGTATCATCTTATTATCGCGGCAGTGGTGCGGATGTTCGTCTTGCGCCCGCGGCTCAACCGTTTTATCATGAACGGCAAGGCGTACGCCCGCAATCGGCTGACCGCCTCAATGACTGCCAAACACAGCTTGTCCAAGGATGCAGAGGAATCCTGCATCAAACCGCAGTTTGAAAAGACCGATACGGTGTTTGACGTCTACCGGCGCGTCAGTGAGGCAATGGATAAGGAAGTTAAGAACATTGACGATGCCAATACCACTGACGTAGCGGCGAAGATCTTAAACAAGCTGCCCGCCTGGATGGTACGCGCGTTCGTCAATTTTATCATCTTTATGGATCACCGCGGCTGGATGACCGAGTTCATCAACGAACTCAGCCCGTTCCACACCTCGTTTTACATCACCGACGTCGGCTCGATCGGTATTCAGCCGGTGTACCACCACATTTACAATTTCGGCACCACCTCGGTGTTTGTGGCAATGGGCAAAAAGACCGTCGTTCCCGTCGCCCTGCCGGACGGTACCGTTTCCACCAAAAAAGTCATTCGCGTAAAACTCGTGTTGGATGAGCGTATTTGCGACGGACATTATTACGCGGAATCGTTCCGTATGCTCCGCCGCTTGTTAAAGCACCCCGAGCAACTGGAAGTTCCGCCCACGGAATTCCCCGAGGACGAGTGGATCTGATCAAAAAGGGCTGTGTTCTGTCGAACACAGCCCTTTTCTTATATTGTTTATTTGAGCAAGTCACCAAGTATGGCGATACCTTTTTTGATCTCCTCGTTTGAGGGAGTGGAATAGTTTAATCGGAACGATTGCGACGGTGCGGACAAATCGCAATTAAAGGTGGTACCCGGCACGACAAATACTTTCCGTTCCGCCGCCTCCGCCACGAAATCCGCCATTGGGATACGCTTTGGCAGCGTGCACCATAAGAACAGGCCGCCCTCGGGGCGCGTGTAGGTGACGTCACTCGGCGTGCACGCATCAAGCGTTTCAAGCATACAACCGCATTTTTCGCGGTATAAACTGCGGATAAAGTCGATATGCGCGTCTAAATCGTGGCGTTTCATAAACTCGGCGCACAGCATTTGGAAAAACAGGTTGGTGTGCACGTCCTCCACTTGTTTGGCGACAACCAGTTTTTGCACCACCGCTTCGGGACCGCAAACGTAACCGACACGCATCCCCGCCGACAGAATTTTGGAGAACGTGCCGCAGTAGATCACCCTGCCGTCGGTATCCATGCTTTTAATGGTGGGCAGTTCCGCGCCCGCAAAGCGCAAATCACCGTAAGGGTTATCTTCGAGGATCATGACGTCGTATTGTTTAGCGAGCGCGTACACCGTTTTTCGTTTTTCAAGCGACATGGTGATTCCCGCCGGATTTTGGAACGTCGGGATGAGGTACAACAGTTTTGCATTCGGGTGGGCTTTGAGTGCGGCTTCCAAGCCCTCAAGCGAGATGCCGTCCTCTTCCAGTTCCACGCCGACGGGGCAAGCACCTAACGAGCGAAAAGCATTCAGCGCGCCAATAAAGCTGGGGTTTTCGCAAATGACGACGTCCCCTGCGTCACATAAGGTTTTACAGGCAAGCTCGATCCCCTGCTGACCACCGCTGGTAATGACGGTCATATTAGATGCGGTGTCCACGCCGAAACGGCGAGCCAGACGGTCTGCCACCAATTCGCGAAGCGGTGTATACCCTTCGGTGGTGCCGTATTGCAGGGCGACGGATGCCCGATTTTCAAAAATATCGGCGGCGATCGCCGCCATCTGTTCCGCCGGAAACGATTCGGGTGCGGGGTTGCCTGCGGCGAACGAGATGGCGCCCGGCTGACCCAAGCTTTTGAAAATTTCACGAATGGCAGACGGTTTCATGTCACGCATGGCTGCCGAGAATTGATACTTCATATTATCACCTTTTTGTACTTTATCACAAATCTTTCCGCCTTGCAAGTTCCCGTTGACAAAACATTTCAGAAAAGATATACTTTAAGCGTATATCCATCGAAAGGAAGCGATTTTATTATGAACGATTATCGCGCCGAGACGCTTTGTATTCAGGGCGGCTACCAGCCGCAAAACGGTGAGCCGCGCGTGCTCCCGATCTATCAAAGCACGACGTATAAATACGATTCTGCCGATCATCTGGGCAAATTGTTTGATTTGGAAGCGCCCGGTCACATGTATACCCGCATTTCCAACCCCACCGTTGCGGCGGTTGAGGATAAAATTGCCGCGTTAGAGGGCGGTGTGGGTGCCATGTGCACCTCGTCCGGTCAGGCGGCATCGCTGATGGCGATCTTTAACATTACGAGCGCGGGGCAGAATTTCGTGAGCTTGTCCACCATTTACGGCGGCACCACCAATCTGTTCGCCGTGACCATGAAGCGCATGGGCATTGAAGTGCGCTTTTTAACCCCCGATATGACCGACGAGCAAGCGGACGCGTTGTTTGACGAAAATACGCGGCTCGTATTTGGCGAGACCATCGCCAATCCCGCACTCAACGTGCTGGATATTGAGCGGTATGCGGCGCTCGCTCACCGTCACGGTGTGCCGCTGATCGTGGATAACACCTTTGCCACTCCCATCCTGTGCCGTCCGTTTGAACACGGCGCGGATATCGTGATGCATTCCACCACCAAGTACATGGACGGTCACGCCACGGTGGTCGGCGGTGTGATCGTGGACAGCGGTAATTTCGATTGGGCGGCATCCGGCAAGTATCCGGAGCTGACCACCCCCGACGAGTCGTACCACGGTGTCGTGTACACCGAGAATTTCGGCAAAGCGGCCTACATCACCAAGGCCCGCGTGCAGTTGATGCGCGATCTGGGCTCCACGCCGCAACCGCTTGCCATGTTTGTTTTAAACCTCGGCTTGGAAACGCTGGCCCTGCGCATGGAGCGTCACTGCCAAAACGCGCAGGCGGTTGCCGAGTATTTGGAAAAACATGAAAAGGTCGCTTGGGTGAATTACCCCGGCCTTGCCTCCTCCGATCAACACGCGCTGGCACAAAAATACCTGCCGAAAGGTTGCTGCGGCGTTATTTCGTTTGGTGTCAAAGGCGGTCGCGCCTCGGCGGTTACGTTTATGGATTCGTTAAAGCTCGCGGCGGTTGTCGTGCACGTGGCGGATGCCCGCACCTCGGTGTTGCATCCCGCTTCCACCACCCACCGTCAGCTCACCGACGAACAGCTCGTTGCCACCGGTATCACGCCGGATATGGTGCGTCTGTCGGTCGGCATTGAGAACGTCGACGATATCATTGCTGATCTGGAGCAAGCATTAGCAAACGTCTAAAGGAGGGCTTTTTACATGCCCATTAAAATTCCCAATCAGTTGCCGGCAACGCAAACCCTGACCGACGAAAATATTTTCGTTATCACCGAAACGCGCGCACTGACGCAGGATATTCGTCCGCTGAAGATCTTATTGCTCAACCTGATGCCGAAAAAGATCGTCACCGAAACGCAGATGGCGCGCTTGCTCGGCAACACGCCGTTGCAGGTGGAACTGGAACTGATCCACACCCGCACCCATCATTCGCGCAACACGCCCGAGGATCACATGCTGATGTTTTACAAAACCTTTGACGACGTCAAAGAGAAAAAGTACGACGGCATGATCATCACGGGAGCGCCGGTGGAGCATCTGCCCTTTGAAGAGGTGGAATACTGGGACGAGCTGTGCACCATCATGGAATGGAGCAAAACGCACGTCACCAGTACACTGCATATCTGCTGGGGCGCGCAAGCGGGGCTTTACTACCATTACGGTATCCAAAAACAACCCTTGCCGAAAAAAATGTTCGGCATTTTCCCGCATATCGTTGAGCATAAACATTCCATTCTGTTCCGTGGATTTGACGAGGTGTTCAACGTTCCGCAGTCGCGGCACACCACTATCGACCGCGGGGATATTGAGCACGTACCGGAACTTAAGATCCTCGCCTCCTCCGAGCAGGCGGGCGTGTACGCCGTTGCCACCAAGAAAGGGCGACAGATCTTCATCACGGGGCATTCGGAATACGATGCCACCACTTTAAAAGAGGAGTATGAACGCGATAAAGCGGCAGGACTTCCGATTGAGGTGCCGTTCAACTATTTCCCTGACGACGATCCCTCACGCACCCCGCCGATCACCTGGCGTTCGCACGCGAATCTCTTGTTTTCCAACTGGCTGAACTACTTTGTGTATCAGACCACGCCGTACGATATCGATCAGATCAATTAACAAAAACCGCGGTAGGCAACATTGCCTACCGCGGTTCATTTTATTGCAAATGCGGGGTAAAAGTCTCACCTCATCCGCTCACTCGAGGAGAAAACTTGAGGCGTGATAGGGAGTAAAAGAAGCGGGGGTGCGTATGGCACCCCCGCTTGCCTATTGAATTTGTCGTAAAGGCGTGTCGCACATGTGAAGTTGCGGGGCGAGACTTTCGCCCCTTGTTATCGGTGCGTCACACAAACAAATCGAATCAGTTGTCTTCGGGTTCCCAGGTGTTATCGGTGCGACCGCTGTAAATGTCGGTATCGCTGTCCTCTTTGGCGGTTTCTTGTTCGGTTTGCGCTTCTTTCACCTCTTCCGGCTTGCGGAACACAAAGAAATACAGAAGCACGCCCGCGCCCGCGATCAGTAGGATACCCGCGATCAGCAGGACGATCAAGCGCCACGACATACCGCCTGCGCTCTCTTCTTCCTCTTCACCGAAACCGATAAGCGTATACGCTTCGAGCGAATTGATCTTGAGCTCAAACATACCGTTCTTCACTTCGAGCTTCTGCGGTGTCATCAAACCGTCACCGTCCATCACGGTGATCGCAAACGCAGACGATTTCTTCATTTCTGAAGGAATCGGCAACTGAACAGTGTAGATAATACCCTCGGGCAACGCCGTCACCGGCACCTCTTTGCCGGCGCGAGAGAGCATCAGCAAAGACAGATCAAAGGTGAACACCTGACGCTGATCCTCGGAGTAGCCCGAAAATTCCGATACGTTCGACAAGGCCGCCTGCACCATGGTGGGCGTGACCTCTGTAACCGAGGTGCGCACGCTGAGCATCGGGGTGTTGCCCGTGCGTCCCACCAGTTTTTTATAATCCGCTTCGGATACCAAGAGGCGCGCCTTGGACAAGAATTCCTGACGCGTTAATCCAAAGTTTTCGAGCAACGCCGTATCGGTTAGCGCGTTCATCGCGATCATGTCGTCTTCAACAGCAGTCGTGCTGTTGCCCTTGACCGTTGCCGTGGTCGACGCGGTGGAACCGGTGGTCGCCGCCGCCTGCTGTTCGGTGGTGGTCTCCTCCGTGGCCGTTGTCGTGGCATCACCGCTCACGGTGGTAGTGGTCTCCTCCGCGACCGTCGTGGTGACGGGTGCCACCGTGGTGGTAGCGGCCGACGGACGCGTGATCGTTTGCTCGGCACACGCCTCGTAGATCATCGTCGACGTGTAATGCTCTGCACCTTTAAAGGTTGCTTTTTTGCCCTCGTCAACGTCAAAAGCCGACTTGTAAACACCTTCGGCGTTCGTCTCCCCGTTTTCCGGCATGCCTTGCATCATCAAATACACCGGATATCCGTTCACCGGCGCGCCGTTTGCATCGACCGCTTTGACCGTGAGCGTACCGTCGGCATTAAACGATGCCGTTAAGGTCACCGCGACGCGTTGCGGTGCCACGGTGTTTGCCGTCGTCGTGGTCGTTTCCTCGGCACTGACGCCGACCGCCATCACGCCCACAAGGAGCAACACTGCCAGCAGTACCGCTACTATCTTTTTCATGTACAATTCCTCCTTGCACATAGTCTGTTAAGGATAACATACCATAAAACCATTCAAAAGTAAATGTTCCACTAAAATATTTTACCCCTCCCTCTTGCTTTTTTGAGATTTTTACGCTATACTATAGAAAAGTTGTCCCATTTGGGACACTTTTGATACAACAGGGAGGGGAAGCCGATGGGGGTCACTTGTCCGTTATCCGCATTTTTTCTGTTTGACGGGCTAAACGACGAGGTGTTAAGCGCAATTGAACAACGCCTGACGCCTGCCGTTTGCTACCGTCGCGGGCAGGTCGTGTACAACACCGATACCTTTCGCCGCGCCGTGGGGTTGATCGTGCGTGGGTCGGTGGTGGTCCGTTCGTCGGGCGAGGTGGTGATCAACCGCCTGCACGCGGGCGAGATCTTCGGTGTGGCGGCACTGTTCGACAGTGAGCAGGACGCCTACGTGACCGAGATCACCGCCGCCGAGGATACTGCCGTGCGGTTTATTCCGCAGGAACTGATGTCACGGTTGCTCATGGAGTTCCCCTTGATCGCGGAACGCTATATTCGTTTTTTGTCCGATCGCGTGCGGTTTCTCAATCGCAAGCTTTCGGCACTCACCATCGGCAACACCGAAAACCGTTTGTATCACCATCTGCTCTCCCACCAGGACGAGCAAGGCACCATTCAGCTGCCGGGTACGATGACCGAACTGGCGAAAGCCCTTAACATGGGGCGGTCCAGTTTGTATCGTGCGTTAGACACGTTGGTGCGTGAAGGCATCCTCATTAAAGAGGGTAAAACGTATCGTATTTCTTAAGAAAGAAGGAATCTTGTATGAAAAAAGTAGTATCACTCGTACTCGCCGTATTGCTCCTCGCCACGATGACGATCGGCTGTACTAAAGAGCCCGCTCCGAAAACGACGGTTAGAATCGGCGCGATTCAAGGACCGACCGGTATCGGCATGGTGCATTTGATGGAAGCGGATAAAAACGAAACCGCCACCAACGATTACGAGTTCACCGTTTCGTCCGTGCCGCAGGATATCGGCACGCAGCTCGCTTCGGGCAATTTAGACATCGCCGCCGTTCCCACCAACCTCGCCTCTTCCCTGTATCAAAAGACGGCAGGTAAGGTGCAACTGCTCGCGGTCAACACGCTGGGTGTGTTGTATATGCTGGATAACGGCAACGGCATCAATTCCATTGCCGATCTCAAAGGCAAGACCATCTATTCCACGGGCGAGGGTGCGAACCCCGAATACATTTTGCGGTACGTCTTAAGCAAAAACGGCATTGATCCCGACAAAGACGTGACGATTGAATTTTTGGCGGAAAACACCGAGTTAGTCGCGAAAATGGTAAAAGGTGATATTACACTCGCGATGGTTCCCGAACCGAACGTATCCGCTATCATCTCCCAAAACCAAGCCGTGAAAGTGGCACTCTCCATGAACACCGAATGGGAAGCGGTTGCCGGTGCCAACAACAAGCTGATGATGGGCTGTGTGGCGGTGCGTAAAGAGTTTGCAGAAGCCAACAAAGCCGCGGTGGACGCGTTCCTTGCCGAGTATAAAGCATCCATTGAGAAAGCCGCCGACGTGGAAGCGACCGCCGCGTTGTGCGAGAGCTACGGCATCATTCCCAAAGCACCGCTTGCTAAAAAAGCTATTCCGAATTGCCAGCTTACCTTCGTATCCGGTGCGGACATGAAGGCGCAGATCGCGGGCTATTATCAGGTGCTCTTTGATGCCAACCCGAAAGCGATCGGCGGTAAATTACCGGATGATGCGTTCTATTATGCAGGATAAGGTCAAAAGAGCAATTCGCGGGGTTGCGGTCGCGGTGTTTTGGATCGGGGTGTGGTGGCTCATCGCCGCACTGGTGCGGCAAGAGCTGCTTATCCCCTCTCCGCTCGTTGCATTAAACACCTTGCTTACCCTTTTGCCGACGTCGCTGTTTTGGCAGTCGGTGGGAATGTCGCTGCTGCGTATCGTGCTGGGCTTTTTGGCGGCGCTAATTGGCGGTGCGGCACTGGCAGTGGTCACCTCACGCTTTTCTTTGATCCGTGCGTTGGTTGCCCCGTTGTTGCACATTATCCGCGCGGCGCCCGTTGCTTCCTTTATCATTCTCACCTTGGTGTGGATCGATTACGACGTGATCCCCGCGTTCATCGCCTTTTTGATGGTGTTGCCCATCGTTTGGGTGAACGTAGAAGAGGGGATTCGCCGCACCGATAAAGGGTTGCTCGAAATGACAAAGCTCTACGCGGTGTCACCGCGCCGTGTGTTGACGCGGGTATATCTCCCCTCCATCAAACCGTATTTCTTGACGGCTGCCGTTAACGGGTTGGGATTTGCATGGAAGTCGGGAGTGGCGGCGGAGATCATTTGCCGTCCCGATCTGGCGATCGGCAATCGCCTGCAGCTTGCTAAGATGACACTTGAAACCCCCGAGGTGTTTGCCTGGACCGCCGTGGTGATCGTGTTGAGTATTCTCTTAGAAAAGCTGTTGCTCTGTATGACACGAAAGGAGGGCGCTCATGGTAAAACTTGACCGTGTATCCTTTTCTTACGGGGGCGCTCCCGTCTTAAAGGACGTGTCGCTGACGTTGCCCAAAAGCGGTGCCATTTGCTTGTTCGGTCCGTCGGGGTGCGGGAAAACCACCCTTTTGCGGTTGATCGCGGGGTTGGAAGCACCCACCGACGGCACGATTCATCGCAAGGCGTCGCGTGTGGCAATGGTGTTCCAGGAAAACCGCTTGGTGCCGTGGCTGACGGTCAGAGAAAATCTGCTCTTAGTCACCGACGACGGTGACGCAGTGGAAAAAGCACTCGCCGCCGTTTCGTTACAGGACGTCGCAAACGAACTGCCCGACGCACTCAGCGGCGGGATGCAGCGACGCGTGGCACTGGCACGCGCACTCGCGTTCGGCGGTGATCTGCTCTTGTTAGACGAGCCGTTCAACGGCTTGGACGACGGCTTAAAGGTCACTGTCGCCGCGGCACTGCGCGAACGATTTGCCGAGTGCCCGATCGTAATGGTCACGCATTCGCTTGATGAGGCCGCCTTATTTGATGCGACAGTCATCACACTGTAAAAACCACTTCCGCCCCGCTGTTGACAGCGGGGCGGAGTTTTTGTATACTGAATAGGTAAAGGAGGCGCGTCGTATGGATCGTGATGCCTTTGGTGCGGGCGTAGAGCCCGGCGGGTTACATTCCCGACATGAAATTAAAATTCTGATATGTTACGTGCTGATCGCGGCGGGCGTGCCGATGCCCCGCAACGACGTGCTCGATATTATTTGCGGAAACGGCATGGCAAACTTTTTTGATACCAGTGCCGCCATTGACGAATTGGTGGAGCTCGACAACCTGCGCGAACGCGAGGACGATACCCTTGCCGTGACCGAAGTGGGCTCCCACGCGGCGGAAACGCTTGCCGACTTGCTCCCTTATACCATTCGCGAGCGCGCGTCCAAAGCGGCGGTACAACTGCTTGCACGCCGTCGCAGTGAGCAAGAAAATCACGTGAAGACTTTGAAAACCGAGGCGGGTGTTACCGTGACCTGCACCGTTGGGGACGAAGAGGCGCCGCTTTTATCTTTCACGTTATTGGTGGCGGACGACCGTCAAGCCGCTTTAGTGCGCGAGCAATTTTTGGAGGATCCGCTGCTCTTGTATCAAAGCGTGATCGCTATCTTAACGGGTGGCGCGCGTTTTGAAGCGAACGATCGAATCGTTATCGATCTGAAATAGGATGTGATTGTATGAAGTCTGCTACCATTCTGATCGTTGACGACGAGATGCGTATGCGCCGTGTCATCGCCGATTATCTGCGCATCAAAGGGTATGAAACGCTGGAAGCCGCCGACGGTGTTGAGGCGTTAGAGGTGTTTTATGAAAAACACCCCGATCTCGTGATCTTGGACGTCATGATGCCGAAAAAGGACGGCTGGCAGGTGTGCCGCGAGATCCGTCAAACGCACCGTACCCCCATTATCATGCTTACCGCCCGCAGTGAGGAAGCAGACGAACTGCAGGGCTTTGAACTGGGTGCGGACGAATACGTGGCAAAACCGTTCAGCTTAAAGATCCTGTCCGCCCGTATTGAGGCGATTCTTCGTCGCAAGGGCGATGCCGTGTTGGCGGATCCGTCGCGGTTGCGCATTGACAAGCTCGCACGCGAGGTGTACGTGGATAACACGTTGGTACAGCTTACCTATACGGAATTTGAACTGCTGGAATATTTAACGACCAACAAGGGAGTCGCGCTGTCGCGGGACCGTATTCTGAACAGTGTTTGGCAATACGATTACGACGGTGACGCCCGCACGGTAGACACGCATATTAAGAAACTGCGCAGTAAATTGGGTGAAGTCGGTAATCGCATTAAGACGGTGCGTGGCATCGGATATAAATTTGAGGATGAAGTATGAAAACTGCCGTAACACGTTTTTTTCGGTCGATCGCCGGCAAGGTGTTCTGCGTGTTCACTGCGTGTGTTTTGGCACTGTTGTTATTCAATTGGTTGCTTAACACCGTTGCCCTTGCACGGCTGAATGAACAAAAGAGTGAGGCCTTACTGACAGGGGCCTATACCGACGCTGTCGATGCGATCGCTGAACGTAAGCACCCTGCGCACGTGTTAGAACCGTATTATACCGAGCACGGCATGTCGATCGTGATACGTACCGACCATCAGGTAATATATGTCATTCCGCAACCGGACACACCCGTCTTTCTGTCACAGCCCTACACTCCCCAAACTAACGGGTACCGTCTGGTAGAGCATGACGATCAGTTGTCGTTGTATGGCAAAATGAACGGTGTTTACATCACGTTGCATCTGTCGACGAATGAACAAACGACGGGCGCAAGCAGTCGTTTCTTATGGTGGGTAACACTCGCCACGTTGCTGCTTAGTTGCGTGATCGCCTTTGTACTCGCCCGCGTGTTCACCCGTCCCGTGCGGCGGTTGTCGGATATGGCCGCGCGCATGGCGCACATGGATTTTTCGGATCGATACAACGGAGGCGGTGAGGACGAGCTTGCCGAGCTCGGGCACAGTTTAAACACCGTGTCTGAAACGATGGAGCAAAGCTTATCGGAACTCAAAACCGCCAACGCGCGCTTGCAAAGTGACATGGAGATGACCGCCCGCCAAAACGAAGCGCGCAGTCGATTTATTCGCAACGTCTCACACGAACTAAAAACGCCCATCTCGCTGATTCAAACGTATGCGGAGGGGTTGCACGAAAACATTGCGGGGGATGCCGCCAACCGTGAATTTTATTGTTCCGTTATTGAGGATGAAGCGGCAAAGCTTTCGCAGATCATTGCAAAGCTCACTACCTTGATGCAACTGGAAACAGGCGGTGACGAGCTAACCATTGAACGCTTTGATCTCTCCTCTTTGCTTTCGCGGCTGTTACAGCGTTACGCACCTTTATTTGCCGAGCGCGCCGTCGCGTTGCCGACACTTTCCGACGAGCCGTTGTTTGTGTGGGGTGATGCCCTGCTGATCGAGCAGGTGCTCACCAACTACCTGACAAACGCCCTTCACCACGTCACCGAGGGCGGCGAGATCGGCATCGGCGTACAGCCGACGGAGCGTGCCGTGCGGGTGACGGTATTTAACACCGGCGCACCGATCCCCGAAGAGGATCTGCCGCATATTTGGGAAAGCTTTTATAAAATTGACAAAGCGCATACCCGCGCCTACGGCGGTACCGGTATCGGGTTGTCCGTTGTGGCAGCGATCATGCAGGCACACCGCTTGCCGTACGGTGTGCAGAACGTGCCAAACGGTGTGGAGTTCTTTATTGAATTACAACGCTAAAAACGGATGAGGTCACTTGACCTCATCCGTTTCTTTTTTGCGTTTATGGACGGCGATCGTCACGGCAAGCACGCGCTTGGCACCGTAGATCTTCAGCATTTTGGCGCATTCGCTAAGCGTGGCACCCGTGGTCATTACGTCATCCACTAATAAGAGCGTTTTGCCGCGAACGGCGGGGTCGATCACGTCGAACACGCCGAGCACGTTACCCGATCGCGCATGAAAATCGAGCGCTTTTTGCGGTGGCGTTTCGTAGATCTTGGCAAGTGCCGCATACACCGGCAAAGATAACCGTTCGCCGAGTGCTTCGGCAAGCAGTCGCCCTTGATTATACTCTCTTTGCCGCTCGGCACGCCGTGTCATTGGCACATACACCAATCCATCGATGGACTCATCACCATACTCACGGCAGACCACCGTGTGCATATGATCGGCAAAACAGGCGATCGCATCCGGATCGTCGTGCCGTTTCAGCCGTAACACGCCGCTGCGGGCGGCTGCCTCGTAATAAAACGGTGCCGCCACTTTATCAAATGCCGATCGCCGATTCCCACAGTCACAGTGCTTTTTATAATGCCCGCAATACGGACACAGCGGTGGGCGGATAAAGGATAACTGCCGCGCACACGGCTCACAGCTTTGGTGCCACGGCGGAATGACCGTATCGCAAAATATACAGCGTTTCGGCAAGAAAATGGCGAGAAAGCACCGCCTAACCCTCTTCCAATTCATCACGAAAAGAATCGCCCCGCTTGTTCCAAAAAGAAGGTAAGCCCCGTATACCGCAACGTTTTGCGGTGGTTCTTCACCATCGCGCCCACTGTTTCACGGTCACCGACAGCGATTAAAAGGGATTTAGCACGCGTGACGGCGGTATACAGTAAATTGCGGTAACAAAGCAATTGCGGCACGTGGCACAGCGGTAACACCACCGTATCGAACTCGCTTCCCTGGCTTTTGTGTACCGTGATCGCGTACGCGAGTTCCAGTTCTTTGGCTTGCTCATAGGTATACAGTGCTACGCGGTCGTCGTAGCGAACTTTGAGCAGTTGCTCACGCGGGGAGATCTCCTCAAGGATCCCAATGTCACCGTTAAAGACACCCGTTCCCATTTCGCCGCTGTCCCGCGTCCAACCGATGTCGTAGTCGTTTTTGATATGCATGACCTTATCGCCCTCACGGAGCATCGACGATTCGCCGCTCCATTCGCGCTTGCTTTCGGCGGGAGGATTCAGCGCTTCCTGCAACCGCTCGTTAAGATGCACCGTGCCGAGAGGGCCCTTGCGACCGGGGCACAGCACTTGAATTCCGTCAAACACGCTGGTGCCATACCCTGCAGGCAGGCGACGCGCGCACAGATCCACCACCGCGTCGGCGGCACCGTCGGGGATAAACTCCTCCAAAAAGAAGCAATCACCTTGCTTTTTGCTGAATTTCGGCATATCGCCCACCACAATGCGGTGCGCGTTGGCGACGATATCACTCGTCAGCGCTTGGCGGAATACTTGATTTAATTTCACCACCGGCAACACGCCGCTGTCGATCAGATCGTGCAACACACTGCCGGCACCCACCGCGGGGAGCTGATCGGTATCCCCCACCAAAATCAGGCGGCACGCGGGTTTGAGTGCGCGCAATAAGCTTTCAAACAACAGGGCATCCACCATCGACACCTCGTCGACGATCAGTGCATCCGCCTCCAGCGGATTTTTCTCGTTACGGTCGAATACGGGGGTATCGTTGTCGTCCCATTTCACCTCCAGTAAGCGATGAATGGTGCGCGCTTCGCACCCCGTCAGTTCGGTCATACGTTTGGCGGCGCGCCCCGTGGGTGCGGCGATCTCTACCCGCTTGCCAAGTCCCTCCAGCAGGGCAATGATGGCACGCAGGGTGGTTGTTTTGCCCGTACCGGGACCGCCGGTGAGGATGAGTACCCCTTTTTCCACCGCGGCAAGCACCGCTTCGCGCTGCCGTTCTTGGTAGGTGATGCCGTTTTGCCTCTCCATGGTTTGAAGATTGCGGCGGATCTTGTCGCTCACCTCGGTGTGGAAACCCGTCATCAAGCGAATACGCGAGGCGGCGTATTTTTCCGCCTGATGCAAGGCGGGTAAAAACACAAACACCTGCTCGCCGATTCGCTCGGTGCGTACCGTGAAATTGGTGACCATATCCTGCAACGTTTCGCCTGTTTTGATGGCGTCAATACCGAGCATCTGTGCCGTGGCGGCAATCAGCTTGTCCGACGGCAAGCAGGTGTGCCCGTTTTGCAGATTGTGCCGCAATACGTGTATAAGCCCCGCTTCAATACGGCGGGGGTCATCCGGCAAGCGATCCATGCTCATGCAAATGGCATCTGCACGGTCAAAGGAAATGTATAACCCCACCGAGCACAGCAGATACGGATTGGAACGGATGGTTTCCACCGTAGAGGCACCCCACCGTTTCCAACAGCGCAGGGCTTCGCTTTGGGTCAGCCCGTAACCCGAAAACGCGAGGATCACCTCACGCAAACCGAACTGCTCGCGGTATTCTTTGGCGATCTTTTCGGCTTTGGAGGCGGTGATACCGCGCACCTCACACAGCCGCTCGGGTTCTTCCTCCATCACACGCAGAGTATCTTCCCCGAACTGTGCCACCAACGCGGAGGCGGTTACCGGTCCGATACCCTTGATCGCGCCCGACGCCAAATACCGAAACACCGCGTCGCGGTCGGTAGGCAGTTCGTGTTCACAGGTATGCGCGCGAAACTGACGGCCGAATTTGGGATGTTCCACCCATTCGCCCGTCAGCTTGAGTTGTTCGCCTGCCTGCGTGGTCGGCAGGACACCCACTACCTTGTGGAATTCGTCCTCCGCCACAAGTTCCAACACCGTCCAGCCGTTTTCCTCGTTACGGAAAACTACCCGCTCCACGGTGCCGGATAACACCTGTTTTGCCTCGTCCATGCTTCGATCCTCGCCGAACATATATTCTGTTTTTATTATAACGCACCTTGCGACTCTTGTAAAGCGGTTTTGCAGATTAGTCCGAGCTCCGTGCAAAGTCGTATGAGCGGCTCGTTTTCTTCGGTGAGTACCACGATCGGTGTGAAGCCGCCGTTTGGGCAAAGACGCGTCCACGCCGCCAAACGGCGGATGCGGTATTCGGCATCCTCCTCCGCCGAAACGGTAAACGTCAGTTGCTCGCGCTTGCCGGCAAATATGAAGCGCCAACAGATCCGCGCCACCAAATCGGCGGCGCCGTAAACCGCAAGCAAGAGCGCAATAACGGACGCGATCATCTCCCACATATCCTCTGCCCCCTTTTGTGCCAGTGTATGGGGGTGGACAAAGAGTCGGTTACAATAAATCTGAAAGCGGCGCGAAGCGATACCCCATGGATTCCCATTTCGTGAGCAATTCGTCCAAGATCTGCGCGTTGGTCGCCGAGGTGCTGTGCAACAAGACGATCGCACCGGGATGTACTCTTGTCGTGAGTTTTTCCAGCGCTTGCTCGCGGGTGGGTTGGCGGTCCACGTACCAATCGACGTACGCTAAACTCCAGAAAAAGGTGCGGTATCCCATCTCGCTTGCCATTTTTAGATTGGATTCGCTGAAATTTCCCTGCGGCGGGCGGTAGAATTTCGGCATATCCTTACCGATCAGCGTGCGATAGGCGTCTTCCAAGTCGGTGAGTTCTTTTTCAAACGCCGCACGGTCCGCGATCTTCGACATATCAGGGTGGTTTGCCGTGTGGTTGCCGACGGTATGCCCCTCCGCCACCATGCGTTTAACAAGTTCGGGGGCGGTGTCCAGATAATTCTTGACGAGGAAAAAGGTCGCTTTGGCGTCATGCTTTTTAAGCGCGTCCAAAATCGGCGCGGTGTTGCCGTTTTCAAAGCCCGCGTCGAACGTCAGATACAGCGTTTTGCCGTTTTCGGTGGAGGTGTCCCCCACGTAATACGCATTAAATTGCTTTAAATACGCGGCGTCGGCGTTGCCGATGGGCGGCTGCCCTTCGTTTTGAAAGCTTAAGCCCCAACTCGTCACCGTACCCGCCGCCGTTTGCCACGCACCGGCGTACTGCGAGATCGCCAGCGGCGAAGCGATCAACAAGACAAGGCAACAAAACGCGCTGAACAGCCAGCGTTTTTTAATGATCCACATACTCTCACTCTCCCCTACACAGTATGAGAAAGTGAACGGGAATATGAAAAAAGCAGGAGCGGCTGCTCCTGCTTTTAGAACAAATATCCGACGGCGATGCCGAGTGCGGCGGAAAGAAGAATAATGAGGATGGGGTGGGCTTTTTTTAGTGCCAGTACCAAGGCAAGAACAAAGATCACCGCCGCGCTTATAAATTCCACCGAGGCGAACACCGACAGAGAAATACCGACAGGGAAAAACACCGTGATACCGTTTGAAACGATCGCCGAGCCGATGAGCCCGATGACGGCGGGCTTGAGGCCCGTCATACATCCTTTGACGATGCGGCTTTCTTTGAACTTTTCAAAGAATTTTGCCACCAGTAAAATGATGATAAATGACGGTAACACCACACCGAGCGTGGCACAAAACGCGCCTAGCAGGTTCCCCCACAAGCCGTAGGTGCCGCCCATTGCTTGCCCGACGTAGGTCGCCATGTTGATGGCAAACGGACCGGGGGTCGATTCGCTGACCGCGATGAAATTGAGAACGGTTTCATTCTCCATCCAACCGAGGGAAACGACTTCCTTTTGAATCAGCGGTAACATGGCGTAGCCACCGCCAAAGGTGAACGCACCGATTTTGAAAAAGGTCAAAAACAAGTGCAAAAAGATCATTTCGCACACCTCTTTTCCGCTATTAAAGAGGTGACAAGCCCAAACACGGCGCAACCAATGATAACAATGAGAACATTCACGTCAAACACCGCAACGGCGACAAACGATGCCGCCATCACGATATACGATACCGCACCTTTGGGGCATTTTTTATACATGTTGATAAGGGCTTTAAGGATGAGCGCCAGCACACCCGCGCGGATACCGTTAAACGCGTATTGCACGGCGGTGATTGCCTTGAACTGATCCAACACGAACGAGATCAGCAGAATGATCACAAACGACGGCAACACCACGCCCAAGGTACAAAAAAACGCGCCGAAAAAACCCGCCGCTTTATACCCGACGAACGTTGCCGAGTTGATGGCAATGGGACCGGGGGTGGATTCCGCGATGGCGATGATATCGAGAATATCGTCATCGGTGAGCCACTTATTCTTTTCCACGACCTCGCGCTGGATCAGCGGGATCATCGCATAACCGCCGCCGAACGTAAACGCGCCGATCTTCAAAAAGGTTAAAAACAGTTTTAAGATCATTACATCACGCTCCGTTTCGTATTGTAACATTTAGTGGAGGAAAAATCAATAAAATACTGGTACTCTTAAAAAGAGTATGGTATAATGAAAAAGAGGTGATACGATGAAAGTAACCTTAAACCCCGACAAGGACGTCGTCGCGGCGATCAAAGAGGGGCTCAAAAAGACGGGCGGGTACTGTCCGTGCCGTATGCAACGCACCGAAGAAAACAAATGTATCTGCAAGGAATTCCGTGAGCAGATGAAGGATCCCGAATTTGAGGGGTTTTGTCACTGCATGTTGTATTATAAATCCAAGGAGGACTAACGTATGGAACTCGTGTTAACAAGTGCGAATTTTGAAAAAGAAGTGTTACAGTCGGACGTTCCCGTATTGGTGGATTTTTGGGCGACCTGGTGCGGTCCGTGCCGCATGATCGCGCCCGCCGTGGAAGCGATCGCAGAGGAACGCGAGGGGACTTTAAAAGTCGGCAAGGTGAACGTGGACGACGAGGGCCCACTCGCCATGCAGTTCGGTATTCAGAGTATTCCCACGTTGCTCCTGTTTAAAGACGGAAAACTCGTGGATTCCGCCGTTGGCTACCGCACCAAAGAACAGCTCGATGCGTGGCTGGACAGTTAAGGGAAGGGATGTTTCAAATGTCGGAATTTTATGAGATGACGATTGCGGGCGTTCCCTGCAAATTGGAAAAATTCGCCGTGAGCGATACGCTCGATATCGCCGCTTTCATTTGCTTTGACAGTGTGGAAGTGACCGTAGCGGGATGCGCGGCGTTGCTCGAACGCGTGCCGGAATTCGACGTGATTTTAACGCCCGAAGCGAAAAGTATTCCGATCGCGTACGAGTTGGCGCGCCAATCGGGCAAGCCCTACGTCATTGCGCGCAAGGGCGTGAAAGTGTACATGCGCAATCCCCTGGACGTGGTGGTGACCTCCATCACCACCCAGCATGAGCAGCATTTGTATCTGGGTGAGAGCGAAGTGAACAAGCTGCGCGGCAAACGCGTGTTGATCGTGGACGACGTCATCAGCACGGGTGAATCGCTTGTCGCGGTGCGCGAGCTTGTCAAACAAGCGGGCGGCATCGAAGCCGCCGCGTGCGCGTTCCTCGCCGAGGGGGATGCCGCCGATCGCACCGACATTATTTTTCTTGAAAAACTACCCTTGTTTTTTAAGTAATGGTAGTTGACATTTTGTCGGAATTTCGGTATACTGACTATAGTGCTTTTACATGACTGACGGATAACGCAGAATACTGCGGTGGAGTGTAAAAGTAAAGGGGCTGACAAGGGCCTTTAAGCCGACCGTCTGGGCAAATCCGGTGTCAACCGGGTTTGCCTTTTTTGTTTGGAGGTATGACGTATGACACATCAGAATTGGAAAGGTTTTACTGCCGGTGCTTGGCAGGATGAGATCAACGTGCGTGATTTTATCCAGCGCAATTACACCGAATATACCGGCGACGAAGCGTTCCTCGCCGATGCCACTCCCCGCACCAAAGCGCTCATGGAGCGCCTGCAAGCGCTGTTAAAATTGGAGCATCAGCTCGGCGGCGTGTTGGATATTGACGTAGATACCGTTTCGTCCCTGACGAGTTATTCCCCCGGTTACCTCGACCGTGAAAACGAGATCATCGTCGGTCTGCAGACCAACCGTCCGCTCAAGCGCGGTGTCAATCCGTTCGGCGGTATGCGCATGGTGCGCAACGCCTGTGAAGCGTACGGTTACAAGCTCAGCCGCAAGGTGGAAGAAGAATTCAAGTACCGCACCACGCACAACGACGGTGTGTTCCGCGCGTACACCGACGAAATGCGCGCCGCGCGCAAATGTCACGTTATCACGGGTCTGCCGGATGCCTACGGACGCGGCCGTATCATCGGCGATTACCGCCGTGTAGCGCTTTATGGCGTGGATCGGTTGATCGAAGAGAAAAAGCGGGATAAACACGCTCTGGAAGAAACGTATTTTGATACGTTCCAGACGCGCCAGAGCGAGGAATTATATCAGCAGATCTCTTTCTTGGGAAAACTAAAAGAAATGGCCGCCATGTACGGCTTTGATATCAGCGAGCCCGCATCCAACGCGCGCGAGGCGATCCAGTGGACGTATTTTGCGTATCTTGCCGCCATCAAAGAACAAAACGGTGCGGCGATGTCACTTGGTCGCGTGAGCACGTTCTTTGATATTTACATTCAGCGTGACCTTGAAAACGGCACCCTCACCGAGGAGGGCGCACAGGAACTCATGGACGATTTCGTCATGAAACTGCGCATGGCGCGGCATTTGCGTACCCCCGAGTATAACGAGCTGTTCGGCGGCGATCCGATGTGGATCACCGAAGCACTCGGCGGTGTCGGCGAGGATGGGCGTTCGCTCGTTACCAAAAACACGTTCCGTATGCTGCACACGCTGTATACGCTCGGCTCCGCGCCCGAACCGAACCTGACGGTGCTGTGGTCCAAGGACCTGCCCGTGCCGTTTAAGCGCTACTGCGCCAAGGTCTCCAAGGATACCGATTCCATTCAGTATGAAAGCGACGACCTCATGCGCCCGCTGTACGGTGACGATTACGCCATCGCCTGCTGCGTTTCCGCCATGAAGATCGGCAAGCAGATGCAGTTCTTCGGTGCGCGTTGCAACTTGGCAAAGCTGTTACTTATCGCCATCAACGGCGGTTACGATACCACCTCGGGTATGAAGATCGGCCCGCAAATGCCGGTGCTGGAATCCTTGGATTACGAGTCCGTGATGGAGCGGTATAAGATCTATACCACATGGCTGGCAAAACTCTACGTCAACACCATGAATATCATTCATTACATGCACGATAAGTACGCGTATGAAAAGATCCAAATGGCGCTTCACGATACCGACGTGCACCGCTTTATGGCATTTGGTATCGCAGGACTTTCGGTGGTGACCGACTCGTTCAGTGCCATCAAGCACACCACCGTCACCCCCATCAAAAATGAAAACGGCTATATCGTGAACTTTGAACGCGACGGCGATTTCCCGAAATTCGGTAACGATGACGATCGCGTTGATCAGATCGCACAGGAATTGACGCATGATTTCATTATGAAACTGCGCCATGCCAAAACGTACCGTGAGGCGGAGCATACCCTTTCGGTGCTCACCATCACCTCCAACGTGATGTACGGCAAGCATACCGGTGCCACCCCCGACGGCAGACCCGCCGGTGCGCCGTTCGCACCCGGTGCGAACCCCTTACATAATCGTGAGGAAAACGGCGCGCTCGCGTCGTTAAACTCGGTGGCAAAGATCAGTTACGACGATTGCCGCGACGGTGTGTCCAACACGTTTTCCATCACACCCGAAGCGCTGGGCAGAACCGACGACGAGCGTGTGGATAACTTGGTATCCATTCTGGACGGTTATTTTGCCAAGGGCGCACATCACATCAACGTAAACGTGTTAAACCGCGAAACGTTGATGAAGGCCTACGAGGATCCCGACAGTTATCCGAACCTCACCATTCGCGTGTCGGGCTATGCGGTGCATTTCCACAAGCTCTCCCGCGAGCAACAGCGCGAAGTTATCAACCGCACGTTCCACTGCACGCTGTGATGTCATGAGTACGAACGACGTAATCGGGCGGATCCATTCCATCCAATCGCTCGGCACGGTGGACGGCCCCGGTGTGCGCTTTGTCGCGTTTCTCTCGGGGTGTCCCTTGCGCTGCGGGTGCTGTCACAACCCCGACACATGGGATCCAAAC
This sequence comes from Clostridia bacterium, assembly GCA_017436915.1. Classification (GTDB taxonomy): domain Bacteria; phylum Bacillota; class Clostridia; order Oscillospirales; family Acutalibacteraceae; genus RGIG3009. The sequence continues at coordinate 69,149 of JAFSCE010000020.1, forward strand.
GGCGGCACGGAATATACCGCCGTCGCCCTGGCGAAAAAGGCAGAACACTTCCGCGAATATTTTGGGGACGCCGGCGGTATCACGCTGTCGGGCGGTGAGCCGCTGTTGCAAGCGGTGTTTGCCGCCGAGGTGTTTCGCCTGTGCCATGAGCGCGGCATCAACACCTGCCTTGATACCTCGGGTGCTATCTTAAACGACGACGTGCGCCGTCTGCTTTTGCACTGCGACCGCGTACTGCTGGATATCAAATACACCGACGATACACTGTATCGCCATCACGTGGGCATGCCGCTTCAAACGGCACTGGATTTTTTAGATGAGTTGAATAAGCAAGGGATCCCCACCACCATTCGGCAAGTGGTGATCCCCACGATCAACGATACAGACGAAAATTACACGGCGCTGCGAGACATCGCCAAAGCGCACCCGTGCGTTGACCGTATTGAGTTGCTCCCGTTCAAAAAGATCTGTCAGGTGAAATACGACGAGATGAATCTCGCCTTCCCCTTTGCCGACATCCCCGAAGCCGACCCGAGGGCGGTGCGGAAGCGGGAGATATTACTGAACACATAAAAAAGCGCCACCCCCAAGGGTGGCGCTTCTTCATGTCTTTTATTCTTCTGTTTTGGTTTTGGAGTTTTTGACGAGGGCACCGATCACCATAATGACCGCGAACACGACGAGGTAAAACAGAACGGGGAATTTAAATTCGCCCGCCTCTTTCGCCGTCAAATACGGGGTGATGCCGTGCGCGTAGATCGCGGCGAACACCATGAACACGCAAGCAAGGAGCGAGAGCGTCGGCAACAGGAAGCGTTTGGCAAAGCCGAGGTCTTTTTCCTTGACCATCCAGCGGATCATCATGGGGATATACATCGCATAAAGGGTGATGATGGGGAGCTCCGAGGAGTCAAAGTTGAACAGACCGAACCAACCGTTGGTCAGGTTCGCGCCATAGAAATAGATGAGCCATGCACTGCACATAAACAAGCCCCATACGGCAGAGTTTGTGACCATGTTGGTGTGCTTGTCGATCTCGCGGAACATCTCTTGCTTCGGGCCTTCGTTACGGCTGGCAATGGAGTACATGCCGCGGGTGGTGGCAACCATCAGACCGTTGAGCGTGCCGAGGCAGGAGATCACGATAAAGACGTTGAGGATCATGCCGCCGACACCGCCGAAGATGTTGGTGAACGCGGTGGGAGCACCGTTTTCGATGAGCTCGGTGGTGGTGGCGCCACCTGCCACACCGATGAAATAGAACACGTACGCCGCCACGACCACGAGTGAACCGATGACCAACGCGAGCGGTAACGTCCGTTTGGCGTTTTTGAGTTCCGCGTTGATGGAGGTGGCAATGATCCAGCCCTCATACGCAAACGCCGTGGCGACGATCGCCGCAAACAAACCGTTGCCGCCACCGACGGCTTCCACTGCCGCAGAGGCGAAATTGGAACCCAAGGTTCCGTTAACGGAGCCGACGATGGTGCCGACGATCGCCATCAAAAAGATCGGAATCAGTTTAATGACGGTGGCGCTGACTTGGAATTTACCCGCCAGTTTCGGGGAAAACGCGTTTAAGGTATACGAGCCGATCAGGAAAAATCCCGAAAGTGCCAATACTTCGGGGCCAACCAAGCTCCAACCGAACAGCACGCCGAAATAGCGAGCCGAGACCCACGAGAGTACCGACGTCATCGCGGGGTAATAGATATTCACCATAAACCACGCGAGGTAATACGCATACGATTTACCGCAGGTCGCTTCAGCATAGTCGACAACGCCGTTAACCTTCTCGTACTTGGTTGCCATCATGGCAAACTGCAACGAGCAGATGATCATGAGGACACCCGTGATGATCCAGGCGAGGATACCGGTGGGCATATCGCCGTTCGTCGCCTGCAAAACGTTTTGGGCTTTAAAGAACACACCCGAACCGATAACGGTGCCGACCACCATGCAGATCGCGGTGGGCAGACCGTACCGCTTTTGTAATGTTTCCATGTAACCACTCCTCTCTATATTCCTACTATAACAGAGGTGGCGAAATTTGTAAATAAAAAAGTGAGCGGTGGCGCGCCCCCTTGTTATTTTTCAAGAAGCGTGCTATACTTTGAAAAACAATATCTCTCTTGGAGTGAACGAAATGAACGAGTTGAAAAACAAACAAGGATTTATTTGCGATATGGACGGTGTTATTTATCACGGCAATAAGGTGCTTAGCGGCGTTCAGGAATTTATCAACTGGTTGATCGATAACAATAAAAAATTCGTCTTTTTAACAAACAGTTCCGAAAAAACGCCTCACGAGCTCAGCATGAAGCTCGGCAGAATGGGATTGGACGTGGGTGCCTCTCATTTTTACACCAGTGCCATGGCAACTGCCGAATTCTTACATTCGCAAGCGCCCGGCAGCACTGCTTACGTTATCGGCGAGGCAGCACTCACCAAAGCCCTTTACGACCACGGCATTTACATGAACGACGTCAATCCCGATTACGTCATCGTGGGTGAAACCAGCACCTACAGTTTTGAAAAGATCGAAAAAGCCATCAACCTGGTGTTGGCAGGAGCGAAGCTCATCGGTACGAACCCCGATATTACCGGCCCGACCGAAAAGGGAATCATGCCGGCAACCGGCGCGTTGATCTCCCCCATTGAAATGGCAACCGGTAAAAAAGCGTATTTCGTGGGTAAGCCCAATCCGTTAATGTTGCGCCACGGGCTGAATAAACTCAACTGCCATTCGCAGGAAATCGCTTTTATCGGCGATCGTATGGACACGGATATCATCGCCGGTATTGAATCGAATGTGGATACCGTTTTGGTACTTTCGGGCGTGACGAACAAAGAGGATATTGCCCGTTACCCTTACCGACCAAAATATATTTTTGACGGTGTCGGCGATATTGTGAAAGAGTAATACCAATAAAAAACACACCACCGCAAGGGTGGTGTGCTTTATTTTTGGCCCGCCCGGAGGGGCTACTACAGTGCGGCAGTGTCTTCATTAAATCAACGGCTTTGCCGTTGTATATCATCAATTCCGCAAGGAATTGCATATCACCAAGACGAAGGCTTGTATATCATCATTGCGAAAGAATTTTTGATGCACACCTACGGTGTGATGAGATACATGGGGGCGGTGATACCGCCCTTGATGATATACACGCTAACGCGTGATGATATACCATTGCTTTCGCAATGGATAAAAAAATCGACTTGTTTTCACAAGTCGATTTTTGGCCCGCCCGGAGGGATTCGAACCCCCGGCCTTTGGAATCGGAATCCACTGCGATATCCAGCTTCGCCACGGGCGGATATGTACCTTATTTTACACTGTTTCCCTTCGTTTTGCAAGACCTAAAATTGAATTTTCAGCACCCGCCTTTTCCTTTTTGTTTTCCTTGTTCTTTTTTGTTATTTTTACCATTTTTTCTCGACCGCAACGGTTGACACTATGTCACTTTGCTGATATACTTAAAGTACGTACTAAGGAATTAAAATTTTGGAGGGAATTTCAATGGCAACGCAAGTTGAAACACAAGCGCAACCCACTGCCCCCCGCAAATTCGGCATGCGCGATTGTCTCGCGTATGCGGCCGGTGACCTTGGCTGTAACATGAGTTTCGCGCTCAAAGGCACCATGTCCATTTTCTGGACGCAATTCATGGGCATGGATCTTTGGTATGCCCTGCTGCTCATCGTCGTGCAGGTATGGGACGCCATCAACGATCCGCTGATCGGCTCCATCATCGACGCAGACAGACACACCTACAAACGCAACAAGTTCTTGTCGTACATTTGGCTCGGTTCAATCGGCCTTATCGTCGGCGGTGCGTGCTGCTTCTTACCGTTCCCAAACGCTTCCGTTTGGGCAAAAGCGATTATCTTTATCGCCGGTTACGTGGTGTGGGATGCCTTCTACACGGTGGCAAACGTCCCTTACGGCTCGCTGTTATCGCTGATCTCCAACGACGTTAAAGACCGCGCATCACTGTCGGCTTGGCGTTCGATCGGCTCCATCTTCGGCAACATGCTGCCGATGCTCATTCTCCCCTTTATCATTTACGACAAAGACAACAACCTTATTGGTGAGCGCGTGTTCATCGCCGCTCTCATCATGGGTGTACTTGGCTTTATCTGCTTCCAGTTCATGATCCGCAACACCACCATCCGTGTGGACACCTCGGTGGCACTGAACGAAGAGCAACCCAAATTTAACGTCTTTAAAGCGTTCGGCAACTTTATTAAGAACCGCCCTGCCGTTGGCGCCACGCTCGCCGCAATGGGTATGTTCATCGGCATGCAAGGTTCGACCACCGCTGTTACGGTTATCTTCCAGTCGTACTTTAAAAACGTACAGATCTCGGGTATCGTGCAGTTGTTTGCGATGATCCCGATCGTCTTGTTCACCCCCTTGGCACGTAAGATGGTCGCGAAATACGGCAAAAAGGAACTTGCTACGTTCGGTTCAATCTGCTCGGTAATCGCTTCTCTCGGTTTGTTTATTATCACCCCGAATAACACCGGCTTGGATCTGATCGTGTATATCCTCTGCCAGCTCGTATACAGTTTGGGACTCGGCATCTATTCCACCGTTTCGTGGGCAATGATGGGCGACGCCATCGATTACAATGAGTGGAAGACGGGCACCCGCGAGGAAGGCACCGTGTATTCGCTGCATTCCTTCTTCCGCAAACTGGCGCAGGGCATCGGTCCCTCGCTGATCCTCATCATCATGGTCGCGCTCGGCTATGTGGGCGAGAACGAAGGCAATCAGTTGTGGCACGTCGCCGTCAACATGCGTTATCTCGTTGCCGCCACCTTCCTGTTCTCTGCACTCATGCAATTCGTCGGCTTGGCGCTTGTGTATAATCTGGATAAGAAAACCCTTGCCAAGATGAACGAAGAACTTGGTCGCGAGTCGGCTACCGAATAATATGATTTTAAAAAAGTCCGACTGCGTGCAGCGGTCGGACTTTTTGATACGGAGGAAAAAATATGCGTAGTATTGTAAACTTTAACGCCGGCTGGGCGTTCAGCAAAGAGGCGACTGCGGTGCCTGCGGCACTGCCCACCGACTGGGAAATACTGGATCTTCCCCATTCGTGGAACGCGGTCGACGGTCAGGACGGCGGGAACGACTACCATCGCGGCACCTGCTACTATGCGAAAACCATCGCGGTTTCCGATCTGCCGACCGCCGATCGGTATTACTTAGAAATTCGCGGTGCGAACTCCTCCGCCGACGTGTATATCGGCGGCGAGAAGCTCGCGCACCATGACGGCGGCTATTCCACCTGGCGCGTGGACATCACCGATCACGTGAAAGCGGACGCCCTCTTAGTCGTGGCGGTGGACAACGCCGCGAATGAGACCGTGTATCCGCAGATGGCAGACTTTACGTTCTACGGCGGTCTTTACCGTGACGTGAACATCATCGCTGTCAGCGAGTCGCACTTTGATTTAGACTATTACGGCGGTCCCGGTATTGCCGTGACCCCGACGGTAGATGGCAAAAACGCTACCGTGAAAGTGGAAACGTACTTAACCAATAAAAAAGACGGGCAGACCGTTCGTTACACCGTGTACGATGCCGAGGAAAAAGAACTGGCCCAGATCGAAACGGCAGATACGGCGGCAGAGTTCACCATTGAAAACGTACACCTGTGGCACGGCAGAAAAGACCCGTATTTATACTGCTGTGAAGCGGAATTGATCGAAAACGGCGAGGTCATCGATAACGTGTGCACGCGTTTCGGTTGCCGTACCTTCAAAATTGATCCCGACAACGGCTTTATCTTAAACGGCGAGGAATACCCGCTTCGCGGTGTGTCCCGCCATCAGGACCGCTGGGGCGTGGGTAACGCGCTGACCCCCGAACACCACACGGAGGACATGGATCTGATCTGCGAGGTGGGGGCTACCACCATTCGTTTGGCGCACTATCAGCACGATCAGTATTTCTACGATCTGTGCGACGAACGCGGTCTGGTGATCTGGGCGGAGATCCCGTATATCTCCAAGCACATGCCGGGCGGCCGCGAAAACACCATCTCACAGATGAAAGAGCTCGTCACCCAGAATTATAACCACCCCTCCATCGTCGTGTGGGGACTCTCCAACGAGATCTCCATCGGCGGCAGTGACGAAGATCTCCTCGAAAACCACCGTATCTTAAACGATCTGTGCCACGAAATGGATAAAACAAGACTTACCACCATCGCGGCGGTGTCCATGTGCAAGATGGACGATCCGTATCTGCAGATCCCGGACGTCGTATCCTACAACCATTACTTTGGTTGGTACGGCGGCGATACCGCGATGAACGGCCCGTGGTTTGATAAGTTCCACGCAACACACCCGACCATTCCGATCGGCTGCTCCGAGTACGGCTGTGAGGCGCTCAACTGGCACACCTCCGACCCGCGCCAAGGTGACTACACCGAGGAGTATCAGGCATACTATCACGAGGAGCTCATCAAACAGCTGTTCACCCGCAAATATATGTGGGCGACCCACGTGTGGAACATGTTTGACTTTGGCGCGGATGCGCGTAACGAGGGCGGCGAGAACGGACAGAACCACAAGGGGCTTGTCACCTTTGACCGCAAGTATAAGAAGGATTCGTTCTATGCCTACAAGGCATGGCTGTCGGATGAGCCGTTCGTGCATCTGTGCGGCAAGCGGTATATCGACCGCGTAGAAGACGTCACCCGCGTCACGGTGTATTCCAACCAACCCGAGGTAGAGCTGTTTGCGAACGGAGAAAGCGTGGCTAAGAAAACGGCAGAGGATCATTTCTTCTATTTTGACGTGCCGAACGTCGGTGAAACCAAACTCGAAGCCGTTGCGGGCGACTGCAAGGACGAGAGTGTCATCCGCAAGGTAGAGGAATTTAACGAGGACTACCGCCTGCGCGAAGAAGGCGCGATCCTCAACTGGTTTGACATCACCGCTCCCGACGGCCGTCTGTCGCTCAACGATAAGATGAGCGACGTGATCTCGACGTTCCGCGGCAAGCTGCTGTTCATGAAATTGATGGGCAAGATGCTCGGCGGCGGCAAGAAAGGCGAAAAGAAAAAGGTGGCGGGCTTTGAGATGACCCCCGAAATGATGGCGATGATGGGCGGCTTTACCGCGCTGCGGCTCATTACCATGGCGGGCGGTATGATGGACGCGAAGTTCACCAAAGAGGATCTGCTGGAGCTGAACAAAAAGCTCAACAAGATCCGCAAACCGAAAGCGAAGAAAACAAAATAAGTCGAAAAGAGCCGATCGTTTGATCGGCTCTTTTTTTGTCAAACTATGGTATTTTTGGGCTCAATATGTTATACTGGATAAAATGTGAATTTTTACAGAGGAGGTTCTCGCATGAAAACCAAACTCTCCCCCCGCTTTTGGTGCGCGCTGACGATCTTCAGCTTGATGGGTCAGGTCGCGTGGGTCGTGGAAAACATGTATTTCAACGTGTTTATTTACAAACTGTTCCACGCCACCGCCGCCGATATTTCGCTGATGGTCGCGGCATCCGCCGTCACCGCCACGCTCACCACCGTGCTGATGGGCGCGTTGTCGGATAAGATCGGCAAACGCAAGCTGTTTATCTGTGTCGGGTATATTTTATGGGGTATTTCGATCTTCAGTTTCGTGTTTTTATCGAACGGTGTGATAAACCCCGCGGCGGCGATGACCGCCAACCTCACGGCGGTGTGTATCTCGCTGACCATCATCCTTGACTGCGTGATGACTTTTTTTGGCTCCACCGCAAACGACGCCGCGTTTAACGCGTGGCTGACGGATTCCACCGATTCCACCAACCGCGGCGCGGCGGAAGGCATTAACGCGATGATGCCGCTCGTGTCGATTCTGGTCGTGTTCGGCGGCTTTATGTTTGTGAACTTAGATAAGCCCGCCGGCTGGACGCTGGTGTTTACCATTATCGGTGCGGCGGTGCTCGTCATCGGTATTCTCGGCTTCTTTTTGATCAAAGAGCCGCCGATCGCCCCCGTGCGCGAGCCGTATTTTGCCACCATTCTGTACGGCTTCCGCCCGAAAACCATCAAGCAAAACAAAACGCTGTATGCGGCGCTCGCGGCCTTTATTCTGTTTAATATCTCCATTCAAATCTTTATGCCGTACCTCATTCTCTATTATGAGGTATCGCTCGGCATGACCGATTACGTGCTCATCATGGCACCCGCGATTATCATCGCCTCGGTCGTCACCGCGCTGTGGGGCAAGGTGTACGATAAAAAGGGCTTCCGTTTTTCGGGGCTGCTTGCCATCGCCGCGTTATTTTTAGGGTACGCCGTTTTGTATCTCACCCGCTCCACCCTGCCGGTGTTTATCGGCTCTCTGCTGATGATGAGCGGGTATTTGGCGGGCATGGCGGTGTTCGGCGCGCTGATTCGCGACAACACTCCCGTCGGTAAAGCGGGACAGCTACAGGGTGTGCGCATCTTCTCGCAAGTGCTTATCCCCGGCGTGGTCGGTCCCTTTATCGGTAAGACGGTGCTGCAAAACGCCGAGGTCATCGTGAACAGTGACGGCACGGAATCGTTTGTTCCGAACGAAAATATCTTTTTGGCGGCGGCGATCGCGCTCGTTTTGGTGCTTCTCCTCTTGCTTCTCATTAAGCGCGCACCGCGCTTAGTATCCCTGCGCACCCCGTTTGAGGATGAGTCCGCCGCGGCAGGTGTTCCCTTTGCGGAATATCCCCGCCCGCAATTAAAGCGCGATTCGTATTGCTGCTTAAACGGTACGTGGGATTTCTCCATCAAAAACGGTGAGGAGGTCACCTACAAAGGGACTATCGTGGTGCCGTTTGCACCCGAAAGCCGCCTTTCCGGTGTGGAGCGTGAGATCGACAAAAACGACACGCTGATTTACGAAAAGGCCATTTACCTGCAACCCGATTTTATCACCGACCGCGTACTCTTGCATTTCGGTGCGGTGGATCAGTTCGCCACCGTGTATGTGAACGGTCACAAAGTGGGCGAACACACGGGAGGGTATCTGCCGTTTAGTTTGGACGTCACCGCTCACATCAACGACGGCGAAAATCATCTGCGCGTGGAAGTGCGCGATCCGTTAGACCGCAACCTGCCGTACGGTAAACAGACCGACAAACGCGGCGGTATGTGGTATACAAAGGTTTCCGGCATCTGGCAAACGGTGTGGCTGGAAAGCGTGCCGGACGGCTACATTGAAGCGGTGAAGATCACCCCTGATCTGAACGGCATTGATTTAGTCGTCACGGGCGGTATGACCGAAAAGACCTTGCTTTTTGAGGGGCAGGAGATTTCCTTCTCGGGAGATTCGTTCCGCCTGAACATCAAAAACCCCGTTTTGTGGACGCCCGAACGCCCGCATCTGTATTCGCTCGAGATCCTCTCGGGCAGGGACCGTGTGTCCACCTATTTCGGGCTTCGCACCGTGTCGGTGGGCGAGGTAGACGGCAAATCCCGCATCCTGCTTAACGGAAAGCCCTATTTCTTTAACGGTCTTTTGGATCAAGGGTATTACAGCGACGGCATTTTCTTGCCCGCCTCTCCCCGTGGGTTTGCGTTTGATATTGAACAGATGAAAGCGTGCGGCTTTAACATGCTGCGCAAGCATATTAAAGTCGAGCCCGATCTGTTTTATTACTACTGCGACAAGTTTGGTATGGTCGTGTTCCAGGATATGGTGAATAACGGCAAGTATCATTTCCTTGTGGATACGGCGCTCCCTACCTTAGGGCTTCGTCGCGGTATTGACCACAGCGCCACGTTGGAACAACGCATGGCGTTTGAGGAAACCTCGGCGGGAATCCTCCGCACGCTGTACAATCATCCCTCGGTTATGTACTACACCATCTTTAACGAGGGATGGGGACAATTTGATACCGCGTACTGGTACGATACGCTGAAAGCGCTCGATCCCACCCGCGTGTACGACACCACCTCCGGCTGGTTTAAAACGCGCGAGAGCGACGTGGAAAGCGATCACGTATACTTTAAAAAGATCAAGCTTCGTCCCGTGAAAGGGAAACCGATGGTGTTATCGGAATTCGGCGGGTATTCCTGCAAGATTCCCGACCACGCGTTTAATTTGGACGATACCTACGGTTACCGTTTCTTTACCGACCGCGAACAGTTTGAAGCGGCGCTGATCGCGCTGTATGAAAACGAGATCGTGCCGATGATCGATAAAGGGCTGTGCGCCGCGGTGCTCACACAGGTGAGCGACGTGGAGGATGAAACGAACGGGCTTTTAACCTACGACCGTCAGGTGTTAAAGGTGGATCCCGAAAAGATGAACGCTTTAAGCGCCTCCTTACAAAAACGGTTTTATCAGTAACAAAAAGACGGCTTGCGTTGCAAGCCGTCTTTTTTCTTATTCGAAGATGGTTTCTATCACTTTGCCGCAATGCGGAGGTGAATACACCCAACGATCAATGTGCCCTTCGGTGATGAAATATTTGAGCGGTGGCGGAAGCTCGTGGCAGTCCTCGGAATCAATGAGCACCAGTTTCAGTTTCATCTTTTCCGCTAAAATATTCTTGATATACACCCCCGCATGCTGACCGACGCGCACACCGGGTCGCGGCTCGGCAAGTCCTGCCAGATTCGGGGTGAGTTCCACGAAAATACCATAATCCTCTACCGAGCGCACGACACCCGCAACGGTTTCGCCTTGCTCGAACAGGGCGGCGTTTTCCTCCCACGTGCCGAGCAGTTCGCGTTGAGAAAGACAAATGCGGTTATCCTCAATGGAGGTGATCACCGCGTAAATATCCATACCGACGCACAGCCGATCGGCGGGGTGCGCGATACGGCTGACCGACATGCTCGCAATCGGCAGTAAAGCGGGAATACCGCATCCGATGTCACAAAACGCGCCGAAGCTTTCCAGCCGCGTCACTCTGGCTTCCACCACGTCACCGGGACGACGTTCCTCGATGTATTCGCGGCGGCATTTTTCCTGTGCCGCTCGCCGCGAACAAACGGCGCGCCGCCGTCCGTCCTCGGTAAAATCAAATCCTGTCACCAGGAAACTTACCGGCTTGCTCACGCGTGAGATCAGCGCAATATCACGGGTGGTTCCCTCGGCAATGCCGACGGCGCCTTCCTCTCTGGGAATCACCCCTTGCATACACGGGAGTTCCACGTGCAGGTTGTGGTCACTGTCGCACAAGACCGCACGCGCTTCCACCACCTGTCCCTCCATGGCGGCTTCGGCAAGCGCGCTCGCCGTCCCCGTGCGGCGACGATTCGCCGTGGTATTGAGTAAAACGCCCTCCGGAAAAAATTCATTCATTTTAACAGCCATTCCTTTCTTTCGTTCGCTTTGATACATACATATGCCGTTTTCACCACAAAAAGTAACGAAATGTGAAAAAAACGCGCCCAAACGGGTTTGCATTCCTTTAAACGGTTTGTTATAATGAATATATCATATAGCAAAAGGAGTCTTTTGTAGAATGAACGCGTATGGATTAGAAATTCAAGTAAAAAATCTTCCTGTATTAGATCAAGGTTTTATCCCGATGGCAGCGTTCTGCCGCGATTTTGAAAAATCGGCAGAAAACGGCAAAGAGATCGCCGTGGCGGTCGAGCGCAATCAGGGTCAGACCGCGGTGCGCCGTTTTAAGATCCACGGCACCCCCGCTATGGCGGCGGCGGATGCGGCTTACGTTGACCGCACCGTTAAAATGCTTTTGTGGGCATACGGCGGCTTCAAGGTCATGATCTGCGGTGACGATGCCGTGGCTAAAACGGTTGCCGATGCGTATAAAGCCGGCGGTTCCCGCGAGTTCGATGCGAACTTTATGAGCCGCGTGTACGAGCGCCCGTTTGAGGTGGTCGCGCTCCCCCTTTCTGACACCCCCGCTCCCTATTCCCTGCCGCAATCGGTGGGCCGCAATCTGGACGGTTGCCGCATCGGCTTTGATGCCGGCGGCAGTGACCGCAAAGTGTCCGCCGTGGTGGACGGCGTTTCGGTGTATTCCGAAGAAGTCGTCTGGTTCCCGAAAACCAATGCCGATCCCGATTATCACTATAATGGCATTTTAGAAGCGTTCCGCACCGCCGCGTCCAAGATGCCGCGTGTGGATGCCATCGGTGTTTCCTCCGCCGGTGTGTACGTGGACAACCGCGCCATGGTCGCGTCCTTGTTCCTCAAAGTGCCGGAGGAGTTGTTCGACAAGAAAGTGAAGGATATTTATATCCGCGCCGCTTCCGAATTTAACGTTCCGCTGGAGGTTGCCAACGACGGCGACGTCACCGCGCTTGCGGGTGCCATGAGCTTAAACAAAAACAAGATCCTCGGTATCGCCATGGGTACCTCCGAGGCCGCCGGTTACGTGGATGCCGAGGGTAACATCACCGGTTGGCTCAACGAGCTTGCGTTTGCTCCCGTGGACCTGCAAGAGGACGCCATGGTGGACGAATGGTCGGGCGACAAGGGCTGCGGTGTCAAATACTTCTCGCAGGACGGCGTCATTAAGCTCGCCCCGCGCGCAGGTCTCACCTTGGACGAGTCGCTCTCCCCTGCCGAGAAATTAAAGGCCGTTCAGCTGGAACTCAACATGGGCAACGAGAACGTGCGTGACATTTACCGCTCCATCGGTGTGTATCTGGGTCACACGCTCGCGTACTACGCCATGTACTACGAGATCGGCGACGTACTGCTGCTCGGCCGCGTGATGTCGGGCGAGGGCGGCGACCTGATCTTGGCGGAAGCCACCCGCGTGCTCGCCGAAGAGTACCCCGAGTGCAAGGAGTTGGAACTGCACCTGCCGGATGAAAAGATCCGCAGAGTCGGTCAGTCGGTTGCCGCGGCAAGCCTGCCGAAAATTTAACAAAAAAGAAAACGCGGAGAGAACGTTGTTCTCTCCGCGTTTTTTATTTATTCTTGTATCGCGATACAACCGGCTAAACTGCCGCGCTGACCACCCGTAACACGGTGCGACCAAAACACGTCGGGATGGCATTTGGTGCACAGATCCGTGACGGTGATGTGTTCCGGTTTGACACCCGCCTCTATGAGCGTGCGGCGGTTGACTTCCCACAAATTGATGAGCGCTTTGTCGTTGCCGACGGGGCGGTAACACCCCTCGTCGTAAAAGGGTAACTTTTGGAACTCGGTGATCACGGGTGCGTCCACCTCAAAGCAGCACGGGCCGATGGAGGGAGCGATCCCCGCCAAAATATCCTCGCGCTTGCAGCCGTAATCCGCGGCCATGCGATCAACGGTAACAGCACCAATCTGCGCCGCCGTGCCGCGCCAGCCCGCGTGGGACGTACCCACGACTTTTCGGACGGGATCGGCAAAAAAGAGCGGCACACAATCTGCGTACTGTGTGAACAGCACGACATTCGGCTCGTCGGTGATGAGTCCGTCGATATCCGTATACCCGCGCTCGCGCGTGACACCTCTGCCGCGGTCGGCGGCGGTGGCGTTATAAATCGTGGTGTGGTGCTCTTGTGCGGAGACCACCGCGTGTTCATGGTTTACCCCGATCGCCGTGCAAAAGCGGTTAAAATTCTCGCGCACGGCCGTCGTATCATCCCCGCGCGTGAAGCTTAAATTCATGCTTTCGTAAATGCCCTCGCTCACACCGCCGAGGCGGGTGGAAAAGCCGTGCCGCACAAAGGGTACGGCATCAAAGGCGGGAAAGGTATAGTACACGACACCGTTTTGTTCGTGAACGGTAAGTGTGTTGCTTTGTAACATTGTCATCACCGTTATCAGTGTACCATAACTTCCACCGATATTGCAATCAGATTTCAAAAATCAGTTTAAGAAGTAACAAGGTAATAACACCCGGTACGCCGAGCGCGGCACACGCGATTCCCGAAAGCGCGTTTAACCCGATCGAGACGCCCGTGAACATCCCCGTCACGTTGACCGCCGCCAGTGCCGAGGCACCTTGCAGGGTGCTGCCGAGAAGCGTTCGAACGGGGCGACCCGTTTTGAAAGCGCCGATCAAGAGAGCAATTCCGCCGCCTATCGCGATACACCACAGTAAAATTTGAACACCCACGTTGTCCACCTCCTGTTCGAGTTTATGTGGACGAGGGTGGAAATATGCTTGGTTTCACTCCCTCCACCGCCTGACGGCGGTCCCCCTCCCTCGTGGAGGGAGGCATAAAAAAGCGCGTTGCCGTACGGCAACGCGCTTAGCTTTGGTTTTTCGAAAATTATGCGCCCAAGAATTTGGTAACGATCATGCCGAGCAAGACCAGCACGAAAAAGAGAATGGCGAGGACCTTGGTCCATTTGGACAAGAACGCATCCAGCGTGCGGGCTCTGCCCTTATCCATGAAGTTTTCCGCGGCACCCGAAATGGCACCCAAGTTCGCCTGACGACCTTCCTGCAACAGGACGACCGCAATTACAATCAGCGCACAAACGATGATGAGCGCGCCAATGATATATTCCCAAACCGTCATGAGAATTCCTCCTAAATTCAACGAAAACTAAAATGCACCTATTATGATAACACATTGTTTTATAAAACGCAAGTATATTTTTTAACTTGTGGGGCAATCTAACCTCGGCGCAGACACACGTTTCACTTGCGTTTGCCGTGTTTGTGCCTCGTTGCCGAACGGGTTTTCCGTTCGGCAACGATTTTTTTATAATAAGGTCATTTGCTCACCGACGTCCTCGGCAAGCGGTGTGGCGCCCGCGGCAGGCAAGGATTTGGTGCGATAACGCGCCGCTTTGACCGACATGGAATCTTCAAACGGGACGACCTCGTTCAAACGGTGTTGCCCCTTGAGCGTCATCGCCTGCACACCCTGCGTATCGCGGGTGGTTTTGGGTGCGATGGCACCGGTATGCACGACAAGCCGTCTGCCCGACGTAGAGATCAACATAAATTCGCGGTCTTCTTCGATGTGGAACATCGCGACCAGCGGGGATTTGACCGAATACGCGGCAATCAGCTTGCGGCGATTGGTTTTGGTGGCATAGGACGCCATATCCACTTTCGCGACCTTGCCGTTTTCAAAGAAGAACAGCATATAGCCGGTGTATTTTTCGGTAACGACCATGCGGTACGCATTTTCACCGTCGTCAAAGCCGAGCTTGGCACCCACGAAATCGCCCATGGCGCTTGCCTTGGTATCACCGAAATCAGCGGCCTTGGATTTATACACCGTTCCCGCATCACTGAAAAAGAGCAGTTCCATGCGGTTGGTTGTTTCCACCGTTTGGGCAATACTGTCGCCCTCTTTGAGACGGTGTTCGCCGCTCATGCGCAGCGACTGCGGGGTGATCTTTTTGAAATAGCCGCCCGCCGTGAAGAACAAGGTGCACGGATAATCGGGGACGAGTTCCTCCGCCGCTTCCTTTTCTTCCTTGAGATCGCTGGCATAAATCAGCGTCGTTTTGCGCGGCTGGCCGTATTTTTTGGCGACCGCTTTCAGTTCCTCAATGATGATGGTCTTCACGCGGCTGCGGCTGTTTAAGATCGCTTCGAGATCCTCAACCTCCGCTTCCAGACGCTCGACTTCATCCAACCGTTTTAAAATATACTCGCGGTTTAAGTGGCGCAGTTTGATCTCCGCCACGTATTCCGCTTGGATCTCATCAATGCCGAAGCCGATCATGAGGTTCGGTACGACTTCCGCCTCTTCTTCCGTTTCGCGCACGATGCGAACGGCTTTATCAATGTCTAACAAGATCTTTTGCAAACCGCGTAACAGGTGCAGTTTTTCCTTGGCGCGGTTTAAGTCAAATACCACGCGGCGGCGGACACATTCGATACGGAATGCCGTCCATTCCTCCAAAAGGGCGCGCACGCCGAGCACCTGCGGGACACCCGCGATGAGGACGTTGAAGTTGCAGCCGAACGAATCCTCCAGCGGGGTGGCGGCATAGAGTTTCGCCATGACTTTTTCGGGATCGGTACCGCGTTTTAGGTCGATGGTGATCTTCAGACCGTTCAAATCGGTTTCGTTACGGATATCGTTAACTTCACGCACCTTGCCCGCCTTGACGAGTTCGGTCACCTTGGCGACGATCGCTTCCACCGTGGTGGAATACGGGATCTGCGTGACATCGATGCAGTTGTTGGATTTATCGTAGTTATACACCGCGCGCACGCGCACACTGCCGCGGCCGGTGTTGTAGATCTTCTCGAGTTCGTCGCGATTATAAATGAGTTGCCCACCGCTCGGGAAATCCGGCGCTTGCAGGGTGGAAAGAATATCGTGCTCGGAATCTTTCATGAGCGCAATGGCAGTTTCGCACACTTCACTCAAATTAAACGAGCAGATATTGCTCGCCATGCCGACCGCGATACCGAGGTTATTGTTAACGAGGATGGACGGGAACGTCACGGGTAACAGCGACGGCTCTTTCATGGTGTTATCGTAGTTATCGACGAAATCCACCGTTTCTTTGTCAATATCGCGGAAGAGTTCCCCCGCGATGGGAGCGAGCTTCGCTTCGGTATAACGCGAGGCGGCACATTCGATATCCGACGAATACGCTTTACCGAAGTTACCTTTGGATTCCACAAACGGATGGAGAAGCGATTCGTTACCGCGGGACAGACGCACCATGGTGTCGTAAATGGCGGCGTCACCGTGGGGGTTTAAGCGCATGGTCTGACCCGCGATGTTCGCGGATTTCACCAGCGAGCCGTTTAACAACCCCATTTTATACATGGTATATAACAGTTTGCGGTGGGACGGCTTAAAACCGTCGATCTCCGGAATGGCACGGGACATGATAACGCTCATGGTATACGGCATGTAGTTTTCAAGGAGCGTGTCGGTAATGGGCTGTTGTTCCACTTCACCCGCGCCCGCAATGTGCGCATTGGACGGCAGACCGTTTTCCAATTGTTCGGGTTCTTTTTTCTTTTTCGCCATTTGTCATGTCCCTCCTCTCATTCGAGATCTAACATATCCAGATATTCCGCGCCGTGTTCCGCAATCATGCGTTTGCGGCCGTCCAGGTCGTCGCCAAGCAGTACGTCGAACAACTCGGCGGTCTTTTCCACGTCGCAGGGGTTAACCTTAATAAGTCGGCGCGTCGGCGGGTTCATGGTGGTGAGCGACATCATCTTCGGCTCGTTTTCACCAAGTCCCTTGGAGCGCTGAATGGTGTATTTGGTATTCCCGATCTCGTCCAAGATCTCCGCCTTTTCGCGGTCGTTGTACGCAAAATAGGTGTCGGTCTTGGTGTTGATCTCATAAAGCGGGGTTTCCGCAATGTACACGTACCCTTGCTCGATCAGCGTGGGAGTCAGGCGATACAGCATCGCGAGAATCAGCGTGCGGATCTGGAAACCATCCACGTCGGCATCGGTACAGATAATGATCTTGGAAAAGCGCAGTGCGGATATGTCGAAGGTCGCCAAATTCTTGTTGGATTTGGATTTGACCTCCACACCGCAGCCCATGACCTTTAAGAGATTGACGATGATCTCACTCTTGAAGATCTTATCGAATTCCGCTTTTAAGCAGTTTAAGATCTTACCGCGCACGGGGATGACCGCTTGGAATTCCGAGTTGCGCGCCTGAATACACGCGCCCATAGCGGATTTACCCTCCACGATGAACAGCTCACGCTGGGTAACGTCGCGGGTTCGGCAATCCACAAAGCCCGGCACGCGGGAAGCAAGATCGTTGCCCGACTGCAGCGTCTTTTTTAAGTTCAGACGCGTGGTTTCTGCTTTTTCGCGGCTGCGTTTGTTGACGAGCACCTGATCGCACAGACGATCGGCATCCGCCTTGTTCTCTAAGAAATACGCTTCCAGGCGATCCTTCAAGAATTTGGTCATCGCCTCTTGAATAAAGGTGTTGGTGATCGCTTTTTTGGTTTGGTTTTCGTACGACGTCTGCGTGGAGAACGACGAGGACACCAGCACCAAACAATCCTGCACGTCCTGGAACGTGATCTTGCTTTCATTCTTTAAATACTTACCGTTTTGCTTCAAATACGCAT
The DNA here is from genome assembly GCA_017436915.1 of Clostridia bacterium. Classification (GTDB taxonomy): domain Bacteria; phylum Bacillota; class Clostridia; order Oscillospirales; family Acutalibacteraceae; genus RGIG3009. Next base: position 87,104 of record JAFSCE010000020.1, read on the forward strand.
CAATCTGCGACACGAATGCTGAGCGCACCGCTTTTTCAGGCGCGCCGCCGTGCTCCAGCCAGCTGGAGTTGTGGTAGTATTCCAAGAGATTGACTTTGTTGGACACGCACATGGCGACGTTGAACTTGACCTTGTATTCGGGCTTGTCCTCACGGTCGCGACCACGGCGCTCGGCGGTCCAGACCTGTACGTCAGTCATGGTGTTCTCGCCGACGAGCTCGGTTACGTAATCCGCAATACCGTTTTGGTACACGAATTCTTTTGTTTCAAAGCTTCTGCCCTTTTGGTCACGCAACACGAACAACAGATTCGGGTTGACGATGGCTTGACGCTTGATGATGTCCTCGAAATACGACAGCGGGACCGCCGTATCGGTAAACACCTCGCGGTCGGGCATCCAACGAATGGTAGTACCCGTATCGCGCTTCGCATACGGCTCTTTTTGAAGACCGCCGACATTCTCGCCCTTTTCAAAATGCAGGGTGTACTTAAAGCCGTCGCGGCGCACCTCCACATCCATGTACGCGGAGGAATACTGCGTGGCGCACGCACCCAGACCGTTTAAGCCGAGAGAAAACTCATAGTTTTCGCCGCTGTTGGTGTTGTATTTACCGCCCGCGTACAACTCACAGAACACGAGTTCCCAGTTATAGCGGTTTTCTTTTTGGTTGAAATCCACGGGGATGCCGCGACCGAAGTCCTGCACCTCGATGGAGCCATCCTCATACCGCGTGGTGATGATCTTATTACCGTGGCCCTCGCGCGCTTCGTCGATGGAGTTGGAAAGGATCTCAAACACCGCGTGCTGACAGCCCTCCAACCCATCCGAGCCGAAGATGACCGCCGGGCGTTTGCGCACGCGGTCCGCCCCTTTGAGCGAGGATATACTTTCGTTATCGTAGTTTGGCTTTTTGGTGGCCATAGTGTTCTCCTTCAAAATATAGAGTCATATATACTCTATTTTATACCATATATAGGGGCTTCGTCAAGTTTGAAATTTTCTAAAAATTTTCATGGACTCTTGTCGCTTTTCGTTGTATAATGGTTGAGTTAGATGAAAGGAGGTGTGGACGATGGCCGGTATGACCTTGGAAGAACGCATTGAAGAATTGGCAGAGCAAGAGCGCCTTTTGCAGGCGGAACGCAAACAGCGCCGTCGTCGCACACCACGGTGGTTGCCCGCCGTACTGGATATTGCTGTTGCAGGCGTGCTGCTGTGCACGTTTGCGCTGTTCCATCACGTGATCCCGTTTTCGGCAGACATCACCGAGCCGATCGTCCCGCCCGTTACCGACGACCAACCGGTAACGCCGGAGGAAAACAGCATTAAAGCGCCCTTCACCGCCGAAGTGGTGAAAACCGAAACGTCCTATTCAAGCCCGAACATCGCCATCACGGTGGAAAAATGCACCAAAGGCGAGGGGAACACACTCGTCACCTATTACGTCGCCGACGTGCGGCTCAACAACATCGAGTGTTTCCGCACCGCATTTGCGAAGGATAAGTTTGGCAAAAACATCAAGGAGGACGTGCTGCCGCTCGCCGAGCGTCACGGTGCCATCCTTGCCACGGCGGGTGATTATTACGGCATGAACGCCACCCGCACCGTTATTCGCAACGGCACGTTGTACCGTCAGTCCAACCTGGATGGGGACGTGTGCGTGTTGTACCGCGACGGGTCGATGAAGATCTTTTACGACCGCGAACCCTTTGATGCCGCCGCTGAAATGGAAAACGGTGCGTGGCAAGCGTGGAGCTTCGGCCCCTCGCTCTTCAAAAAAGATGGCTCGCCCATCACCTCGTACGGCGGGTATCTTGCCAAAGCGCATCCGCGCTGTGCCATCGGCTATTACGAGCCGGGGCATTATGCGTTTGTCGTAGTGGACGGTCGCGCTGACGGCTATTCGCAAGGGCTCACAATGGTGGAATTCGCCAATCTCATGAAAGAACTCGGCTGTGCCGCCGCGTATAACTTGGACGGCGGGCAGACCGCGCAGATGGCGTTCGACGGTGCCATGGTGAATCAGCCGTATCAAGGCGGCCGCGTTGTCAGCGATATTCTGTATATCGGAGAGGTGGAATAACTATGAAAAGACTTCCCCGTATATTAGCGCATGCCGCGATCGTTCTGATACTGGTATTGTTGACACTTCTTGTGTTTGATTATTTTAATCCGTCGATGGATTTTATCAACAACGCCATGACGAAGGTCATGATCGGCGTGTTGTGCGCGTTATCCTTCCTTAACGCATATTTGGTGTTGATCGCAACCAAAAGGAAATAACGAGGTGATGGTATGAACCGTCGTCAATGGGAATATGCCGTAAAGCTCGCCGAGGTGCGGAGTTTTTCGCAGTTGAGCCACGAACTGAATATCACGCAGCCCGCCTTAAGTAAGCAGATCGGGGCGCTTGAGCAGGAACTGGGGGTCAAGTTGTTTGACCGCAGCGTCACCCCTTTGACGCTCACCCCCGCCGGTGCGTATTTTATTGAGGAAGCAAAACATCTGGTGTATGAAGAAGATCGGCTTTTACGCACACTCGAGCAATTCAAGTCGGGTGAAGCGGGGCGGCTGACCATCGGTGTGTCGCCGTTTCGGTGTATGTACTTAATGCCGAAGATCGTCAAAGCCATTCGGGACAAATTTCCCCACGTACAAATCGTTCTGCACGAGGACGACAGTACGGCACTTCGCCGCGATATGGCGGACGGCAAGTTTGATTTGGCTATTTTAAATTTACCCGTAGACGAGTCGGTGCTGGATGCGATTCCCATGGAAGACGAACCGCTGGTGCTCGCCGTGCCGAACGAAATGGCCGAATCTCTGCCGTCGACTGAAAACGAGATCGATCTTGCCGATTGCAAGGATCTGCCGTTTGTGGTGGTGGCAAAAGGGCAGGAAATGCGCGAATTGTTTGACAAAGTCTGTGTCGCGAAGGGCTTCCAGCCGCACATTGCCGCCGAAGTGGCGGGCGGTATTACCTCTGCCTGCGCGTTAGCTTGTGGCGGAATCGGCGCTACGCTGTTGCCCCTTTTACTTGCGAACGAGGAAGCTGCGTTACACAACGTCACCTTGTTTACCGTGAAAGACTGTGCCTATATACGTCGCCCGGCAGTGGTAACACGGCACGGACAATATCTTTCGGATTACGCAAAATACGCCATACAATTGTTAACGACCTAAAAAAGCCGCCCTGCACAGCAGGGCGGCTTTTGTTATTTTTCGGTTTCATCCGGCGTGGGATCAGCGCTGACCTTTTTTACTGACAAGGCCTCTAATTTGCCGACATACATAGCAATCAAACCAATCACCAAGGCGATCGAACCGACGATGATCACCCACGGATAATATTGTTTGCTCAAAAAGACCGCCATGCTCTCCCCCGCATCGCCACCGATGATGATCGCAACCAAAAAGGGAATAAGCGGTAAAAAACCCGCAAAGAACGAAGCAGACATCAAAATACCGTAAAGGGTATTGAGTACTTTGTAAATTTTTTGACGCACGTTTATTCCCTCCTTAACCGATCAAGCCCCAAACGGGTAACCATTCCAGCAGGATCACAACCGACAACAAGTAGTGTAACACGACCCAAACGGCGCAATTCAAAAGCGTGGGTTTGAGTTCCGATTGCGCAATGCCCATGCCGGTATACACACACGCACAATACGGCGGCGTAACGCCGTGCATGGCACCGCAAATGCAAGGCAGCATACCTGCCGCCAACATCGGGTTGCCACCGGCAGCCGCCATAACGGCAATGATGATACCGCCAAAGATCTTAACCTGTGTCGAACCCGGCAACAGCATGCCGAGAATGGCGGTAAACAGCGGCAAGACGATGGCGAGTACCCAGTGCGGTAAGCTCATACCGCTGATAAACGCACCGATCGCCGCCTCGACGTTCAAATCAACGAACACGTTACTCACGAAATACGCAAACAACACGAGTGACGCGGTGGGCACAACTTTAAGCATGCCGTCGCGAATGGCTTTACACATAGCCGGCAACGTCATTGTCTTTCTTGTTTCCTTGCCCGACAGCAATACGCCGACCAGTACAATGAGCGATGGAATGAACAGCAACAAGCTGTTGTTGAGTGCTTTGGTACCGTCAACACCTAAACGCGATACAAAAAAGGATTCGAACTCGCTCGTCAAAAGGAACGGCACGAACACGATGATCGGCAAAAATACCGCTTTCCAGCCGTGTTTTAGTGACTGGCGAAAGCTCGGAAGATCCTCTTTTTTCATCGGCTTGACTTTATAATGACGGCACATGAAATACAAGGTGAGGATGCGTTGCAAAACAAACCATAACGCAACACCCCACAACAGCATCCAATATTGGGACATTGTGTAGGTGTTGGGATACAACGTATCCAGTGCTGCAAACGCGATTGCGATCATGCCCGCAGGCGGGATCATGTTACCCATCGTGCTCGCATGCGCCTCCACGTTGGCGGCAAGATGCGGCGGGAATCCCGAACGAATCATCGCGGGAATGGTAAACACGCCCGTGGTCGCCACGTTACCGGGACCCGACCCCGAAAGCGAGCCCATATACGAACTGCCGATGATCGCCACAAAACCCGCTCCGCCGCGCAAACGACCGAAAATGGATAGAATAATGGCGATACAATCGTCAATAACGGTGGTTTTGGACAACAGCGCCGCCGAAATGATAAACACAAAAATCACATATAACGTGGATTCTTGCAACGCCTCCCAAATATACGTACCGATATTCGCCCACGTTCCCGTGACCGCTACCAGTGCGATAAACGCCACTAACATACACTCATACAAAGGACGCTTGAGAATTGAAAAACACACGATGGCCACCGCGAACACGACAGCTAAATACAACAGCTCAATCGGCATACCGTTCCCCTCCTTGTTATTCCTATTTTAGAATAATATCTATTCCTAATAAGTTATATTATAACCTGAATTTTCAAAATGTCAAGTATAATGATAGGCATTTGTAAAAAAAAAAGCGGATGAGCATATGCTCATCCGCTTTTTGCGTGTTACGGTTATTTCGCTTCGTCTGTCACAAAATAGTGATTATACAAGATGCCCTGTGCACTGTCAGATACCAGATAGGCGTCACAAGCGATTTCCTCGGCTGTTCTCACATCGGAGAACACGCTGACAGAGTAGATGACACCCTTGAAATGCTGGGTATTATCCGTTCTGTTATCGCCGCCGACGCAGTAATTATTCACCGCATCAGGCAATTCCCGTTTCATCGTAACGGATTCTTTCCAAACGCCGTTGACGTACAGATTGGCAGTTAAGCCGTCCATGGTTACGGCAATATGCGTTTGGCTATCCGAACGAACATCGGTAGTAAATTGATAGGTGTTGCTGATGCTACCGATTCGGGTATACAAACGGGGTTGACCGTTCGTATAAATCTCCAGGTTGACTTGTGCAGCCGTGCTGTTGTCATAGTTTCCGAATACAACGCCGGCACGGGACGAATAAGACTTAGATAAGCCGATCGTCGCCTCGATGGTCAAGGGCTTTGCTTGCAATGCCTGTGATAACGGATAAGTCTCTTGGGCAGAACTGAAGGACATACCTTCCATCGTTTGATAATTCAACTGTTTTCCGTCAGTTACAGATTTGCCCATTTGAGCCACCTTAAAGCGTACCCCACAGTGTTCACACTGCGTATGCATTACACCGCTTTCCGTTTCGGTGGAAACATGATCCACGATCCAATCGCTCTCTGTGTGAACACCGTTTTCGATGTTAGCGCTGCACTCCGGAGCAGTGAAATACTTCACATACAGTGCATCGGGAGCATCAGCAGCCACAAAACCGATATCCTTTAAGATCTCGGCAGATGTCCGCGCATCAGCAAACAAACTGACAGAGTAGAGCTTACCCTTGAAATACTGGAAGTTACCGACTCGGTTATCGCCGCCCACAACAAAATTCTCCGTAACCTCAGGGAGAGGTGCCGAAAGCATCGCGTTCTCTTTCATCGCACCGTCCACGTACAACGTCGCTTGCGTACCGTTGACAACCACAGCGACATGGACAGGTTTGTCGGAACGAATATCGGTTTCAAACACATGGTCATACCGTTGTCCACCGACAATATAGAACAGTCTGAGTCGGCCATAGGTATAGATCTCCAAATTCAGCTGCTCCGTAGCACCACCGATATAGTTACCCACGATAACACCTGCGCGGTCATCTGTAGACTTGGGCACTAAAACGGTTGCCTCAATCGTGTGAGGTGCCCCACTCAGTGCTTCGGTGAGCGAAAGTTTTTCCTTGGTGCTGAAAGTCTTGCCGTCTGCAGAAGTATAGGTTGCCGTTTTGGGTTCAATCACATAATTAGTAGTATACAACAAAGACGGCTCGCTGTTGTTCACACAAATACTATCACGACGGATCTGTTCCGGAGTGCGTACATCGGCGAACAAACTCACCGAATAGATCTTGCCCTTGAAATATGCCGCGTTTGCGTATCGGTTATCTCCGCCGATAACAAAGTTTTCCGTTGCCGCAGCATACGGTGAACTGATTTTTACCGTTTCCGTTGCCAAACCGTCCACATACAAGGTCGCGTTTGAACCGTCCACACAAACAGCGATATGTTTGGGCGTTTCAGAACGGATATCCGTTGCAAACACGGCACTTACCTTCTTGCCCTCGGCAATATAGAACAAGCGAATTCGGCCCTTGGTATATACCTCAAGGTTGAGTTGCTCGCCGTTGCCGCTATCATAGTTACCCACGATAACGCCGCCACGATCAGCCACCGATTCAGACAGTTGCACCAACGCTTCAATGGTGTGAGGTGTATCTGCCAACGTGTCAATCTCATGCTTTTCGGTGGAAACAAACTCTTTACCCGCTACATCATATACGTGAATGGCTTTTTCTGATGCACCGGTGCTATACGCATCAGCATACAACAGGTGATCGTCTTGTACAGGAAGCGTGGCGGCATCTGCCGCGATCTCCTCGGCAGTTCTCACATCAGAAAACAGAGCAACGGAGTACAGCGTTCCTTTAAAATACTGGGTGTTGCCTATTCTGTTATCGCCACCAACAACGAAGTTATCCGTTGCTTCCGTGTACGCTACACTGAGCGTAGCAATTTCAGCTACGGCACCATCTACATACAGCGTAGCAAGCAATCCCTCAACGGTAACGGCAATATGCTTAGGCGTGTTGGAACGAATATCGGTGGTGAACAGACATTCGGCCTTTTGGCCACCGCTCACATAGAAGAGACGAAGCTGACCGTTGTAGTATACTTCCAGGTTTAACTGTTCCTCGTTGCCGCCTTTATAGTTACCCAAGATAACGCCGGCACGGGCAGACATCGTCTTAGGCACCCTTACAGTGGCTTCAATGGTGCGCGGTGCCTGCGAGAAGGTCTTCTCGATCGCAAGAAGCCCATTGGCTTTGAACGTGATACCGGAAGAAGTTTCACCGCCGCCTACCGCCACAAAATTACCGGTATACAACAGTCCTTCGGTATCTTTTCCAACCCAAATCATATCCTGTTTGATCTGCTCTTGGGTACGGGCGTCGGCAAACAGGCTTGCCGAGTAGATCTTACCTGTAAAATATGCGGTGCTGTTTGTTAGACTGTTACCGCCTAATACATATTTCCCGATAACCTCGGGAAGCGCAGCGCTGAGCGGCAATACTTCCGCTATCTCGCCATTCACATATAGCGTAATCGTCATATCCGCTATCGTGAGGGCAATGTGAGTCGTACTGTCACTGCGAATATCTGTTGTAAAGGTATACGCGGTCTGCTTTTCACCATCTGCCAAAATCAGACGCGGCAAGCCGTTTTCCACAACTTCCAGATACATCTGTTTCCCTTTGCCATCGGCATCGGTACCCATAATGACACCCGCATAGTCTTCTTGATCCTTGGAAAGCAGGATTTCCGCTTCCATGGTATGGGGAGTTTCGCTCAATTCGCCCATATCCACCATATTCATTTCATTGAACAGTTTGCCGGCTGCTTCTCCGACGGTGATTTTTCCTACATAAGGAGTAGAGAATCTGTCGGTATACAGTAATGCATCGGCATCATCGGTCACTAAGACAGCATCCTTTGCTACCTCTTGTTCCGTTCTCACGTCGCCGAACAAACTGACCGAATAAATCGTTCCTCTGAAATAATACGGGTTAGACGCTCGGCGGTCGCCGCCGATCACAAAGTTCTCGGCACTTTCCGGATAGGCGACGGTGAGCGTTGCTGTTTCCACCGCCTCGCCGTTCACATACAGCGTAGCCGTTAATCCGTTTATGGTAACAGCAATATGAGTAGGATCCTCCGAACGGATATCCGTGTTGAAGATGCAGGATTCCGCAATACCACCATTGGTATAATAGAGTCTTACTTTGCCATAGGCATGTATCTCCAAGTTGACCTGATTTTCGGAAACGGCGTCATAGTTGCCGACAATAACACCGCCGCGACCGTTTGTTTTGGGCGACAAGCGTATGGTTGCCTCAAGAGTATGGGGCATCCCTGTCATCGTAACAGGAATCTGAGTTGCCGTGTCAGCGGTAAAGGTCTTACCGTTGATATCGCTGAGCGTTACACTGCTTCCGCCTTCTATCAAGCGGTATTCACGGCTTTCCAGCATAACGCCGCACGCGACACACGCTTTGTACTGAATGCCTTTTTCCGCAGCGGTGGCTTCCCGAACCACGATCCATTCTCCGGGGCGATGCACGATACCGGTGGTAACTATCTTACCGCAATCCTGACAGGCCTTGTATGTATAGCCGTCCGACATGTCATCGGGCAGATGGGTCTGTTCAGGACCGTAGTTGTGATCCACGATATCCTTCGTGGTCAGATCCGCCAAGGTGAAGAAGACGCTATCCTCGCTGCATTCCGTTTCTTTAATAACCAAAGCGAAGTTGGACTGATAATACATGGAACCGCTGTGGAAGTTCATAGAGTTCATGAGCGATACGTAGTACCGCTGACCGTCTTCAACATAAGAGAATTGAACGTCTTTGTTATGAATTTGACCGAAGTCTAACTGATTAAATGATTTTGCACCGATATCGACGCCTACCGTTAAATCGTCAAAACTGGAAGCGTCAAAATTCTCCATGTTACCGTAGATTCTATTGTTCACATTTCGGTTATCATGGAAGGCAGCAATAATCATTTCCTCAATCTGACGACCCAAGGCAAATTCACCGTTGTATTCAGCGGCATTCCAGGTGAAGAGGATGTAGTCTTCAGAGTCATAGAGCTTTCGCAAATATTTACAATAGGGATTGTGTACCTCGTCCCATGATAGAATATCGCCACCCATGGGGGTGAAATAAAGCTCAAACACCTTATCCGTATCTCTTCCCAGATAGATAATCTGCTCGCCGTCCGGAATTTCGTTTTCTCTACCCGCCAAAATTAACTGTGACTGCTGGGTTGAACGACGATTCACGATTGCCTGAAATTCATAGATTTCTTCCTGTTCTTGATATTGGGGGATCAGACGCAAATAATTGACCGCCGTCTTATACAGTGCTTCATGATCACTGACGATCGTCGCCGTCTGCTGCTTCCAGTTACCGTTTTGACCTGCCGCATTAATGCCATCCAGATTCGTACTGCTTGACCAAACGGCATTTTTGTGAACAACGCCATTCATATCCAGGTAGTGGGATACAGCGCACATCTTGTTGTGCATCATATCCGTACCGCCCTTGTTTTGTAAGGTCCAATCCACCATTGTAAAATCCAGATAATCGCCGATAACGCCGTCTTGTACATACTTGGGATCACAAGGATCGTTCAGTTGAGTAGTGAAATAATCGTAGAGTTGCAAACTATCCTTGGTGGTCGGATACGCATCAATATGACCGATAACATTCACGTGAATGCCCATTTTGGCTGCACTCGTCAATAGATATGCGATTCTTACGAAACCAAGCTTATCATAATTATCAGTTCCGGTCAGCAAGCGCATATAACCGAAATAACGGCTGGTGCGGCTGATGTTCACCGCCGTCTGCACTGAGAAGCGATAGGAGGAAGTGTCTATGTACACGTCTTCCTCCGGATGCGCCTGCTTATAGCACATTGCTTGCCAGATCAACAGACCCATACCCACATTACAGTTATCCTCGGTATCCTTAGCGGAGTAAACAAAGGTGTCCACCGTCACATTACCGCCGTTGATGTTTTCAAAGGTGGTCACGTTTTTACTCATGAAGTTAGAAGAATTGTCTAACCGCGGCAATTTAGAATACGAGCCACTGATTACCGTATTACTGGTTTTTGCAGCCAATGTAAACAACTCCTGCACGGGGACAGGTTCCTTTGTCGCCGGAGTTGTGGGATCCTCTACCCGCTTGCTTTCATAGGGGTCGTAATCAGGTACCTGGGCAGTGATCTCCTCCACCGTCAATGCATTCGTAATTGCCTCTTCCCAATAAGAGTCGCCGAGAATGCCAAGGAATCGATCTTCATCGTTAAATTGGCTCTTATCCAAACGCAACACAGCACCTGCCGAGTTACCCCATATAACGGGACCGCCTGCGGCAGCGGTATTGCCCGACACGGTTGCGCCCACCAACGTAAGCGTCGTGCCCGTAGTGGTTTCATATAAGAAACCGCCCTTTTGTGATTCATTAGCAGTAGCGGTGAGATTGTAAAGACTTGCCGTCGTTTTATTCGAAGCATAGATCGCTCCGCCGTAGTTGCCGACGTTGCCCGTGAAAGTACAAGTATGCAGTACGCACGGTGCTTCGTTCGTGTACAAGAACATACCGCCGCCACTGGCTTCGGCGATATTCTGATTAAACTGCGTGTTGTAAATATTGGCAGAAGCGCCGCCGTACAGCGCGATCGAGCCGCCATTGGTTTTCGCGGTGTTCGCCGTTAACACACTGTCGTACACGGTAAGGGTGCAGTCGGCGGCGTAAAGGAAACCGCCTGCCGATTCTGTGGCATTACCGGTTGCGGTAACCGCATACAGCGTGGTCTTGCCCTGGCCTTTAAGGTGCAGTGCCGCACCGCTGCCCGTCGACGTATTTTGGGTAAAGGTCGCGGTATCCAGTTCCAACTCAGCGCCGGAACTGTAAATCGCGCCACCGGCGCCGTCGGTTGCCTCGTTTTTACTGAAGGTGGTGTCAGTCATATACGCGTCGGTGCCCGATACAAAATACATCGCACCGCCTTGTGTGGCGCTGTTGCTTGTAAAGCTCGTGTTCTGCACGGTGAGGATGCGTTTTTCGGTTTCCACCGTCTGTTTGGTCACGTACAACGCACCACCGAGGTCTTCGGTGCTGTTGCTGCTGAACGTGCTGTCTTTAAGCAACACTTCCGAGTTGCGGTCGTGCGCGCTTGCATACGAAACATACAACGCGCCGCCGTTGCTGCCCGCAGTGTTGCCTTTGAAGGTAACCTCCTCAGCGGTCAGCGTAACGCTGTGGATCGCAACGGCACCACCGTGGTTGCCATTTTCTAAAATGGCATTGCGGTCAAACACCGTATCGGTGAGCGAAACGGTGGAAGCACCACCCGCATACACGGCACCGCCCTCGGTTCTGGCAGTGTTTTGCTTGAAGTTGGTGCCCTTGACCGTCAGCGAGGAACGACGCTCCACGTAGATCGCGCCGCCGTAGCTCTTAGTGGACTTGGACGCGGTTGACGCCGCCGTGTTTGCCGTAAACTTACAATCGGTAACGGTCGCGATCGCGCCGTTTTCGAAACCACTGTTGGACGCATACACCGCCAGCGCACCGCCGGTGGTGGCAACGTTGTTTTCGAACGTACAGCCCACAAAGTTACTGTAACGAGTGATATAGCTCGCGCTGGAATTGGACACGTACACCGCACCACCGTGGCTCTTTGACGCGTTACCGCTGAAAACGGTATCGCGTACGGTCAACTGACCATACGAACTGATCGCACCGCCGCTGCCGCCGGTACTGATATTGCCTGCAAACATCGTGTTTCCGTGGATGACCAACGCGCACAAGGCCGAGGACGCGATCGCACCACCGTGACCTACCGATACGTTGTTTTGGAATAGCACCGCTGCCCCGTTTTCATCCGTATTGCCGATGTGCGTATGGCTGGAAGCGGTGTTGGGCGTATAGATCACGCCGCCGCTGACGGTGGCAACGTTTTCGATGAAGCTGCCGCCGTAGATCTTGAGAATCCCGTAGCTATACACCACACCGCCGCGGGCAGCTTCGTTGTTGCGGAACACACCGCCGTGAATATACACATTGCTTTTGTTAAAGATCAAACCGCCGACGCTGCTGTTGCGGGTCTCCTCCGAAGAAGTATCTTCCTCGTTAATGCGGTTGTTTTGATACAGACCGCCGTAAATATTCAGCGAACCGCTGGCAACGACCGCCAGCGTACCGCCGACGCGGTTGGCGATCGGCAGATGGTGCACCTCGTTGAAGGTACGCTCGTTGCCCGTCTTGTGCATATTTTGCGCCGTGACGTTTTGGTGCAGGTCGACCGACGCACTGTGGCAGATAAACAGCGCCGAGCCGACGACGGGAACGGTCATGTTCTGATCGTTACCGTCGATGATCAGCATATTGTCACGCGTGGACAAGGGATTACCGAGCACGAGTTTCGCGTTGCCGCCAAGCAGCAGCGCACTCTTGCCGTCTTGATTCTCACCCACCACGAAGATATCGCCGCCGAAATCCGGCGCGCGTTTCAACGTGCGGGGCAAGGTGGAGAAAATGGTGGTCTTGCCCGTAATATAGAAAGTTCTGTCCACCGTGATGTCGGCGATAATACGGATGGCAGAAGCACCCGACAAGATCGCCGCTTCCAGCTGGTCAGCCGTGGAAACGTCCACCGCATGTGCCAAATGATCGTACGCTTCTTCCCTGTAATCCAGCCATTTCGGGATACTCTCGGAAATGTCGTACACTTTCAGTTTGTTAACGATCGCGGCACTCCAGTACGCACTGTTAAGCGCACCGCTATGATCGCGATCCGTGACCTGCGTTTTGTCAATATACAACACCGCACCCGTGGAATTACCCCAGATGATCGGGCCGCCGTCGGCAGCGGTATTGCCGGATACCGTCAAGCCGACGAGGGTCAGCGTGGTGCCGGTGGTGGTCTCATACAAGAAGCCACCCCTCGTCGCCGTGTTACCGGTAGCGGTAAGGTTGTATAATTTGGCGATCGCTTTGTTGGAAGCGTAGATCGCGCCGCCGTACGCCGCGTTGTTTTCGGTAAAGGTGCAGGAATGAACGAGTACCTCTGCCGTATCGGTATACAGGAACAGCGCACCACCGTTACCGCTGCCTTGGGTGGTGTTTTTGATAAAGTCCGTGGCGTAGATATTCGCCAAGCCGCCGTCATAGAGCGCGATCGCGCCGCCGTTGAGCGTACTCACGTTTTCCTCAATACGGCTGCGGTACATCGTCAGCAAAGCGCCGTCTTCAACGTACGCGAAACCGCCGTTTTTGCCTTGGTTGCCGACCGCCGTCACCTTGTTGAGGACAGCCGTTGCCGACGCATATAAGGCGATCGCGCCGCCCTCGGCCGTAGCGGTATTTTGGCTGATGGTGCCGCCGTTGATCTCCAGATGCGCACCCGCCGTCAAAGCCGCTGCACCTCCGTTGGCACATCCACCGTTCCCCGTGATGGTCGCGTTGGTCATTTCGATACGGGCATTGTTGAGATACACCGCGCCGCCATTGTTGGGAGCGGTGTTGGCGGTGAACTCCACATTTTCCATCACCGCTTCGGCCTCTTTGTTCATGTAGATCGCGCCGCCGGTTGCGGATACGCTGTTGTTTTTGAACACAACGTCCGTACCGGTGATCTCCGGCACGTCATCCTTGCTGTTGACACCCGTTTCATACACGGCACCACCGTAGGTTTTTGCCGTGTTGCCGTCGAAAACGGTATTCGTCAACACCAGTTCGACTTTCGAGGCATGGATCGCACCGCCGGTGCCCGTCGTGGCGGAGTTGTTGATGAACTGCGTATCCTGCGCTTCCAGTTTGTTCTGTGCATAGATGGCACCGCCGCTGGGCGCCGAGTTACCTTCGAACACCACGCGGCTGTCTGCAACCTCGTTTTCACCGCCGAGGTACAAAAACGCGCCGGTGCTGGCAGGCATATACACCGCGCCGCCGAGCGACGACGCCGAGTTGTTGCGGATAACGGCGTTATAAATATAGGTTTTACGGTAGCAATACACCACCGAACCACGAGCGGCGTAGTTATCCTCAAACGTACCGCCGTAAATGGATAACGTGCCGAAGTTGTAGATAACGGCGCCCTGGCTGGAAACGCCTTCGGCCACGTCACTTACACTGTTACCGGCATACGTGCCGCCGTAAATATTCATGGCCGCTTTCGCCGACACGATCGCCACCGCACCGCCGACCTGTTCCACATACGATACGCCGTAGTTACCGGTAAGGGTTTTTTCGTTACCGATCTTGTGGTGGTTGCGGATGGTGACGTTTTCATACAGATCCGCCGTGGCACCGCCCACCACAAAGAGGACGGAACCCGTAACATCCACGGTCACGTTGTCTTTATTACCGTCGATGACAAGTAAGTTTTTCGTTTTGGATTCGGGATCACCAAGCGTTAGGGTAACGGCATTTTCACACGCCGTACCGTCGGGGAGCTCGCCCACAACGAACATATCGCCGCCGAAACCCGCCGCACGCGTTAAGGTGTGCGCTTCGGTGGTGTAAATGGTGGTGTTGCGACGGATATAGAACGTGCGGTCGATGGCAAAATCCGCCGTGATATGGATGAGATCCTTACCGTCGGCAAGTACCGCTTCCAGTTCATCCGCTGTCGCAACATCTACCGGAATACGAGGCAACACCGGCACGACCTCTTCGCCCATGTATCCTATGTAATTGGGGATGTCGATGACCACAAAGTGGTAGGTAAGCTTGTTCGCGATTGCCGTCGCCCAGTAGGCATCGTCCAGATCGCCGGTGTAATCGCGGTCAATATACAACGCTTTATCCAAATACAAGTCAGCGTTGTAGGTGTTACCGAAGATGATCGGACCGTCGGTCGCGGTGTTACCCTCCAAGATCAAGCTCGCGAGGTTGACCACCGTATCAAAAGCGGTGTGGTACAAAAAGCCGCCTTTGCTCGCGTTGTTCTTCTTGGCAACCGAGTTGTACAGATCGATAGTGGACTGCTTGGCGGTATAGATCGCACCGCCGTTGTTCGCTTCGTTTTCGGTATAGGTGTTGCTGTGAAGCACCATTTTCGGTGCTTCGTATTCGGTGCCGTACAGGTAGATATACAGCGCACCGCCTTCGTTCGTGCAAGTGTTTTTGTGGAACGTGGTGTTGTAAATACCGCCGTTTGATCCCGTTATCATATACACCGCACCGCCCTGAGAAGTGGCGCGGTTTTCCGCCAAGGTGCTGTCGTATCCATACAAGGTCGATTCCGCTTCGCAGTAAACAAAACCGCCGTATTTCGCCGTGTTCTGCGAGGCATCGATCTCGTTGAAGCGGATGGACGATGCCGCCACAGCCGTTAACGCACCACCGTTCGTGCTGCTGCTGTTTTGCTTGATCGTACCGCCGTTGATATCGAGATAGGCAGCGTTCAGGTACACCGCACCGCCGTTGTTTTGGGCGGTGTTGTTGATGAAGTCCGCATTTTCCAAGTAGGCGGAGGCCTCTTTGTTCATATAGATCGCGCCGCCCGTTGCCAATGCACGGTTGTTTTTGAACACAACGTCCGTACCGGTGATCTCCGGCACGTCATCCTTGCTGTTGACGCCTGTTTCACACACGGCGCCACCGTAAGTTTTCGCCGTGTTGCCGTCGAAAACGGTATTCGTCAACACCAGTTCGGCTTTCGCGGCATGGATCGCACCACCGGTGCCCGTCGTGGTGGAGTTGTTGATGAACTGCGTATCCTGCGCTTCCAGTTTGTTCTGTGCATAGATCGCGCCGCCGTTGCCGGCAGACGTGTTACCTTCGAATACCACGCGGCTGTCGGCATAATCGTTTTCACCGCCCAGGTACAAAAACGCGCCGGTGCTGGCAGGCATATACACCGCACCACCGAGCGACGACGCCGAGTTGTTGCGGATCACGGCGTTATAAATATAGGTAGTACGGTAGCAATAGACCACCGGACCGCGAGCGGCGTAGTTATCCTCAAACGTACCGCCGTAGATATACAATTTACCGTAGTTATAGATAACGGCGCCCTGACTGGAAACGCCTTCGGACACGTCGCTGGCGGCGTTTCTCACATAGGTGCCGCCGTAAATGTTCATGGTTGCTTTCGCCGACACGATCGCCACCGCACCGCCGACCTGTTCCACATACGACACGCCGTAGTTACCGGTGAGGGTTTTTTCGTTGCCAACCTTATAGTGATTACGCATCGTAACGTTTTCGTACACATCCGCCGTCGCGCCGCCGACAATAAAGAGTGCCGAGCCCACAACGTCCACGGTCATATTGTCGCGGTTACCATCGATGATCAGAAAATCCTTTTCGGTGGAATCCGCATGACCGAGGGTCAGCGTAACGGCCTCTTCACAAATTGTTCCGTTCGCCTCTTCGCCAACCACAAACAGATCGCCCCCAAAATCATGGGCGCGGGTAAGCGCGTGCGATTCCTCCGTGAAGATCGCCGCGTTCGCCGTTACGTAAAACGTGCGGTCAAGGATAATGTCCGCCGTGATACGGATCGCCCGCGTTTTTTCGGCGAGCGCCTCCTCTAATTCATCGGCGGTCGACACATCCACCGGATCGGCGTAAATATCCACGTCTTGTCCGGGTTCTTCCTCTTCGCCTTCCTCAGGCAGAAGTTCCCCTTCTTCCGTCGTGAGTTCCCCGTCGCCGAGTTCTTCGGCGAATACCGAGAGCGGTAGGGTGGTCACGACCAGGATCAGGCATAAAGCCAGTGCGAGAATGCGTTTGACAGTTCCGGGAAAAGCGCTCATGTTCTTGTTCCGTCCTTTCGTATCGCAATCTTATTCTACGGGTTCGAAAAACGTGTCGGGGTGGGCGGGGTCAAACAATTCGTTTGCCCACATAACGGTCACCAGATCATCCGTATCCGACAGGTTGATAATGTTGTGCGTATAGCCGGGGAGCATGTGCACGGCTTCAATCTTCTCACCGCTGACTTCAAAGTTCAGCACTTCGTCCGAGCCGATTTTGCGTTGCTGAATGAGACCTTTGCCGGAAACGACCATGAAAAACTCCCATTTGGTGTGGTGCCAGTGCTGACCTTTGGTGATACCGGGCTTTGAAATATTGACACTGACCTGTCCGTGCGCCGCGGTTTTGATAAGTTCCGTAAAGCTGCCGCGCTCATCCACGTTCATGTTGAGCGGAAATGCTGCCTTTTCTTTCGGCAGGTAGGACAGGTAGGTAGAATACAATTTTTTAGCAAACGAATCGTGTGCAATCTCGGGCATCACGAGCGTTTGCGGTTGGACCTTGAACGATTCGAGCAACGATACGATCTCACCGAGCGTCACTTTATGCGTGGTGGGGGCGGCACAAAATGCGCCGTCAGCACACAGCACGGTGGTGATACCGTCAAAGATGCAGTGATGCTCGACACCCTCTAAAGCGTCCAGCATTTCCTCCACAAGATCGTCGATATAAAGCAGTTCCAGTTGTATTGACGGGTCGTTGATCGTGAGAGGCAGGTCGTGTGCCGTGTTGTGGCAGAATGTCGCCACCGCCGAATTATAATTCGGGCGGCACCATTTGCCAAACAGATTGGGGAAACGGTAGACGAGCACCTTGGCACCCGTTTCTTCCCCATATGCAAAGAAAAGATCCTCCCCTGCTTTTTTGGAACGGCCGTACTCACTGTCGTATCGACCGATGCAGGTCGCCTGAATGGAGGACGAGAGCATCACGGGGCAGGTGTTACCGTACTTTTTAAGTGTATCAAGCAGAGTAGACGCAAAGCCGAAATTGCCTTGCATAAACTCCTCGGTATTCTGCGGGCGATTGACACCCGCCAAATTGAACACAAAATCCGCTTGCTTGCAGTACGCATCGAGTTCTTCAGGTGTGGAATCGATATCGTAGCAATAGATCTCCTCAATGCTAAGCGACGGGCGGGTACGGTTTTTGCCGTCGCGAATGGTTTTTAAGGTTTCCACAAGGTTTTTTCCGACAAAACCGTTTGCACCGGTGACTAAAATCTTCATACGATCACCTCACAGATCTAATTCATCAAATAAGCGTGCCACCTCGTTCGCCTGTTCGGCCGAAACGGTGGTATTGGTTTCCCATTCAAGTTGCATGCGGCGGCGTTTCTCGGGAGAAAGCAACACAAACCACCGTCTGACCCACATAACGGGCAGCAACCATTTATGTTTTTGTAAAACGGGATACCGAAATGCGAGTGACGCATACGGCGGGAATACCCGCTTTAGCAAATACCGTCCTTTATCCGTATCGTCGCGCCGACGAATCGATACGGCGGTTTCGCTTTCGCCGTAACGCAGAATAAACGCGGCAAAACGCTGTGTATCCTCCCCTGCCGCTGCATTGGAAAACCAATGCTCGGACAAGCGTCGTGCAGCAGTGGCGAAGGTCAACAGCCCGCCTTGTTTGAGCAGCGTATCACGCGCGGCGGGATCGTGCGGCACACGGTGCTCGAGCACCCACAGATCCATAAACGGACGGATGCTGCACCCCACGCTGCGAATATGCTTTGCCATGTGGGCGATGTGATAAAAATAGAACATCGCATCGGTCATCTCATAACAAGACGAGCCCTCCGATACGGGAGCGGCATGCTCCCACACCCGATTGAGGATGGCGGCACCGTCGTTTTGGTTGCTGTCTTCCATCAGATCGTAATGCAGTTCAATGAGAACGCCGCTTTTGGAAAACAGCGATACGTCGTGCGAGGTGAGTTTCCCGTTGCCGATATACCCGAGCGCCGCTTTCAGCGTTTCCTGCGCCCGCTCTAAATCCTCACGGTGCACCAACACGTCAATATCGCAACTGCTTCTCAGATACGGATCGGGGTAATACTGCCGCAGTACCGCCCCTTTGAGCAGGATGAATGGAATGCCCGCCGCGTCCAACGCTTCGGCGGTGCGCAAGCGCTCTTGTTCTTGCACCGCATAACGCTGCAGCAGTTCCAACTGCTGTTCTGCAAATTCCCCCGCAAGCGGACGATCCTCTGTTAGTAATCCGTTTTGATACAGCGCATCACCGACGATATGTACCACGTTGTGGCGGCGGGATAACCGATATAACGCTTTCAGCGTATCATCCGTCACCGCGCCGTTCTCGGTCGGTTCTCCCTTTAATGAAAAACGGAGGAGCGAAAATAAAAGCTCCGTTTCACGCGTCATTTTCACTCCTCCTCTACATTAAAATTTACGCCAGACCATTTTGTTGACCACGCCAACGTACGATTGGATGATCTTGACGACTTTCGTGGACACGTTTTCCTCAATATAATCGGGAACGGGAATGCCGTAATCGCCGTTTTGATTCATGGTGACGGCGGTATCCACCGATTGCAACAAGCCGACCTCGTCGATACCCGACAGAATAAAGCACGCTTTATCCAGCGCTTCGGGGCGCTCGGTGGAGGTGCGGATGCACACCGCGGGGAACGGCTTGCCGATGGACGTAAAGAAGCTGCTCTCCTCCGGCAAGGTACCCGAATCGGATACCACGCAAAACGCGTTCATCTGTAGGCAGTTGTAATCGTGGAAGCCGAGCGGCTCGTGACGAATCACGCGTTTGTCAAGTTCAAAACCGCTTGCCTCCAGCCGATTGCGGGAACGCGGATGACAGGAGTACAGGATCGGCAGATCGTATTTCTCCGCCATTTTGTTGATGGCGGTAAACAAGCTTGTAAAGTTTTTCTCGGTATCGATATTCTCTTCACGATGGGCGGAAAGCAAAATATACTTGCCTTTTTCAAGCCCTAACCGTTTGTGAATATCGCTTTTTTCAATGTCCGCTAAGTTATTGTGCAACACTTCCGCCATGGGGGAACCCGTAACGTAAGTGCGCTCTTTCGGGAGCCCGCAATCGGCAAGATAGCGGCGGGCGTGCTCGGAATACGCCATGTTCACATCCGAAATGATGTCCACGATACGGCGGTTGGTCTCCTCCGGCAAGCACTCGTCCTTGCAACGGTTACCCGCTTCCATGTGAAAGATCGGGATGTGCAGACGCTTCGCGCCAATGACCGACAAACAGCTGTTGGTATCGCCGAGCACCAAGACGGCATCCGGTTTGATCTCTTCCATCAGCTTGTACGATTTGGCGATGATGTTGCCGCAGGTCTCACCGAGATCGGCACCCACCGCGTCCAAATATACGTCGGGATCGTCCAATTTGAGGTCCTTGAAAAATACACCGTTTAAGGTGTAATCGTAGTTTTGACCGGTATGCGCCAGGATGGTATCAAAATAGGTGCGGCATTTGTTAATGACCGCCGCCAAGCGAATGATCTCGGGGCGTGTTCCGACGATGATTAAAAGTTTCAGTTTGCCGTTGTTTTTAAAAGCCGCCATAATTACTTGTCCTCCGCTAACCGTTCTTGAATGTAGGCAAGGGATGCGATTTTTTCTTTGGTTTGCTCCACGTCTAAGAGTTCCGTGTTATTGGAGTTAAACTCCGTCAGCGGATTGCGCTCGGCATCGCCTTTGTTGAAATACTTATCGTAGTTTAAGCCGCGGTTATCGCAGGGGACGCGGTAGAAGTCGCCCATATCGATCGCGTTCGCACATTCCTCGTTGGTGAGCAGGGTTTCGTACATTTTCTCGCCGTGGCGGATACCGATGACCTTGATATTCTCTTTGTCACCACCGAACAGTTCGCAAACCGCTTCCGCTTGCGTCTGAATGGTGCAGGCGGGGGCTTTTTGCACGAGAATATCGCCCGCTTGTCCGTGTTCAAACGCAAACAGCACGAGATCCACCGCCTCGTCCAGCGACATAATGAAACGCGTCATATTGCCGTCGGTGATGGTGATGGGTTTGCCCGCTTTGATCTGATCGATCCACAGCGGAATGACCGAGCCGCGCGAGCACATCACGTTACCGTAACGCGTGCAGGTGATAGTGGTCTTTGCGGGGTCGACGGTGCGAGATTTTGCCACGACCACCTTTTCCATCATCGCTTTGGACGTACCCATCGCGTTGACGGGGTATGCTGCCTTGTCGGTGGACAAGCAGACCACGTTTTTAACCCCCGCTTCGATAGCGGCAGTCAGCACGTTATCCGTGCCGATGACGTTGGTGCGCACCGCTTCCATCGGGAAAAACTCGCAGGACGGCACTTGTTTTAATGCCGCCGCATGGAAGATATAATCGACTCCGTGCATGGCGTTCTTCACGGAACTTAAATCGCGCACGTCACCGATATAAAATTTGATCTTGTCTGCAACCTCGGGCATTTTTGCCTGAAACTCATGGCGCATGTCGTCCTGTTTTTTCTCATCGCGGGAGAAAATGCGAATCTCGCCGATATCGGTCTTCAGAAAACGGTTGAGCACCGCGTTACCGAAACTACCGGTACCTCCCGTAATCATTAAGGTTTTCCCCTTAAACAAACTCATGGTTTACGCCTCCAATGCATCCGCGATGCGCTTGCAGGCAAAGCCGTCACCATAGGGGTTGCTTGCCTTTGCCATCGCGTCGTATGCGTCTTTATTTTCTAACAACAGTTTGAAATTCTCGTAAATAACCTCTTCGTCGGTGCCCACTAACTTCAGCGTGCCCGCCTTGATACCCTCGGGACGCTCGGTGGTGTCACGCATGACCAGCACCGGTTTGCCGAGCGACGGCGCTTCCTCCTGAATGCCGCCCGAATCGGTGAGGATCATATAACTGCGAGACAGGAAGTTGTGGAAATCGAGCACTTCCAACGGCTCGATGATGCGAATACGATCGCAATCGCCGAGTTCCTCGTCTGCCGCCTTGCGCACCACGGGGTTCATGTGAATGGGATAGATCGCTTTCACATCGGGATGCTCGTTCATCACGCGACGAATCGCGCGGAACATGTTGTGCATCGGCTCGCCCAAATTCTCGCGGCGGTGTGCCGTGATCATGATCAGGCGGCTGTCTTTTGCCCATTCCAGTTCGGGGTGGGTGTATTCCGCGCGCACGGTGGTCTTGAGCGCATCAATGGCGGTGTTGCCCGTCACGTAAATACTGCTCTCGTCGCGTCCCTCGCGGCGAAGGTTCTCCGCCGACAGCTCAGTGGGTGCAAAATTATACTTTGAAACAATGGAAACCGCCTGCCGATTGAACTCCTCCGGATACGGGCTGTAAATGTTGTTGGTGCGAAGACCCGCTTCCACGTGACCAACGGGGATCTGCAAATAGAAACATGCCAGTGCCGTCACAAAAGTGGTGGAGGTGTCGCCGTGCACGAGTACGACATCGGGTTTTACTTCTTCTAACACACCTTTGATGCCGTTCAGGATATTGGTGGTGATATCAAACAAGGTCTGCTTGTCCTTCATGATGGACAGATCGTAGTCCGGTGTCACGTCAAACGCACCGAGCACCTGATCGAGCATCTGACGATGCTGACCCGTGACACACACCACGGTTTTCAGTCCCTTGCGGGTTTTGAGTTCGTTGACGAGCGGACACATTTTGATGGCCTCCGGCCGCGTCCCGAATACCAGCATAACGGTTTTCATAAACGTTACTCCTTACAAATGATAAACTTTTGGTAAATCACAAATATTGTGGCAATCCAGCACCACTTTGTCGGTAAGTTTGTCCATGTTTTCGCGGATCTCGGTGTGCTTGACCATGATCACGACCAGATCGGTATCCGCCAAGAATGCATCCAGATCGTGGTATTGATTGGGAACAACATCCGCTTCAATGAACGGATCGTAGACCTTAAGCGGAGCCGCCAAATGCCGCTCTTGACTTTCTAACAACTGCAACGTCGGTGATTCGCGGCAATCGTCCACGTTCTCTTTATAGGTAAGGCCGTATAAGCCCACGCGAGATACGTCAGTAATGCCGTTTTCTTTCATAATCTCATAAATACGATTGAGCACGAAATCCGGCATACCGTCGTTGGTCTTCATCGACTCGTCGATGACCTTGGCAAGGCTCGGATAATCGCCGACCAAAAACCACGGGTCAACCGAAATGCAGTGACCGCCGACACCGGGGCCGGGCTGCAGAATGTTCACGCGCGGGTGCATATTGCAAATACGGATGATCTCGTACACGTCCATGTTGTCGTGACGGCAGATCTTCGCCAGTTCGTTCGCAAACGCGATGTTAACCGCACGGAAGGTGTTTTCCACCACCTTGGTCATTTCGGCGGTGCGGATATCTGTCACGACGATATCGCCCTGACAGAACGAGGCATACATCTCTTTGATGCGCTCGCCGATCGCTTTATCGTCCGCACCGATGGTACGGTTGTTGTGCAACAGCTCGTACACCATGTTACCGGGGATGATGCGCTCGGGTGCGTGTACCAGATGAATATCTTTGCCGATCACGAAGCCGTTTGCCTCGATCGCGGGACGAACGTATTTATCAATGGTACCGGGAGAAACGGTGGATTCGATGACGACGGTTGCACCTTTCGGGCAGATCTCCATAACGGATTTCACCGCCGCGACCACGTAGCACGCGTCGACTTTTTTACTGAATTTATCGTACGGCGTGGGAACCGAAACGACATACGTATCCGTTTTCTGATACTCGGTGGAGAAACGGATGCCCGCTTTGACCGCATCCGCAAACAGCTCGTCCAGTCCGTCCTCTTTGAATGTGGTTTTGCCGGAATTAAGGGTTGCGACCAGTTCCTTATTGTAGTCCGTGCCGACGACCTCTACCCCATGCGAGGCGAGCATCAGTGCTGTGGGTAAGCCGATATACCCGAGTCCGATAACATTGATCATAACCATTCACCTTTCTTTGTGCGTTTTTATGATTGACCGATGACTCCATCGGGATAAATTACGAATTGGCAGGCGTTTTTTTCTTAAACATACCGATTAGAATTTTCCATACCATAACAACGGCTTCCCGTTGTACTAACAATACCGCCAGGCACAACGCGCCCGACACGATCCATCCAAAGGAAAAATTCAGCATTTCCACGATTACCTGTGCAAATAACAGAGCAAAGGTAATACCGTCGCGTAAGTAACGGTAATCAAGCCGTATCATCTTGCGTGAATCAATGAGGCGGATCAGCCAAATGCAGATATATCCGACGAGGGACGCTGCCGCGGCGCCCACGCCGCCGAGCGAGGGAATCAATGCAAATCCCAACGCCACGTTGACAATGGCGCTGATCAGCGTGGTGATGAAGATCGGTTTTGTTTTCTTAAAGGAAATATAAATAGAGCCGAGATGATCGCCGAGGCCGTTAAACATCACAGCGAGCAACAAAAGCGGGACAAACACGTGCGCCTCATAAAAATCCTTGGCATAGAGGAGCGACGCGATAAATTTATTAAATAAGATCAGCCCCGACGTGACCATTGTTAAAATGGAACAATAATTGTTGTATACCGTGGTGTAGAAGCCCTTGGTATCATCAGAGTGAAGACCGTCCACTGCCGAGATGCGCCAGGCGCTCGAGAAAATGCTCATGATGGCGTGCAGGATGGTCGGAATCTTATGAGCCACGGCAAACACGCCGTTTACCGCCACGCCGTGGAAAAAGATCAAAATGTATTTTCCCGACGATTTGCTGACCCACCAACTGAGTTGATTGGGGATCATGGGAAGTGAAAACCGCAGCATGTCTTTAATAAGACCACGGTCAAAGGCTTTGAATTTGCATTTATAAAGTTTAGTTGCAAAAATTAAAAAGAGGGCCGAAAGAAAATCGGACAAAATATACGCAAGCAAGTATCCGCGGATGCCCGCCTTAAATCCAAGCAGAAAAACGAGGTTCAACGATACCGTCAACACCGTTTGCACGATACCGCCGAGTGTGTACGCGGTAATCTTTTCAATACCGCGTGCAAAGTAAGAAAGATTGAAATATAAACTATACGCGAAGTAGTACAAAACCACGTACAGCGCATACCCGCTCAGCGCGGGCACCAAATTGATCAGCGGTGAGCAGATCAACATGGCGACAAAACCAAGCGCCCAAATAGCCATGCCGCTCACATAAATTTTTTCGTGATCGGCACCTTTATCCAAGGCAAAACGCATCATGGCTTCGCAGATCATGGCGGTAAATACCGGGAACAAGAGCGATACGGTGGTGACCACCATATCCGAAACGCCATATTCCGCAGTGGTGAGCACCGAGGTATAGAACGGAATGAACAACAGCCCCAAAATACGGGACGCAAAGTTGCCGACCGTCATGAGCGCAACGTTTTTACCAAGTTTTTTATATTGGTTCATCAACACTCACCGCCCAACTCATCAGCAATGCTTGCGGCAACCTCACGGTTGTAGGCATCCACCGAAACCGTATCGGCAAACGCTTTCACGCGCGCTTGATACTCGTCATACCGCTCCGCGATCGCCATCACAGCACCCGAAAAGCCGTCATCCGCCAATCCCACTTTATGTTCGTCACAAAACGATTTGAGCGGCGGATTTTCCGTGGTGACGATGGGTAACCCCTCGTGCAAGAACTCATAAATCTTACCCGAGGCGCAATAGTGATTGTTCAAGTTGCGCTTGTGGTAATGCACCATGCCGATCTGGCAGCGGCGCACGATATACAGAAGCTCTGTCATGGGGACTTTACCAATCAGGTGTACACGTTCGATGCCATATTCTTCCATGATCTCGTTCATGCGGCGCACATCGGCATCACTCGAATTCCCCACAAAGAACAGCCCAAACCGCTCGTCCAGGTTTTTCATGGATTCGATCAGTTTGTCGGTATCCCGTTCCATGAACAGTCCCGAGGTGCTGACCAAATTAAAGGGATAACGGAAAACACCCTCGTACTTTTTATCCAGTTCCGTTTTATCGTACTCACCCGACAAAAAGCGGATGTTTTCAAAGACCAACGGTTGCTTTTTTAACCCGAATTCGCGGTGCATGATCTCGGCACGCTCGGTGTTGGCGCATAAAATAACCGAGGCCTTTTTCATCAGCACGCGCTCGGCAACAGCAAACACCTTACCCTTGCCGCGCATTTTTTCGGCGAAATACAACTCCCGCACATCCTGCACCAGATACCGCGGGCGCTTTAAGAAGCGCAACAACAGTGCCGGCGGTGCCGCAAACAGATTGTCCGCGATGATCATATCATACCGTTTCCCGCGCGTGCGGCGAAGCACATACCGCAAATACCGACAATAGGTTTTCATGGTCAACGCACTGTTGCCCACCGCACACAACCCGTCGGTCGGCTCTTTCGCGCAACAACACAACGTCACCTCGCCGAGGTGCTCGGCAACGCGAACGAGTTCCTGCAATCTGCCGTCATATTCGATTGTACCGTAGGATACCAGCAAAATCTTCATGATGCTTCTCCTGCTTTTCCTTTCATAATCGAGCGTTTCACCAAAACAGCCGCCCATAAGACCAAACCGGATGTTACCAAGTGGATCGACGAAGCACTGATCAGCGCAGGCGTGTTGGCGGTCAGGTTAATACCAAAACGCAACAGCACATACAACCAAATACGGATTCCCTCAAAACTTTTGACGCGGTGTACACATTTTTCACTGAAAAAGGCAAACGCGGTATTGAGCAGTGTCGGCAAGAAAAAGAGCAACATACCGCCGAATACATACCCGTATCCGGTGCCGGACAACACGTGACCGGCATTTTGCTCGCCAAAATAAATGTAGTTGTTAAGTAATACGCTGGTAAGCTGTCCGCCACCTTTAATAAACAAACTGACGGGGAAAGTAGAACGGGCAAAATCGAACAACACTTGAGAGGGCTCTAATGCGACGTTTTCCGCAAACCCCATGGCAAGGGCTATGTTTTTGGGTCCTGCAAAATAACTCTGGAGTGTGTTGGCGAATTCACCGATCGACATGGACGAGTTTTGAATCGCCTCACCGTAGGAATCGTACAAGAAACCGGCAAATTGTTTGTATACACTCATTAACGCAAAGACGACAAACGCGGCACCGCATACCCAACGCAGGATTTTACCCTTTTGATTCTCAAAAGCAATGATTAAAACATAACATACCGCAACAGCCGTATAAAGCTGAGCAGAGCGCCGTTCACCGACAATGATGCAAACACTTAATACCGCCGCGAGCAACGGCATGTTAAGGTTTCTCTTGTTGGAACGTAAGGTTTCCTTTTGACGGTAATGATCGACCACACACAAAAACAAAAAGCTGATGGCAACCGTCACGATACGGCGCGCTAATACTAAGAAGGTATCGGTCAAATCACCGATGCGTTCTTCCGCGCCGAGCGGAATGGTGAAAAAGTACACAAGATCAATTCCGCGCATTTTAAAGTACACATACACCGCCACTGCAAAGATGCCCAGCACGATATATACCTCTTTGGCGCCCGCGAGAACGGGTAACCTTTCGCGTTTGTTCTTGATCTTTTGACTGCCGCGTACCACCGCAAATAATCCCACGATCACAAATTCGAGCAAAATCATAATGATCGCCAAGTGAAGATGATCGGGAGTGACAAACGAAAACGCGGAAGCCGATGCTTCACCCGCCAACGCGATCGCCGCCGGCATGATTATCATACGTATAAACTGCGTACCGAAATACAGCAGCATGGTGATGGGATAGTCGGTATTCACGATGCGTGTGTAAAAACTACACGTAAAGATCCCGTAAACCAGCGGCAAGAGCCATAACAGGCCATATCCGTCCGGCAACTGTGCCCGCTCAACGAATACGATCGCCACGCTTGCCAAAGTCAAAAGCGGGATGAATATCCACATCAGTTGTTTTACGGTAACTTTCATGTTAGAAACTCTCCATCACGCCGCATGTTTTGGCAACGGCATCATAAAATTCACGGTTATCGTCTTTGACCTGTTCCAAAAACCGATCACAGGAAGCGTTGAACTCCTCCGCATCCAGAGATCGGTACCACTCGTACAGACGATCGGGCAACGTTTCGTCGATCTCACCAACGGCAAATCCAATGCCGTACTGTGCCGTGATCTCTTCCATGTAGGTGTTTTTACACACCAAGATCGGCATGTGGCAATACGCTGCGTGGTACAGTTTGATGGATACGGCAGTATCCAAAGAGATCCTGCCGCTGCCGTACAAATTGTTGATCACATCCGAATCGCCCAAGAATTTCACGGTGTCACTCATCGGAAACCGATCGTGGAAACGGGCGTTTTGGATGCCGTGCTCTTCTGCGTACGCTTTGAGAGTATCGGCATTGGTGCCGAAATAGCACAATTCGAAACGGCTGTCCCCCGCAAAGGTGTCGAGCAATTTTTGGTTCATTTCAAAAAAACGCACATTGCCCACAAACGATAACCGAATCGGTTTATCCGCCGCTTGCAGTTCTCTGCGCGGATCAAAATCTTTAAGCACCGCGTGATTAAAGCTATGTACACGGATATAGTCATGCTCCGGCAAAAACGAACGGAAACCATCCGATGAAATGGCGGTAAACGCCGATTTTTTGATAACTTGCTTGAAGCGGTTGAACACCCATTTTTTCTTTTCGCCGCAATAATCCCGCACGTTTAGGCAATACTTGCCTTTCCACTTACGGGCGAGATAATCCGCAAACATAAAGATCGCCACGTCGTTCCACACGATGATAAAATCGTACTTGTTTTTCTCAAGAATCTTTGTGGCATAGCCGCGGAATTTAAAATACTGAAGCGCTTTGACCCATCGCGGCAAGCTGTGCTCGACCTTGTTTTCATAGCGGTAGATATGCTCGGCGGGGAATTCCTCCTCCTCGCCGTACTTATCCATATACACAATGTCAAATTTGATGCCGTGTTCCTTAAAAAACTCGGTATACAAGGTAATAAGTGACATGTGTTTAATGTTGACCGCACTCAAGATGCAGATCTTCATATTATCCCTCTTTTATAACCTCAATATATTTTGCGGTGCAGATCTCGGCCGACAAGTTTTCTTCTACATACGCGCGACCGTTTGCGCCGAGCTTATCTAATTGGTCCATTTTTTCACAGCACAGGCGCAACGCATCGGCGAGCGCCGCGTCGTCTTCCGGCTCTACGCAGAGTCCCGCGCCCGTTTCGTCAAGCACACGCGCGAGCTCACTGTCGGTGTCAAATGAGGCAACAATCGGCGTGGAACACGCCATGATGGTCCAGGTCTTGCTGGGCACGGCACTGCCGCCCGCTCCCTTGTTGCAGAGCACCGTGCACACGTCACCGAGCGAATACACCTCGGCAACGCGCTCGGCGGGTTGCAACGGATAGAATTTGACGTTTTTAAGGTCTGCCGCCTGTGCTTTGAGCGTTTCTTCTGCGGCACCTCTGCCGAAAATGAGAAAATCGATCGGCTGATCTTGCAACCGCTCGGCGGCGCGGATCAAGGTGTCCACACCCTGCAACAGCCCCAAATTGCCCGCATACACCACCGTGAAGCGGTCGGGATCAATACCGAGCTCTTTGCCCAGCGGATTGTCATAACGGTTGACAGGTTGTACGGCTTCGGTGTTGATCCAGTTGGAGATCACACGGATCTTCTCCTCCGGTACACCCTTTTCCATAATGTTTTGCTTAATATCCTCGCTGATGACGATGATCTTGTCCGCGTATCGGTAGGTGCGATCCTCGATCTTTCTGCCGATCTTCCAAAGCAGTCCGCCTTTTTTGGCAAGACCCGCGGTAATGAGCGAATCGGGGAACACGTCCTGCAGATTGTAGATAAACGGGACGCCACGTCCGTATTTCTTGGACAAGCGGTTTTTCACCATGCCGCACAGGATTCCCTGCGTCGGCGGGGTGCTGCCCGCCATGATAACATCGATATCCTTGGCATGGGTGCCCTTATGATATTGAATGAGGTTCACAAGCACGTAGCGGAGCGCTCTGCCGATGGGGTTGCGCCCCTCACGGAACATCGAAAAGCGATGGATTTTGATTTGGCCGTCATACTTTTCCTCGTATTTTACCGTTTTGTATCGCTTAAATTCCTCGTCACTGATACCGCGTGTCGGGGTGGGGCAATACACTTCCGTTTCAAAACCGGCATCGATATAAGCACGTTCCAGATCCGTCGATAAGTGTGAACTGGAAATGCGCTCCGGCGCGTAGTATGGCGACAGTTTTAAGATCTTCATGACAAAAACATCCTTTTCAGCGCTTTGTTCGTTGGGGATCAAACAGCATCACATTCATGCGTTTGCCGTCGGTATCGGTAACAACCAGTGTATCGTTCACAAACCGTACCGCATCCAAGATCTCCTCTTCCCTATCGGCAAGCAGCGACAATCTGCCGAAATGCTGTGACAAGGTTCCCATATGTTCGGGCTTGAGTGTATCGCCCGCGTGATAGTACTGAATGAAATCTGTGACACACGGCAACGCGAGCACGGCATCCAGTCCTTCGATCTTGCCGATCGTGCCGACGGTCAACGGTAACATCAACTGTGCGCCGACGCCTTTCATGTGCATGAGGTCAATGTTTTTAACCTCGTCATCGGTATACATCGGTTCACCGAGCGCATAGCGGATCATGAGTTTCATATCGTTGACGCCCACCATCGGCTCGGTCAATTTAAAGAGCATACCGCCCGACAGGCGATAACCCATCTCGTGAAAATAGATCTTCCCCTTGTACGGCAACGACTGGAAAAACGCCGTACCGTTTCTGAGCCCCATGCCTTTAAGCATACGGCGGACGTTTTGATCCATATGCTCCATATAATAGGCAGCGTATTTGGACGGTGCGTAGGTAAACGCACTGATCGGCGTGGTTTCACCCGTGGGATCCGTTACGTAGGTATCCATGATAAAATACGGGACCGCCTCACCGTCACGCAATAAATAGCGAACACCAAATAATTCGCCGTCGTTTTCAATGAATTTTTCCGCAACGATGCGTTTGCAGGTAGAGGCGTCCATCGCCACCTTGTACGCGCGGCGCACGTCCTCTTTGTTGCGGCAGACGGAAATACCTTTCGAAGAGCACCCATCCACCGGTTTCAGAATAATCGGATAGTCAATACGGTCGAGCTCCTCATCGGTGGTATCTGCCGTGATCGTATACTCTTCGGGCGTATCCACCCCATACTGCCGACAATACGCCTTAAATTCGTCTTTATTGGCACAGCGATTCCAAATCGCGGTGTTGGTATAGCACGGAAGCCCCTCCCGCTCGCATAAAATGAGCAGGTTACGAATGTTAAACTCGCTCGGCCCGCAAAACACACCATCGATGTGTTTTTCTTTGATAAGGGCGGAAAGTCCGTCGAAATCCGTTGTGCTGACAAATGCCGCCTCGTCTGCCGCTTCTTTGGCAACGCCATACGGTTGGTCGTCGGTCGCAATGGTATAAACACCCATCTGCCGCGCGTTTTTGACAATATCCAAGGATGCCGAAGTGCCGCCCAGCACCAGTAACCGTTTGCCGTTCAGTTGCATACGCTTACCTCCCCTTTTTTAATCATTCGCCGACTTTCGCTTCCTCGGCGGCGGGTACGGTGACGGGTTGCTCGGTCGCGTTGATGTTTTTGCACGCGATCACGCTGTACACCGTCATGAACAGGATCTTAATATCCAGCCAAAACGTTACGGTTTCGGCATATTCGGCGTCATACGCGAATTTTTCGTCCTGCGAGATGGAATTGCGGTAATACGCTTGGGTATACCCCGTCACACCGGGGCGCACCGTCAAGCGCTTTTTACGGATGTCGTCAAGTTCCTCGTACGGCACCGTTGCCAACGTCGGGCGAGGGCCGATCAAGCTCATATCGCCTTTGAGCACGTTTAAAAACTGCGGGAATTCATCCAAGCTGGTCTTGCGAAGTATTTTGCCGATCTTGGTCACGCGGGGATCGTTTTTGCCCGTGTATGTAGAACCGTCGGCATTGCGCAGATCCGGCGCGTTAACGGACATCGAACGCAGTTTATACATCGTAAAGGTCTTACCGTCCCTGCCGCGGCGGGTGGCGTTGTAAAAGATCGGCCCTTTGTCGGTAAACCAGATCAGCGGCGCACACACCGCGATCACCAGCAACACAAACGGCAAAGCAATCAAACTGCAAACAATATCAATGACGCGCTTGAAAAAGTGCTTGTACATGATGAAAAGCCCCCTCTTTATTTCACGACCACCGTTACACGCGCAAGTGCGGCTTCGCACGCGGCTGCCGCTTCTTCCACGGTATCTGCCTGCGCAATGACGTAGCCGACGCGGTCTAAACTGTTTTGGATCGCACCCGCGGCATCGCCCACCGATTTGAGCATTGCCACACGCACAACGTGCGGCACTGCTGCCGCTTCCTCTAACCCGTCCACCCGCTCGATAATACCGCATCCTTGATGCCGCATATAGCGAATGGCACTGGCTTTTTGCTGTTTCGGTGTGATATCCACCGGTTCCCCGCAAGCGAGCTGAACGGTCGCGCCGATCATATCAATACCGGTGGACAGCGGGACTAAATCGGTGGTGATAAAGTCACCGCCAAGGCGAGCGCCCAGTTCAATCAGCACGGGACCGCGGTCGGTAACCATCATTTCCACGTGGGCGGGGCCGTTTTGAATGCCGACGGCTTTCATTGCCGCGGCGGCCGCCGCACAGATCTTCTCTTTGGTATCTCCGACAAAACGGGAGGGCTGATTGTGCCCCATTTCCACGAAATGCGGACTGCCGGTGGTAAGCTTATCGGTGATCTGCAGCACATGCACCTCGCCCCTCACTGCAAACGCTTCCACACTGATCTCGTGACCGACAAGCAGCTCTTCCACGATCACCGTGCCCGAGCGTCCGTTTTCGGCGCTGTAGGCAATGCAATCTCTCAGCTGTTCTTCGTTCTCGATCACAACCACACCGCGGCTGGCGGAGTTATCGGTCGGTTTGCAGA
This sequence comes from Clostridia bacterium, assembly GCA_017436915.1. Lineage (GTDB taxonomy): Bacteria > Bacillota > Clostridia > Oscillospirales > Acutalibacteraceae > RGIG3009. The sequence continues at coordinate 120,059 of JAFSCE010000020.1, forward strand.
TGCACGGATAGGTAAAGTGATCCTTAACTGCCTCAATCTCGCCGTTTTCCACCACATAATACCACGGATGAGGTACATCGTGTGTGTCGAACGCGCGGATCATCTCAGCTTTATCGGTGGCGCGCACCGCCACGTCAGGATCGATGCCCACAAGCCCTAACGTCTTGCAGGTATACGCGATGGAGCGCATCGGCATATCCGTCGCAACGGTGGTAATGCCGTTTGCACCGAATTCCTTTGCCGCCGTGCACACCCCCTCGGGGTCAATGGTGCTGGCATTGAAATACGCGTCGGCGTGCGGGATACCCACCGCGTGCGGATCGTAATCTACAACGCCGACCTCATAGCCGAGTTCCTTGGCTTTTTCAATCATGGGGACCTGCCACGCAGATCCGCCGACGATCAACACTCGCTTCATATCAATCTCTCCTCAACGAAACGTGCGCCGCACCGTCATGAGTACTTCGGCGGCATCCATGGAGCACTGGTTGCCCCAAAAATGGGCTTGATGCCGCAACGCTTCGGACGAACGCGGGTGCGGATACTCACGCACCTCGCTGTGATAGTTTTCAAACGCTTCGATCTTGCGGTCCAGCACCTCGCTGATATCCACCCAAGTATCCGGCACGAAATTGCGCGGGACACCCCATTCGGTACTGCTCGCGGTATAGAACGTGTAAAATTCGCGAATCCAAGGATCCAACGGACGGAACGCAATATTCGCCGCCTCAAACAAGATCTTATGATCGCGGTTGGCATCACATGCTGACTGACAATAAATGATATCGGGCTTAAACTCTTCTGAGATCTTCTCCAACGGGGTGATAAGTTCCGTCAGCGTATAGGTGTCCAGCTTCTGATCGGGATACTGCAAACGATACACGTGGGATACTCCCAGTACCGCGGCGGCTTCTTCGATCGCCGTGCTTTGTCCCACGTCACCGTGGTACCGCAGGGATTCACCTTCACAGAAAATAACACTGCGCACTTCGTCACCCGCCGCGGTATGCTTTAGCACAATACCGCCGATCCCGAGCACTTCGTCATCGGGATGCGCGGCGACTACCAAAACCTTACTCATTTTCAAAAACTCCCTTTAATTCGAGTTCGTACAACGCTTTGCCCGTGTACGTCTGTCCGTTCTCGTCTTCCAAGCAGGTGAGCAGCACGTAACCGTCTGCGGTTGCCACGGTCACACCGACCGCGTTATCCGCAAAACCGTAGGCAGTGCCGATAATGGTGCCCACCGCTTCGCCGTTGTTCGGGAGCGGCAACACCGCTGCTTCCCAAACGAGCCATTTTTGACCGTTTAAGTAGGTGAACGCGCCGGGGTACGGAATCGTCAGTGCGCGCACGAAATCGTAGATCGCACGGGAGCTCTGCTCCCAGCACAACAAGCCATCCTTCGGACGGCGGCGCGGCAAAAGCGGCTCATCCGACTTGTTTTCGATCGGGAGGATCGGCTTTTCACCGCGACCGAGTGCCTCGATGAGGTTTTTGAGCATCACTGCATTGGTATCCGCCACCTGATCGTACAACGTTTTGCAGGTATCAAACACCGTGATGGGAAACGCGATCTGATCCACGATGGCGCCCGTGTCCACGTCTTTATTGAGCCACATCATGGTGTTGCCGGTTTCCTGCTCGCCGCGAATCAGCGACCAGTTGATGGGAGCACTGCCCCGATTGTGCGGCAACAAAGCGGCATGCGTGCCGACCGTGCCGATCGTTGGAATCTCCAACAACCGTTCGGGCAAAATTTCACTCCATCCGAGCACCACCATCAGATCGGGCTTGTACTGCGCGATAATCTCATACGCACGCTCACCCTTGATGGTGTCTACGGCATAATACGGGATGCCGTATTGCTCACAAATATCCTTGTAGACCCGTGTGCCCGCACTGCGTTTGGCAAACGCGGAATCATCCAACGTGATAAAGCAGGCAATCCCCGTGCTTTGAGCCGTTTGCTCAAATGCTGCGACGCCTTCTTCGTGATTGCCGATCCATAAAACGTTCATACGCTCACTCACTTTATGTAATCTTTGAGGACCTCAAGGTAGTTGTCCAGAATATACGTCACGTCGTCATCGGTCAGGCACGTGTGCAGCGGCAACGTGATCTCGTTTGCAAACATCGCGTACGCATTCGGGTAATCCGCGATGTCAAACCCTAAGTTCTTGTACGCCGTGTGCATCGGCAGCGGTTTATAATGCACGTTGCACGCGATGCCGCGCTCTGCCATTTTCACGATGATCTCCTGACGCTGTTCCGTCGTAATACCGGGGATCCGCGTTAAGTACAAATGCCCCGACGATACGTATTCGTCCGTGTAATGCGGCAGCACCTCTACGCCGAGCGGTTTCAATGCCGCATCGTACCGCCCGATGATCTCACGGCGGCGGGCGAGCATCCCGGGATACCGTTCAAACTGGGCAAGACCGATAGCACCCATGATATCTGTCATGTTGCATTTATACCACGGGCCGACGATGTCGTATTCCCACGCACCGAGCTGCGTTTTCGCCAATGCATCCTTGCTTTGTCCGTGCAGACTGAGCAACTGGAACTGCTTGTAAATGTCGTTGTCGTCAATGCCGTCAATGGTGCGCCAGGTACACGCACCGCCCTCGGCGGTGGTGAAGTTCTTGACTGCGTGGAAACTGAAGTTGGTGAAGTCTGCAATCGCGCCCACCTTTTTGCCGTCCCGCTCGGCACCCAGCGCGTGAGCGGCATCGCACACGACTGCCACTCTGCCGATGGCTTTTTGAATGTCGGTGGTCGGTTTGAACAACGCGCGCTTGCGCTCGACGATCTCAAAAATACGGTCGTAATCACACGGAATACCCGCGATATCGACCGGAATGATCGCCTTGGTTTTGTCGGTGATCGCGGCTTCCAGCGCGTCGTAATCCATTTCGAGCGACGCTTTTTGACAGTCCACTAACACGACAGAAGCGCCCACGTGGTCAATGACCGAAGCGGACGCCGTGTAAGTATACGCGCAGGTGATGACCTCATCTCCTGCACCGATACCCAGCACGCGCAGTGTCATTTCGGCACAGGCGGTCTGGGAATTTAAGCAAACGCATTTCGCCGTGCCGACATAAGCAGCGAGAAGCGCTTCCAGTTTTTTAACTTTCGGGCCGGTGGTGATCCAGCCGGAACGAAGGGTATCCACTACCTCCGCTATCTCCCGTTCCGAAATATCGGGCGGAGAAAATGGAATATTGCGTTTATTACAAACATCGTTCGCCATCAAAAATCAATCCTTTTTCGTTCGTTCTGAATTCCGGGCGCAATAACGTTAAGTATACACTACAACATTGTACCATCTGAACAAAACGATGTCAAGAATATAATAATATATAATTATAAATACACAAAACGACAGCGGGCGACAAAGCCGCCCGCTGTCGTTGTTACCACCCCGTAGGATCTGTAGGGTTATTGACGATGCCGAAGCCACACAGTACCGGCAACAGCACGTTTAAAAAACCATCCACCGTCGAACTAATGTCAAAACCGGCAAATTCCTTGACACAGAACGTAACGAGTGCCGCGATGGACACCCACAGTGCCCACGACTTAAAACGATTCATGTATCTTCCCTCATTTCACTAAAATGGCAAGGCACGTGCTGACCGCCGCCGCGATCAGGGCGGCGATCAGCTTGTCCCATTGCTTGGCGGGGCGCGAAGCCGCCGCCTTGACGTCCGTTTTGATCTCACGCACGTCCTCGCGCAGGTGTTTCACGTCACTGTTGGTCTCACGCAGCTCTGCCGCCAACGCGTGAATATCTCGTACCTCTTGCTCTAAGGTGTCGATGCGATGGTGCGCGGATTTCACGCTTTCGCCGATCTTGGTCAGTTCGTCCACGGTCAGCTCTCCTTTCGCACGATCGCCATCTGGATACGGTCGACCGCTTTGCCGAATACGCCCGCGTAGCCGTCGCCCGTTTTGTCGGTGAGTCCCTCGCACCAGCCGTGCCAGCCCTTTTTGGAAGACACGCGGTAACGAATCTCGTACCCCTCTGCGTCAATCAACTGCATCTGCACAGCATCGATTTGCTCGCCCTTGTTACCTGCGTAATCGGCATCGTTTTCTACCCACGGCAACCAGCGCTTCTCTTTGAGCAAATGCACACGATACCGCAAAATACCGACACTCGGCACCGCCTGCAGGGCGGTCATATTCTTTGAGCGAACACCCGCATAACCACTTGTGTTTTGCTGATTGTAATCCGTGATTTTGGGCAACCATTTGGTGGTATACGCACGGTAAGTCACCGACGGCACCACCGTCGGCAGATCGGCTTCCAAATACGGCGTTGGGTCGATTCGGCTGTCGTTTTGCCGCACTTCAAAGTGCAGATGCGCACCGAAACTGCGCCCCGTGTTCCCCATAGTGCCGATCTCTTGACCTTTTTTCACCTTTTGCCCGTTTTTTACATAAACCAAAGCGAGGTGCGCGTACAAGGTCGCGTATCCGTTGCCGTGATCGATCTTCACACAGTTGCCGTAGCTGGCGTTACCGACGGCCAGTTTGTTGTTCTTTTTGCCCGTTTGGCAGAACGTCACCGTGCCGTCCGAGTGAGCAACAATGGTATCGAGTTGCGAGCGATATTTCACCAAATCTACCGCCTTATGACCGATGCTGTATTTCGTGGTGATCTGGTTGTTACCACTCTTTAAGATTCTGCTTCCCATGTCGCAACCCCTCCCGTCAAGCCGTCGATATAACGGTCAATATCCCGCAAATACGAACAGCCAATGGCGACGCCGTCCGTATCGGTCGCCAGTGTCATAATCGGCGACACGCACGGCACGTTCAGCATACCGTCTACCGTTGGCGCATACGTGGTTTCTGCATACGGCTCGTATTCGGTAGCGCTCGCCCCTTTTTCGATCATGGGGTAGATGGTGAAATTATCGAGCACCGTGCCGGTAGCGATACGAAGATGCATATAAATGCGTGCGCGTTTCGCAGTTTTTGCGAAATAGGTATACGAACTTCCGGCGCTGATATGCACACCGCCGGCTGCCGTTCCATCCGTTTCGTAGAAAAAACTGTTCAAGGTAACACCGGTGGGTAAAACTGCTCCTGCGGAGATACAATACTCCGTACCGCCACCGATAAAGACACCGGAAAGTACCGTGGCGTTCGCGCCTGCGCCTTTTCCCATAAGGTTATGGGTGGAGACGCCGGTTGCCGTGCCGTTCATGGTAATACCGCCGTCCGCGTTGATTGTGTAAGTGATGCCTAAATAGGTTCTTGTTTTCTGCACGTACGGGTAAGGTAGCAGATTCTTGCCGTAGCGCTTGACCGTAACCGTTGAAAAATCCGCCACGGTATCGCTTGACAGCCGTACTGCCACATCGTGCTCTATCGGTGACACGTCGTTCAATGTAACCACCGTCCCGCTTGCCGTCGCATTCATGTGCTTGCTGGCTCTCAAGAGGGCGCGTTTTCCCGCGTCAAACACCTTTTGCTCGTTCTCCGCAATCGCGATCAATTTGTCCGAAATGCTCATTCTGCCGCACCCCCGATCAAGGCGTTTTGAATGGCGAGGATGCCGTCCATCGCGGCGTCGACGTCACCGATCCGTTGTTCAATGCCGTCAAGGCGTTCCGCGTTAGCGTTTATTCGTTCGTTGAAATCGTCACCGAAACCATGCAGCGGCAACTCCGCGTACGGTGTTACCCCATCTCCGATCTTAAAGGCAACCGCTGTTCCGCTTTCATCCAACACGAGCACCGGTTCTTTGGGTTTAAGAGTCGGGTTCACCTCTTCCAGTGCCGCCGCCGTATCCCCGCGCAACTGATAGCGGGCTTTCGCTTTTACCGTATGTTTTGCCATATCTTTGCTCCTCACTTCCATCTGCCCTTGGCTTCCAAACTCAACCGTATGGCGGTTTCTTTTTCAAGCGCCACAACCGTAACGGCGAACAGTTCTCCTACTTCCCCGGCGGTAGTAGATCTGTTTGTCACAAAGAAATTGCCGTTTTCATCGCTGACCGATACCAAAACGGCAGGGACGTCGACAAAGAATGACGCGGGAAACGAAACACTTTCCAATTTGCCGTAATAATGCGTACCGCCCCACGCTTGCGTCGAAGCTACGCTTGTGTTCAACACGCCAAAGCACTCCGCCAACCCGCTTTCCCATTTACGGTATGTCCAGATGCCGTCCTCGCCTTGCTCAACCACGTGATCCGCCGTTAAAAACTCGATCTCACCGTCGGCTGAACCGCCGTCGATGACCAGTTCCAGTTCGTCGATCACCGATACGTCACCCGTATCGCCCTTGTCGCCCTTTTCGCCTTTAAGGTCGCCGTTTTGAAGCTTTTGCTCCACGGCTTTTAAGAAAAGCTGTGCCTCGTCCAGTGCTTCCTGCCACGCGGGGCGCAGATGCTCCAGACGCGGCTCGCCGTCCTCTCGGTCATTAAACGCCAAGTACGCGGGGGCAAAATGAAACCGCACCGTTTCCGTGCCGTCCATGCCCTCCTCCACCGCGACGAGTCGCACGGTCGCGACCCCCGCCGCCGTCCACGAAGACGGGATCTCGTATGATACCGTACCGTCCAAAACGTCGAGCAGGGCGGTGGTATCGTACTCACCGCACCCGTCAACGATCTCCAAGCGGTAACGACAGTCGTCAAACGGCACTGCAAAGCGCAACAGCACCGCACAATTATCCCCGCTGTGACCCGCAAACTGCGGGGTGTTGGGTGTCACGGCATCCGCCGTGACGGTAAAGTCGATAGTCTTTAAAATCATTCGGATGCCTCCTTACAGTGCTGCTTTATCCAGCGTGAGTTTCTTTTCGGCGATCTTCGCCTTAAGCGTTTTGTTCGCCGAAGCCGTATTTTGGACTTTCTTAGCCGCCGCCTGCTCGCGGGCGGCGATGAGCCGCTGTGACAGCGTGCTCAACACTTGTTGTTTCTTTTCCCGCGCCGACCGCTCGGAAACGGTGCGTTTTCGCTCGATGCTCTCGTTTGCCGAATCCGCCGTTCCCGAACGCGAAAGCCCTAAATTGCTCAGCGTTTCCGCGATTTTTCGCCGTTCAATGAGTGCCGTCACCGTCGCACGGTCATAAGCCGCGTCGGCGGTGCTTTGCGCCTCTCTTTGTTCTTCCGCGATCGCCGCTTCGGTTTTATTCAAATCGGCATCCACCGTCTTGTTGTACGCCGCGATCGACGCGTTCGTTGCGTCAGTCTGTTGCTTTTGATACGCGGCAAGCAACGCGGCCGCTTGTTCTTTGGTTAGTTTCGTCGCCATCGTTATCTCCTTCCCGTGATCACGCGCCACGTAATACTGCCGACCCGCAAATTTTCCGCCTCCAGCCGCAGTGCAAAGCGGCGGCAACGGGGTACCGAGGGTGTCAGCCGCACGCCGTCATGCGCGGTGCGTTCCACGTCGGGATACACCCCTTGCTCGGTCACGTAAGCGGCGCTGACTTTACCGTCTGCCGCCGCATCCGCAAACACGCTTGTCAGGCGCTTGTATTCGTCCGGCGCACCAAGGTCAAACTGCTTGGTACACAAGCACCCCCGCACCGACCGTCGCGCAAACGTATACACGGCGTTCGACCAGTTTGTCCCGCTGTGCGTGATAACGGTATCCGCTTTGCCCGACTGCCGAAACCAGTACAAAACCTCCGTGCCTCCTACCGTATACGCGGCGGGGATACACAGTCCTCCCCCCACACGGCAAAGCGACTGTGGTTTGGCGCCCGTCTTGTCAAACGACCATCGCGTCCAGCGCGGCGCGGCTTCGTCGGTGGCAACAAACAGTGTGTTATCCCACAACAGCAGGTACTCACCGTCGATCACCACTCCCGCCGATACAGCGGGACGCTGCATTCGCAACAAGGGGCGGATCGGCTCGGAAATGACCGTAACGGTGCGTTGGGAGAGTTGCCCGCTCGTACCGAGCGTGTACACCGTGCCGTCTGCGCACGCCCACACCAAACGGTTGCCGAGGAGTGCGACCGTTTCAGGCAGGTCACATCCGATCTCGGTGTGGATGGGTGTGATGGGAAACACCGCCGTTGCGGTGGTATCCGTAACGGCACCGCTTTCCACGTCCTCCACGGTAACGGTATCACTGCGCACGTACTGCGCCGCATACAAAGAATGTTCCTTGAACAGTAACAAACACTCGCCCTGCTTGCCGAACGCGGTGATCGCCTCGTCGGGATCGCCGAGCGACGCATATGCCGTATCCGGAAAATACAATGGATTATTGAGCGCGCTCCACATCACGTGATGCCCGCCGCCAAGGAAGAGTCGCGTACCGCCCGCTGCAGCACTGCGGTCACCGCCGTACCAGGTGGCGCACCGCATATCCGAAACGCGCGGACCCGCCGTACCCGCGCGCTGTGCCGTGGCAGTCACATCGTTTCGAATACCCTCGTTTTCCATGGCACAGGGCGAACCGTCCTTTAAAAACCAAAAACAGTGTCCCTTGGTATCCAGTTTCACCTGATACCCGCCTACCGTGGCAGACACGCCGGTACCACCCTCCAACGTCCAGGTGAGCGTCGTGCTCGCACGTGTGAGCGTAACGGTCAAGGCACTCCCCTGACTTAGCCGCGGCAGATAGTAGTAAATGCCCGTGCCGTTGGTGCTGTAGGTACAGCGAAACCAATCACTCAAGCGATTATACGGCTCCACGCGAGTCCCCGTCAGCGCGGTATCGGCGCGGGAAGTAACCGGCGTGCCACCGGTCATGTACAGCGGGACGTACGCCGCATCGTACAGCGGCTTCCATACGTTTTTCGCTGCATTCACACCGTAAATATCGCCGTTGTTTAAAAACAACAGCGAGCTATATTCCGCAAACGCCTCGTCGTTACCAACCGACACGAAAAAGCCGCATAGTCCCTGTTGTCCGGTGGTGCTGAAATACCCACCCGTGGGCATGCCGTTTTGATCGAATACCGTCACGTACAGATCACCGCTCGCCTCGGTATCCACTGAAGCGAGTACCAACAAATAGCCGTCGCGGTCGGTGAAATACTGCGTGTGATTACCCAGCGCAAACCTGCCAAACTGCGCGGCATTGGTAACAAACCCCTCACGGGTGCGCAGCATACCGTCTTTCCAGTGCATATCACGGCAAGCGGAAACTTGCGTGTCGCCGATAAGTGACGGATCGGTACCCGCATTTAACCCACCCGACAGCGCGGGGATGGTTGCCGTCACGCGGCTGTTTTTGGACATACGGGGGTGCTTCATACGTCACACCCCCGCGGCAGGGTATCGGTGCACCGCTCGTAAGTTCGTCGCACCGCTACACGCTTTTGATCGTACAGCGCCGCAAACAACTGCTGGTTGTCGCCGTCGCCCTCGGCGGCGGCGAGCAGCATCGCCACACCGTACGGCATCACACCCCGCACGGTGTGTTCCGAAAGCGGCAGCTCCTGTCGCAAGGAGGTAAGCGGCGGTGCCATCGTGCCGCTTTCCGATAACGACAGATCGCAAAGCAGTTGGTTTAACACCGCCAAGCCCCGCTTATACAGTTCGCCGTTCTGTGCGCTGTCCAGATCGCCCAGTGTGTCGGTATACCCCAGCAGTCGCATCGCCTGCCCGAAGACCTCTTTTCCTGTCATATGCCGCCCCCCATTTCTCTAAGCAAGCCATCCACGTCGGGCACAATGCCACGCGGCAGGCGCCGTAAGTATTGCTCGGCGGTGATCACACCGCGATCAAACAGGTTATCCAGTGTCACGATGGATTGGCTCTCGCTCCACAGCGTCGCCGCGCCGACGTCCACTTTCACGCGCAGCATCAACTCGCGGTAACGCTCACCGTCAAACGGCAGATACCACGTGCCGAACTCGTCACGAACGGTAAGGGCGCGGTTGCCGTAGCCGGTGATCCAAAATTCCGCCCACAGCCGCGCGACCTGCTCGCAAAACGCATAAAACCGCGTTTGAATGGTCTGGATCGGCATCATCGCCACCTCGCGGACCGCCACGATCGCGGAGGTGTTTTCAGGTGTCACGTCGCCCAGCGACACGGCGTTTGCACCGCTTTGCGCGAGCGTGTTTTGAATCAGCGTTTCGATCTCCGCCGACAGTGCCGCCGAAAAATGAGGCGGATCCACGTAGGTCAGCGCACTGCGCACGTCGTCACCGCTGCCGAACACGCGAATGACCTGACCGGGATCGTTGGTGACGGGCTGCTGTACCACGTCGCCGTTGACGACTAAGGTAGGCAATCCTTGCATCATCATCGACCACACCGATGCCGTCAGCATGCGGTTGATGGCGATCTGATTGGGAATGAGATGCGTGATCTCGCTTTGCCCGTACACACAGTCGGGTAACGTGTCCCAACGGAACAAGCACAGCGGATACAAGCGCACTCCCATCTCCCACTTGGGACGGATAGTAACGCCGCGGCACACCTGCACGCCGTATAAATGCGCCTCGCCGTTTTCATCGTATTGTTTGTAGAATTTTGTCAGCAAGATCGCCTTGCCCTCACCCTCCGGCTCACCCGCGGGAGTGAATTCGTCGCGATCGGGACGGATAGAGGCGATCTCGTCCTTGGAACGGCCGTAACGCTTGGCTTGGCGGCGCAACTCGTCCACCGTTCGACGCTGTGCGATGACAATAAACGGCTGTTCCTGGATGTTCTCCACAGTGGGATCACCGAAATACACGTTCTCAACGTCCAGTACCTCGCACGCAATATCCCCCGTGATCGGCACGGTACGCCCCTCGTCGGCAAATTGACCGGTGCGGATGCGCTCGTCCCAGTAGGTGTATAAAATACCGGTGCCGGTGGTATACGCTTGGCGCAACACGGCGGCGCGCAGTTCTTCAAATCCCACGCGCTCGGCGGTCACTTCAAAATAGTGCGACAGTGCGTTGGTGACGAGCCCGATCTCCTCCTCAAAGGGAAGTATCGGCCGTTCGCCGGCGGCGATGAGCCCTTTGTTGCGATAGGTGCGTTCCCGCAACGCAGCAGTATCCGCCACACCGTCGGCGGAAAAATTCACCGCCACAGGGTTCGCCCCCACCGCCGCCATTTTGTAATCGCCGATACGGCGAATGATGTTGTGACGCACCAGCGGTCGCTCGCCGCCGCAGCGTGCGCCGTGCCATTGATCGCCGCTAAAGAAGCGGCGGTTGATCTCGTTTTGTCGGTACAGCCCCTTTTCGCCGATACCGCTCTTGTAACGGACACCCGCACGGTATTCCGAAAACACCTGCTCGGGATCGTCCCATCTGCGTTGTGTCATCATACACACGCACTCTCCTTTTTACATCAGTAGGCCCCCTCCCTCGAGGGGAGGGGGCACTCAGTGAAACGGTGATAACTGCCGCTTAATACACGTACGCGTAAACCGAATCTGCCGCCGAGTTTTTCACGATCAGATCGTAATAGGTGCGGTAGTCGAACTTATACGCATCCGCCGCCTGGTTCTGGGACGGATCAAAGGTGCGCACGCGCTCGGTCTTTTTAACCAAGCTCGCCGCCTTTTTCGGAAGAATAAGCAGACCGATGGACTGCGCGTTTTCGGCGGGTGCAAAACCGCCGGCGGTCTCGTCGTGGATGATCTCGCCGTTTTCGTCCTTGGTGATGGTGGCACCGTCGTTAAAAACGTAAGCGCTCTTCATGCGGTTGTCGGCAACCGGGAACAGCGGGATACCGTTGATGGATTTGACCTCGTAGTACACGTCACCTTTCTTGAATTCGGTGACGCTGATATGACGGGACAGTTCGGGCGAGTTCTGGATCGCCGCCCACACGGTGGGGTTAACGAAGCAAACGAGCGGCTCATCGAAACCGACTTCGTTTTGTACCGCGGCACATGCCTCGTTGAACATCTTGAACGCCTCGGTAGCGGGCGTACCGGACACGGTGTGACCTTTGGTGACCGCCAGACCTGCCAATTTGGACAAGCAGTACGCGTCGACCTCGGGCACCACGCGGGTACGCACGAATTCGCCGAGCACCTGACCGGCGAGGTTCGCAATGCCGGTCTCGTCCTCGTCCTCGCGGTCGAGCTGGAACGAACGAGCGCGGTCCATTCTCAGCGTATACGGCTGATTGCTGACCGTCACCGTGCCCTTAATAAAACCGGTATCGCGGTCGTAATCACCCAGCCCCGACAGCTCCATTTCGGGGAGCAACACCGTTTTAGCGCCCACGAACTTGGAGCGCAGAACGTTGTCGGTAAAGAAACCGGTAACGGGGCCTTGCACGAACAACTTGTCCAGTTCCCCCGTCAGTTTTTCACAAAATTCCAAAGTGTTGATTGACATAATACTTTCTCCTTTTTTGTTTCGATTTGTTTTTTCACGTGCCTTGCGGCGGAGATCTTTAATCGACCTCGCCGCCCCCCACCTTTTCACTTCCTCGTTCTTATCGTGCCTGCTCTACCTAAAGTAGAGCGAGCAAATATGGGTGTGCGCGGGGTGAAAAGAGGGTTACCGCCCCCGCCTTTTACGCACCCCGTTCTTATTGTGTTCGCTCTACCCAAAGTAGAGCGCGCAAATATGGGTGCTTTGGGGGTAAAAAGTCGCCACTCTTATCCTCTGACGCCTTGCAGCATCGCCTCCACGGCGGGGTCGGGTGTGGGGGCGAGTTCCGTGCGTTGTGCACCCGCCGATGCCGCACTCGCTTTGCGGGCGGCATCGGTTGCCGCTTCAACGCGTACACGCTCACGGTGTTCGTGGCGCAAGTACGCATCCAGTAGCGAAATACCCTCGTCCAGTGCCGTTTTGATCACCGATTCGGGCAGTGCGTCAAAGCCGGAAACGTCGGGACATTCCTCGCGCAGTCGACAAAAGTCGTCAGCCAAACGCTCCTCGTCGCTGACAGCGGGGACATCCTCACCGCACAGCGCATCCACGAGCTCGCGTACGCCGAGTCCGTTTCGCTGTGCCACTGTTTTTAGCTTGTCGAGCATCGGTTCTACGGTATCGAACTTCATGCCCTTTTGTGCGTAGGCGGTCGCTTCCTCCAAGGTCAGTTGGTAGTCCTGCTTGTTGAATTTGACCGGCAGGCAAAACGCGGGTTCCTGCAAGCCGTCGCCCGACGGCTCATTCGTTTCGCATCCGTTGCCTGCTGTGGGCAAGGGGAGGTTTTCGGACACGTCCGTCGCGTTGGTCTCCCTGCCCGTATCTTCAAGCGGTATGGTAGCCGCTGTGAGATCTGTGTGTTCCATAATCATCCTCCTTTAAGTCATCACGCCGAACGGCGTGCATATCATCAAAGCGTACGCTTTGCATATCATCCGTTTCGCAGAAACGGTATATCATCATTGCGAAAGCAGATATACCATTGCTTTCGCAATGGATAAGCGGTGACTCCGTCACCGCTGCTCCTCTCCGTCGTAACTTAAAAAATTCTCGTATTCGCGGCGAAGCTTTTCCTGCTCCTCACTCGCTTTTCGCCGTTCTTTCGGTTTACACGACGGATATTCTCTGATCAAGATCACCGTCACAATTCCGAGTACAAAACCAATCACTGCTTGCATTTTTCTTTCGCTTCCTTTCATTTCGATTTGCGTGTGCGACGCTCGCGTGAACAGGTCCACCCTGCGGTGGACCGCTTCTTCCGCTCTCTGCCCCGCACAAACCAAAGCCAAGACCGTAGGGGCGATTATCAATCGCCCGCCCCCAAAGCCTCCCTTTAGGCAAGGGAGGTGTCTGTGGCAAAGCCACAGACGGAGGGATTGTTCAAATCCGTCGCCGTCAGGCGACTCCTTCATTCTTCATCATTCATTCTTCATTTTTCATAGCGGTGACGGTGTCACCGCTATATCCACCCACGCTTCAGTTCTCCCGCCAACACCGCGCCCTCGGTCACCCGCTCGGGGGTGGGCGGCGCGGGACGGAAATGCGTGATATCCTCCATTGCGTAACGCAACGCGTCCATCAGATGATCCTCCCCGCCGCGCGGGCGGTTGATAATACCCGCCGCGGTCTTTTCCCACGCGTAAGAGGATAATTCCTTGATCGTTTCCCGACAGTTCGGATGCACCAGTATCCGATATTCCTGCAACCGCGCGATCCCGTGTAACAGCGACCCTGCACCTTTGCTCGCGGGCGTAATGCGGTAAATCCCCGCACGGCGCAGTTCCTCGTTGGATTTCGGTTCTGCCGAATCGGCGCGGATGCGCTCGCCGTCGTATCCCATTTTGCAAAGTCGCTCGGCAATATCGCTGTTAAGAAGACCGCGGCACTTGAACTCATCAAACACGTATAACACCCGATCAACGGGGTTTACCGCCGCCGCGATAAACGCGGTGGGGTCGTTGGAATAGCCGTAGTCCAGCCCGTATACCCGCCGATATTTCCACGCTTCCGGTAAGCGATCAATCGTAAACTCGGCAACTGCCCAGTTGTCGTAGATCAGCCCGTCTGCGATTCCCCATTCGCCTCTGCCCGCCACCGCAAAACGGCGCGGGTTATCACGCTTCATGCGGTCAAACACGGCGCGGTCGGCATCGTCCAAAAACTCGTTGCACCGATAATCGGTGGTAAAGGTTGAAACGTTCTCCGCCGTCTTGTCAAAAAACCGCGCTTTGAGCCAATGATGTTCGCTCCACGGGTTAAAGGTCAGCGTCGTCTGCTTGAATAACGGCGGCGGCACCTCACCGCGCGGCACCGATAAGTCAAACGTATCAAACGCTTCCTCGCTTTCGATCTCAAACGCTTCCTCCACCCACACCCAGCACAAATAGCCGTGCGTCACGGTGGTGGAGGCGATCTTGTACACGTCGTCAAACCCGCGAAACAGAATTTTCTGTCCCGTCGGCAGGTAAGTCATCTCCATGGGACTGAGCGTTGCTTTCCATAAATGCGATACCCCGAGTCGTGCCGCCGCCCACTGTAACTGGGCAAAGGTACTGCTGCGGTGCGTGTCCATGATACGGCGGATGACGAGTAAATTCGCTTCGGGGTACCGCATCAATCGCACTAAAAAGTTCAGTGCCGTGGTGGTGGATTTTTTGGAGGCCTTGCCGCCTTTGAGTACCCGATACCGCGACCGACATCGCCAAAATTTTCCGTATCCGCCGCCAACGACGGCGCGTAGATCCACCGTCATTCGATCCGCTCCTCGCCGACAAACCGCACCGGCTCCTCCGTGTTAGTCGCACGCGCCTCGCCTTTGTCGGCAAACCCCGCGCGGTTGCGCAAATAAAACATCCACAGCCCGTGACTTTTCGGGTCGGCCGCCAGCGCGTGGCTGATCACCGAGGCGGTACATTCCTGAAGCGCCGCTTTGAGGATACGCGCCGTCTCCCCTTTTCCCGAGGCATACAAAACCACCGTTTCATACGGGATCTTCAGTGCCGCCGCAAGTGCATCTGCGTGAAACGGTGACCCCTCCGCTTCGCACCGCCGCCGACACGCGTCGATCGTCGCTTTAATGTCGGATATCGTCCCCAGCTGTTTCACGCACGCAGTCACCTCCCCCAAATTTCACCGCACCTGCGGTGCGCATTTCGCCTCGTTTGTACCGCCCTTTTCGATTGGTACAAAACCACGGAAAGTCACCTTTCCTCAAGTTCGCCGTAGTATAACACAACGTGGGCAGTCACCTTCAAGTGGTTTTCAAAAATTATTTTTTCGGCTGTTTTGCCAGTATTTCCAACGCCTTGTTGTGTTCTCTGAGGAGGTATTGCTTGGTCTTCCCAAGGTAACCTACAATCTCCTTCCAGGTGTTCCCCTGCACGTAACGCAGGCGTAATACACGCCGTTGCAAAGGGGTAATTGCCACGTGCTGCAGCCGCACGATATTCTGCAACTGATGTGTCGCAAGCGCCTTGCGAAGCCGCCCGCGCTCATCAAACAATTCCGTCACGATTGGTAACTCGCCATCGGTGAGGCCGCATAACCGTTCTTCTTCAAAATCAAGCAGATCCCGCCATTCCGCTTCCACCGCTTCCAGCTCCCGCTTATCCGCCACCACCGCCTGCATCTGCGTTTTTAATTCCTGTGCCTTTTCACTTAACCCCATTGTTTACCTCTCCTTTTTCGTTTCGCTCCGTCCCTGCTACGCCCTTGTCGGAAGGGGCGAAAGTCTCGCCCCCGCATCTTTTAACGATTCCACCCGCCTTAACAACGCTCCCTTCTTCACGCCGTTCCTTTATCGGTCTGCTCTACCCAAAGTAGAGCGCGAAGGCATAGGTATTCGGCTTAAAAAAGTGCGTGCCTCCTTTTTTTAATCCCGTCGCACTGCGCGACAGTTTCATTCTTCATTTTTCTCCGCATCTTCGCCGCACCTATCACACACCGTCGCGCCCTCCTCATACAACGCCGTACCGCACTCTTCACAAAATCCCGTTACCCATGGATCCTCCACGGGATCGTAGGCGGGACAGTTCACGGGACAAAACAGCTGCCCGCACAGCATACACATATCGTTGTCGCCCCCTGTTGACAGCGTGTTAAAACGCTGTGGAATGTTGAAAACTTTCAGTGCGTTGGGATACGGATGAAAGAAAGGATTTGAATATGGGTACGGATTAGGATACGGATTATACCCGACAACTCGGTGTCAATCGTCCGCCGCTTGTCCGTCCGCTTGCGGGTACGGGGCGGGAAACCGACTGCGTTTGTTGCGCACGCGCTGATGCTTTTCCCACGTGAGCAGTTGCAAATACGGCTGCCCCTCCGCCTCGTATAAGAGAAGCAACCCCGCTTCTGCCAACGCTTCCACTGCCTTTTCGACCGTGCCGCTCTCGATATCTTCCCTGAGCGGAAACAACCGTGCTTTGAGCAACGACGGCCGCGCGTCCATGCGTCCGTAATCGTCACATTGCACGATCAGCCGATAAAAACACACCTCCTCAAACCAACTTAAAGACTCGATCGTCGGACTCGTACACACGCTTTCTTTCAAAATTCGATTAGACAAGTACCTACTCTCCCCTCTCTTTGCATCTACCTAAAGTAGAGTCTATTGCCAAAAAACGAGGCGACTCGACACGGTCGCCTTGAGGTTACCCCTATTATACTCTACTTTTGGTAGAATGTCAAGATAAAAGTAGAATTTTCTTGCGTTTTTCTACTTTTAGTGTATAATAAAAGTAGAATAGAAAACGGGGTGTAAAGGCATCTCTGTATAAACTAAAATTGTCCCAAAGGCGAGGTAGCCATTTGAAGTTACGGGGGTGCGTATTGCACCCTCACACAAACTAATTTTCTCCCAAAGGCGAGGCAGAAAGTGAAAGAAGCGGCGAGCCGCAGGGCGAGCCCTTGCACAATCCAATTTTGCCTTAGAGGCGAGGTAGCCATTTGAAGTTACGGGGGTGCGTATTGCACCCCTCACACAAACTAGTTTTCTCCCAAAGGCGAGGCAGAAAGTGAAAGAAGCGGCGAGCCGCAGGGCGAGCCCGTTTCTAAATACGTGGTAGAGAAAGGGCGAAATAAAAGTATGACGATTGGTGAGAACATTCGGCGATTGCGTGAACTGCACGAGTTAACGCAACGGGAACTCGGCGCCATCGCGGGCGTCAGCGACAAAGCGGTGTCCACGTGGGAAAACGGCTCGAAGATGCCGCGCATGACGGCGATCAAACGCATGGCGACCTATTTCGGGATTCCGGCAGGCGATCTGCTGGAGGAAGAAAAACCCGCCGCAACGGCCACGTCCACCCCGTTTGCCGGTGCGTTGTCCACGCTGTGTCTTTCGTGGGGACGCACACCGGAACAATTGGCGGGTGACTTAAACATGTCCCTGCACCGTTTTCAGCAGTTATCGGCGGGGGTTGCCCCCACCGAGGAGGAAGCCGCGCTGATCACGTCGTTTTTCCGTTCCCCGCACACCGTCTTAAAAGACGGCACCTCGCCGCAAATACCCGACGTGTCCAACGTGCGCCCGATCCACCTGTTCCCCTCTGCACGGCGCATCCCCGTCCTCGGCCGCGTCCCCGCCGGTGTCCCGATCGAAGCGGTAACCGACGTTATCGAGGAGATCGATCTGTCGGGTCACTCCGTACAAGACGGCTACGACTATTTCGGCTTACTCGTCACGGGCGACAGCATGTTCCCCGAATATTTGGACGGCGACATCGTTATCCTGCGCATGCAACAAACCGCACAGACGGGTGACGACGTGGTCGCATATATCGGCAATTCGGATGCCACGCTCAAACGATTGACGGTCACCGAAAACGGGATTCAACTGCGCCCGCTCAACCCCGCCTACGAAACCCGTTCGTTTTCGAACGAGGAGATCCGCACACTGCCGGTCACCATCGCCGGTATCGTGATCGAACAGCGCCGCACAAGGAGACACGGATGAGAGAAACCACATTGTGTTACTTGGAACAAGACGGACGCTATCTCATGCTCTACCGTAACGTGAAGAAAAACGACCCTAACGCGGGCAAATGGATCGGTCTTGGCGGCAAGCTGGAAGCGGGCGAAACTCCCGCCGACTGCGTCTGCCGCGAGATATACGAGGAAACGGGTCTGACACTCACGGAATACACCTACCGCGGCATCGTGGATTTCGATTCCGACTGTGACGGCACCGAACGCATGCACCTGTTCACCGCCACCGCGTGGGAAGGCACCCTGCACCCGTGCGACGAGGGCGACCTGCGATGGATCCCCAAGACCGACCTTGACCGTTATCCTATGTGGGAGGGTGACACCGCCTTTTTGCGTGCACTCGAACGCGGTGATGCGTTCTTTCACCTTACCCTCACCTACCGCGGCGGTCACTTAACGGATGCTGCTTTCCAATAAAAAAACGGACGGTTTTCGCCGTCCTTTCTTTTTTCTCTTGACAAGAACATATGTTCTGTTGTATAGTGGTATGCAGGAGATGATACCATGAAAGTTGCTGTTATCGGCTCGCGCAGTATTACGAATATTCCGTTGGCAAACGTCATTCCCCCGCAATGTACCGAGATTGTTTCGGGCGGTGCCAGGGGGGTGGATACGTGCGCCCGTATTTATGCGCAAGTGCACGGGCTCAAGTTAACCGAATTTTACCCCGATTACGACCGCTACGGGCGCTCTGCGCCACTTAAGCGAAACGACCTGATCGTGGAGCACGCAGACATGGTGCTCGCGTTTTGGGACGGGGAATCCCGCGGCACTCTGTACACCCTGCGGCAATGTAAAATACAAGGAAAACCCCACCGTCTGTTTCGGTTGGTAAAATAAAAAGGATCCCCCTCAAGGGGGATCCTTTTTTTGTTCGAAATATGCATCCAGCACGCGTCTGGCGACAGCGGATGCGGCGGCGGAGGTGCCGTTTTCCATCACCACGGCGAGCGCCACCTGCGGGTCATCGGCGGGCGCGTAGGCAATAAACACCCCGTGGTCCGAGCGGGTGGAACCGTTTTGTGCGGTCCCTGTTTTGGCGGCAAGGGTATACGGTGCGTCTTTGAACGCAGTGTACGCCGTGCCGCCTTTTTTTACCACTTGTTCCATGCCGCGGCGCACGGTGTCTTTCGCACCCTCACTCATGGAAACGGTGGTGAGAATTTCCGGCTCGTATACATGTTCAACCGTGCCGTCGTGCCGTAATAATCGCTGCACCAAATGCGTGCGGTAACGCACACCGCCGTTGGCAAGCGTCATGGCATACGACGCGAGTTGAATGGGCGTGAACCGCTCGTCCATCTGTCCGATGGCGCACTGGCAAGTATCTCCCGCCACCCATGCGCCGTTTTTGGTTTCGGGAGATGCCAACACCCCGCGCGCCTCCCCCACTTCGATGCCGCTTTTCTGCCCCAACCCGAACGCGGCGGCATAGCGGTTGAGCGTGTCGATACCGAGTAAGCGCCCCATGTCCATAAAATACACGTTGCAGGATTTTTTTAGCGCCGTCACGGTATCCACCGCACCGTGACGGCCCATGCATTTCGGTGCAAACCCTACCGTTTCGTAGTAGCGGTACACCCCGTCACAGACACAATCCACCTTGAGATTTTCGGTAAGCCCCGCAATCGCCACCGCCGGTTTGATCACCGATCCGCACGGATACGTACCGTACAACGCACGGTTAAACAGCGGTTGTCGCTTATCATTTGCAAGTGTTGTATACTGCTTGGAATACGTGGACAGATCGTAGGTAGGACAAGAAGCACACACAAGCACTCCGCCGTTTGTCACATCCAGTAACACCACCGATCCGCTTTTCACGTCCTGACCCGAAAGCGGTTCGGTGTTTTTCTTGAGTGCCTCCATCGTGTCCGTAACCGCCGCCTGCGCTAAGCGTTGCAGAGAGCTGTCAATAGTCAGCTCCACAGTTGACCCCGCCACCGCCGCACGGGAGTACACACTGCCGTCCTCGTACGTGATGCGCACGCCGTCCTCGCCGCGCAGTTCATCCTCCAGTGCCGCCTCGATGCCGCTTTTGCCGACACGATCGGTCAGGTGATACCCTTTTTCTTTCAGCGTTTCGTATTCCTCGGCATACACCGGCCCCACCGTCCCCAAAAGATGCGAAGCCACGTCCCCCGCCTCGTACGTTCGAATCGGCACAAGCGCGGTTTTGAGCCCCGCATACGCGCTTGGATTCTCGCGCAGGATCGCCGCCGTTTTTTCGGAAACGTCCTCACACAGCACGTCACCGCGCACCGTCACCGTTTCTCCTAACTGCTGTAACAAAGCGGTCGCCTGTTCACGGGAGATGCCGTTTGCCGTCACGCGGATCCCCACACGATCCCCCGATAACCGTACCCCGTGTTGATCCGTAATATCCCCGCGCGCGGCAGGAACGGATACACTCGCCGCAATGCGCTCGGCTTTGAGCGCCGCGTAATAGTCGCCGCGTATCACCTGTAACCAAAACAGCCGCCCCGCGTACACCGTAAAGATAAAAAGCGGTATCATCACCACTGCAATCATTCTTTTTCTCATGTATCCCTACCGCACAAAAACCCAATCGTTCCAAAGAGCACCCCCGCCGCACCGAACCACCCCTCGGCGGTCCAATCATGCAAAAAGCCGGCGGCGATTCCCACAAACAGCCCGCATGTACGCCCGCGCCGTATTCCCGCAATAAGCGGCAAAAACGGCAATAACCACAGTCGTCCGTTCCACAGCGGCAGATTTTCGATAAACGCCGCCGCAAGCAAGACGGCACCCCACACCACGGCAACACGGTAAGCCCGCAGCAGCCGTTTTACGGGATCTTGTTGCAAACCATCCGTCAAAAGTCGGTCACCACCATTACCAACTCCTCCCGCTCGGCAAAAAAGCGTACTGCCGCCGAGCGTATGAGCCCGCCGCTGTCCGCTGTCACCGTTTCCAGTTCCCCCACAAGCAATCCGCGCGGATACCTGCCGCCGTACCCCGACGTCATCACAAAATCCCCGTTTTGTGCCTTCCCGTCGCGGGGAAAAGATACCACACCGCCGCTCATTTCGGCGGTTTCGTCGGTGCGGGCGCAGGTAACGCTCACCGTTACCGCCTCGTGCGATAACGTGTGCACCTGCGCCCAGTTAAGCCCCGTTTCTGCGATGACGCCAACGAGTCCCGCCGCCGTGATCACCGGCTCGCCGCCTGCGATCCCGTCCACCGTTCCAACGTTAATCGTAAAACGATCCGTTTCGGCGGCGATCACCCGCGCCTCGCAAAGAGTCAGCGCCGACCGCGTTTGTTTCAGCGCCAAAAACTGCCGATAAAACGTGGCGGTATGCACAGCGTCCTGTTGCTTAGTCAGCTGCCGGCGCAGGTCGTTCAGTTCCGTTTGCAATTCCTCGCACCGTGCCCGATACCCGCCAAGATCCACGCGTTCGGTCACCCATTCCGCCGCCGCGGTCACACCCTCTTGAAGCGGGCTGAGCAGCGTTCCCGCCAGCCCCGTCACACGCAAGAGGATCCCCACCGCCAACGCGAGCACGCCGAACGCCAGCACTCTTACCGTTTTGTAAGACACTTGCCCGTTCCGTTCGCCACGCAATCCAGCGGCGCATCCGCTACCCGCACCGGTACCCCGGTCTCCTCGCTGATGAGCAGATCAAGTCCTCTCAGCAGCGCGCCGCCGCCTGTCAGCACGATCCCGCCGTCCAAAATATCCGCCGCAAGCTCGGGCGGTGTGTTTTCCAGCGTCAAACGGATCGCCGCCACGATCTCCCGCACCGGCTCGCGGAGTGCGTCGCGCACCTCCTCGGAGGTCAGCACCACCGTTTTCGGCAACCCGTCCACCACGTGCCGTCCTTTTACCATCATGGCGCTCTCCTCCTCAATAGGGTAAGCGGAACCCATGTGAATTTTAATCTCTTCCGCACTGCGCTCACCAATGAGCAACTGATGCCGCGCTTTCACGTAATGACGGATCGCCCCGTCGAACTCGTCGCCCGCCGTGCGAATGGAGGTTTTGGTCACGATATCCGAAAGCGAGATCACCGCCACCTCGGACGTCCCGCCGCCGATATCCGCCACCAAACATCCTCTTGCTTCTTTCACCGACAATCCCGCGCCGATCGCCGCCGCCATCGGCTCCTCAATGAGCAACACCTCTCTGGCACCCGCACTGCGCGCGGCATCCTCCACGGCGCGTCGTTCCACCTCGGTCACCCCCGACGGAATACACACCATCACGCGCGGGCGCATGCGCAGTTGTCCTTTCATCTGATGACGGATCATGTATTTGAGTAGTTCCGCCGCGATCTCAAAATCCGCGATCACTCCGTCGCGGAGCGGTCGGATCGCCGAAAGCGACGACGGCGTGCGCCCCATCATCCGAAACGCTTCGCGCCCCACCGCAATGATCTGCCGACGCCGTCTGTCCACCGCCACCACCGACGGCTCACGCATCACGATCCCCTTGCCTTTTGCATACACCAGCGTATTCGCCGTTCCCAAATCAATTGCTAAATCTCGCATCACTGCCACCTCATGGTTATCGTGCACGCACACGGCCATTCTATTCACAAAATCTTTACCTTTTTTTCGTTGACATCCCCCTTTGATTCCTCTATAATCTAAGAATACTTATGGGGGCGATCGTATGATAAAAAAACTCGCTGAAAGCGTGCGGGAATATAAGAAAAACGCGATCTTAGCGCCGCTGTTCGTCACGGGCGAAGCGGTGCTGGAGGTCGTCATTCCGCTGCTCATGTCGTATCTCATCGACAACGGCATTGAAACCGGTAACATGAGCTACGTGTGGGGCTGCGGCGGCTTATTGGCAGGTTGCGCGCTGTTGTCGCTCTTTTGCGGGGTGATGTCGGGCAAGCACGCGGCGATCGCGTCGTCGGGCTTTGCGCGCAATTTGCGCCACGATATGTATTATGCCCTGCAGGACTATTCGTTTCATAACATTGATAAATTTTCCACCGCGTCGCTCATCACGCGCATGACCACCGACGTCACCCATCTGCAAAACGCGTTTCAGATGATCATCCGCATCACGGTGCGCTCCCCCGCGTTGCTCATCTTCTCCCTGGTCGCGGCGTTTTCCGTCAGTCCGCGGCTCGCCTTGATCTTTGTGGCGGTCGTTCCGTTTTTGGGAGCGGGGCTGTACCTCATCATCCGCTACGCGCACCCCGCCTTTTTGCGGATGTTCAAGAAATACGACCGCTTAAACACCGTGGTGCAGGAAAACCTGCGCGGTGTGCGGGTGGTAAAGACCTTCGTGCGTGAACGGCACGAGATCGAAAAATTCGAAGAAAGCTCCAAAGGCATCTATCAGGATTCCTCCTTGGCCGAGCGCCTGCTCGCGTTCAACGGACCGCTGATGCAGATCAGCATGTACACCTGCATCCTGCTCATCTCGTGGTTCGGCGCCAAGCTTGTCGCCGCCAATACCGGCATGACCACGGGTCAACTGATGAGTTTGTTCACCTACGTACAGCAGATCCTCATGAGCTTAATGATGATCTCCATGATCTTGGTCATGATCACCATGTCCCGCGCGGCGGCACAACGCGTCACTGAGGTGCTGAATGAAAAAAGCACCATCGAGGGCGGTGCCGTCAAAGAAGTCCCCTCGGGCGAGATCCGCTTTGAAAACGTCACGTTCCGCTACGGCGGCGAGGGTCGCGCGGCGGCACTTTCCGACGTCACGCTCACCATTCCGTCGGGCGCCACGGTGGGTATCATCGGCGGCACCGGCAGCTCGAAATCCACCCTCGTGCAGCTCATTCCGCGTCTGTACGACGTATCCGAGGGCACGGTCTCGGTCGGCGGGGTGGACGTTCGCGCGTATGATTTAACCACCCTGCGCGACAGCGTCGCCATGGTGTTGCAAAAGAACGTGCTGTTCTCCGGCACGGTTAAAGAAAACCTGCGGTGGGGCAACCCCGAAGCGACCGACGAAGAACTCGTCCACGCGTGCAAGCTCGCCCAAGCGCACGAGTTCGTCAGCGCGTTCCCCGAGGGGTACGACACCATGATCGAGCAAGGCGGTGCCAACGTCTCGGGCGGTCAAAAGCAACGGCTGTGCATCGCGCGCGCCCTGCTTAAAAAACCGAAGGTCCTGATTTTAGACGATTCCACCAGCGCGGTGGATACCCGCACGGACGCACTCATTCGCAAAGCGTTCCGTGAAGAGATCCCCGATACCACCAAACTCATCATCGCACAGCGCATCGCTTCGGTGCAGGATGCGGATATGATCGTCGTACTCGACGGCGGCAAGATCAGCGCCATCGGCACGCACGAGGAACTGTTGCGGGAGAACGCCATCTATCAAGGCGTGTACCGCTCTCAGCAGAAAGGGGGCGAGGAGCAATGAGCGCACCCGTCAAAAAACCTCCCGCACCCCGCGGTCCCGGCGGCCGCATGGCAGCCATGGGCCCCCGCCCGAAACTGGATAAAGCGGCGGCGATCCGCCTGCTCAAGGTCGTATTTTTGCCGAATATCGTTCCGTTTATCTTCGTGGTGCTCTGCATTGCCGTAAGCGCGTTTGCGAACGTGCAGGGCTCGCTGTTCCTGCAGACCCTCATCGACGATTACATCAAACCCATGGCGGAAACCGGTGTCGACCTGTTCGCCGAACTCGGCTTCGCCGTTTTGAAGGTCGCGGGCTTTTACCTGCTCGGCATCGGCTCCACCCTCGCCTACAACCTTATCATGGTCTCGGTGTCGCAGGGCGTGATGAAACGTATCCGCGACGAGCTGTTCGCGCACATGCAAACGTTGCCCATCCGCTATTTCGACACGCATTTAAGCGGCGATATCATGAGCTGCTACACCAACGATACCGATACCCTGCGCCAAACCGTTTCGCAAACCATCCCGCAGGTCATCAATTCCATCATCACCATCGTCACGGTGCTGATCGCCATGATAAAGACCAGTTGGCCGCTCGCGATCTTCGTGACGCTGTTCACGCTCCTCACCGTCACGGTATCCAAAAACGTCGCGTCGCGCTCGGGTAAGTATTTCGTCGGTCAGCAGCGCTCGCTTGGTGCTGTCAACGGCTATATCGAAGAAATGATCCAGGGCCAAAAGGTCGTCAAGGTATTCTGCCACGAAGAGATCGCCAAGGCGGAGTTTGACAAACTCAACGACGAGCTGTGCCACAACGCGACCGAAGCACACAAGTTTGCCAACATCATGGGTCCCATCACCAACAATATGGGGCATCTGCAATACGTGCTGATCGCCGCGGTGGGCGGCACGCTTGCGGGCTTTGGATTCGGCGGCATCACGCTGGGTGCGATCGCGTCGTTCCTCATTTTAAGCAAAAACTTCTCGATGCCCATCAACCAGATTTCGCAACAGATCAACACCGTTATCATGTCGCTCGCGGGCGCCAAGCGTATCTTTGAACTGATGGACGAAGAGCCCGAGCAGGACGACGGTTACGTCACGCTCGTTAACGTGAAAACGGAAAACGGCGGACTCACCGAATGTGCTGAGCGCACGGGTCAGTGGGCGTGGCGCCACCCGCACGAGGACGGCACCCTCACCTATACCCCCGTGGCGGGCGATGTGCGGTTACAGAACGTCGATTTCGGTTACGTTCCCGAAAAACAAGTGTTGCACGATGTCACGCTGTACGCCAAGCCCGGTCAAAAGGTCGCGTTTGTCGGTGCCACGGGCGCGGGGAAAACCACCATCACCAATCTGATCAACCGCTTTTACGATATTGCGGACGGCAAGATCCGCTACGACGGCATCAACATCAATAAGATCCGCAAAAGCGATCTGCGCCGTTCGCTCGGCGTGGTGTTGCAGGACGTGAATCTGTTCACCGGCACCGTGATGGAGAACATCCGTTACGGCAAGTTAGATGCCACCGACGAAGAAGTGTATGCCGCGGCAAAGCTTGCCAACGCGCACGATTTCATCGAGCGGTTACCCGATGGGTATCAAACGGTGCTCACTGCCGACGGCGCGCAGTTGTCGCAAGGGCAACGGCAGCTCATTTCCATCGCCCGCGCCGCGGTTGCCGATCCCCCGGTCATGATCTTAGATGAAGCGACCTCCAGTATTGATACGCATACCGAAGCGCTCGTGCAAAAGGGCATGGATCAGCTCATGCGCGGCAGAACGGTGTTCGTCATCGCTCACCGCCTGTCCACGGTACAAAACTCGGATGTGATCATGGTACTGGATCACGGGAAGATCATCGAGCGCGGCACGCACGACGAACTCATTGCCCAAAAGGGAAACTACTACCGCCTGTACACCGGCGCATTTGAATTGGAATAAAAAAGAGGAGTGGCGCCGCCACTCCTCTTTTTTATTTTTTCCTCTTAAAGGTCCTCTCCCCTCCTAAAAAAGCCGCCCTCACGGGCGGCTTTTTTCTTACATATCCATCAATTTGCTGATCTCGTCCTTGAACGATTGCACGTCCTTGAACTGGCGGTACACCGAAGCGAACCGCACGTAGGCGACTTCGTCGATGCCGCGCAACTTTTCCATGGCAAGCTCGCCGATCTTGGAAGCAGGCACCTCGCGCTCCAGCGAGTTTTGCAGGGTGGCTTCGATCTCGTCCACCGCACGCTCTAACACCTGCATCGACACCGGGCGCTTCTGGCAAGCGCGCAGCATGCCGTTAAACAATTTCTGCCGATCAAACACCTCACGGGACTTATCCCGCTTGACGATCACGATGGGCAGACTTTCAATGATCTCATACGTGGTGAAACGCTTGCCGCACTGCAGGCACTCCCGCCGACGGCGAATACGCGAGCCCTCATCCGTGGGACGCGAATCCATGACCTTGCTTTCCGCATAACCGCAAAAGGGACATTTCATTTTCTTTCACGCACCTTTTATAAACATCATTTTTATTGTATCATCCATTTTTACAAATGGCAAGCAATTTCTTCTAAGAACGTTTTGGATCGTTTCAGATCCTCTGCCGATTCAAAATTCTGGCGGTAAAGTTCCAGCATCAGCACCCCGTCGTACCCCACCGCTTTCAGCGCTCGAAGCAACTCGTTAAAATCGCGCGTTCCCGCCTCCGGCGGCAGACAGTCACGGGTCTCGTCACGGTCGCTGATATGCACGTGCACGATGTTTTTCCCCATCGTTTCGATCACTTGCAAGGGGTCAAGCCCGCACCGACCGCTTTGCTTGACGTCAAATACGAATTTTGCTTTGCCACCAAGTCGCGTTTTCATGGCTTGCAAAAAGGAAAGATCGGCAGAACTGAATTTATTGACGTTCTCTTGTGCCACCGTCACCCCATACGTCTGCCCCAAGTCATACAACTGCTCATATCGCTCCAACAACTGCTCCTCGGTCAACTGTCCAAGCGGCTTCGCACCGTGCAAAATGAGGTACGGAGCCGAAAGCCGTGCCGCCGCTTCAAACTGCGGCTTGTACATCTCAAAGCCGTCGTCGGCGCGGCGCTCGTAGGGCGCAAACAGGAAGAATGGCTCCATGAACGAGGAATAGGGATGCACGGCGGAAACGATCGCTCCCGCCGCCTCACAGCGACGCTTTAACTCATCCGCAAACGCCGGTGTTGCCTCGCTCGGCGCATTCAGAAAGATCTCCACGTTAGAAAACCCCGCCGCCAGCACCGTATCCAGCGCATCCTCAATCGGTGCGGGATAAAAATTCGATGTCGATGCCCCCACGACCATGTGCCATCCCTCCTTTCCTGATAGTTTAACCCTAACACAAAAAGATACCCCTTGTCAACCACACAAAAAAACGGTAAACTAAACTCAAACGGCAGATCGCCCCACCTTCAAAGAAAGAAGAATCACCATGTTCACCTGCACTCTTTGTCCAAGGAAATGCGCCGCCGTGCGCACTACCGATCGCGGTAACGGCTTTTGCGGCTTACCCGAGACCGCCCATATCGCGCGTGCTGCGCTGCACAGCGGTGAAGAGCCGTGCTTCGGAAAAGCGGGTGCCGTCTTTTTTAGCGGATGCACCTTGCGCTGTCAGTATTGTCAAAACCACGCCATCAGCCGTCAGGCGGCGGGCAAGCCCGTCACCTCCGAGCGACTGAGTGATATTTTCCGCGAACTCTACGAGCAAGGTGCTGACGTCTTAGACCTCGTCAGCCCCACTCCGTACCTGCCCGTCATCCGCGAAGCGCTCGCCCTTTACCGTCCGCCGATCCCCGTGGTGTATAACACAAGCGGGTACGAACGGGTGGAAACGCTGCGCTCACTTGAGGGACTCATCGACGTATATCTCCCCGATTTTAAATATGTCACCCCCGCCCTTGCCGCCGAACTGTCGGGCGCGGAGGATTACCCCACAGTCGCCCTTGCGGCTGTTCGGGAAATGGTGCGGCAGACGGGCCCCTTTACACAAAACGAACGCGGCATTGCCATGCGCGGCACGCTCGTGCGGCATCTGGTACTCCCCGGCCACACCCGCGAATCGATAGCGGTACTCGATACGATTGCCGAGATTCCTGACGTATGGGTGGGGCTCATGTGCCAGTATACCCCCGTGTTACCCGTTGACGGTCACCCCGAGTTGTCCCGCCGCGTGACCAAACGCGAGTACGATAAAGTCACCGACCATC
This sequence comes from Clostridia bacterium, assembly GCA_017436915.1. Taxonomy (GTDB): domain Bacteria; phylum Bacillota; class Clostridia; order Oscillospirales; family Acutalibacteraceae; genus RGIG3009. Next base: position 148,947 of record JAFSCE010000020.1, read on the forward strand.
TTTTGGCGCTGGGGCTTCATAACGGCTACGTGCAAGACCGCTCCTCCGCCACCGCCGCCTACATTCCCACTTTCGACGGTACAGGAATCTAATTAAAAACGCGGCGCTCCGTGGGAGCGCCGCGTTTTCTCATTTCTTCTTATTGCTGAGTGCCAATTTCACCACATCGTCCATGCGGGAGAGAATATACTCATACCCGCCCGGCGCGTGCGGTACCATGCACGCGGAACAATCCTTGACACCGTCGGCAACGTACCGGAAATACCCGCCGCACTGATCGCCCAGCGTGTACAGCGGGCAGTAGCAGAACAAGCAGTTAAAGTGCTCGGGATGTTCGGTTTGATGGCACGGGAAGCGGTTACATTCCCGATTCTGGAAAAACGAATAACTGTTTTGGCGTTCCATGTGACGTACTCCCGCGTTATTCAACAGGCGGTTGCGGAATGATAATCGCCGCCAGAATGTACAGCAAGATGCCGCTGCCGGCAAACAGCGTCAAGACCGCCCAGCCGAGCCGCACCAAGGTGGGATCAATATTGAAATATTCCCCGACCCCTGCACAAACACCGCAGATCTTTTTGTTATTTGAACGATATAATTTCTTTTCCATTTCGTGACCCTTCCTCTCTTTTTACCACCAGTATAGCATACTTTCACCAAAATGTCAGTATTTTTCTTGCTTTTTAACCCCGTTGCATATATAATAGATATCAAATACTATATATTGGTTAAGGAGATGACTTTCATGAAACGCATTTTATCCGTTTTGTTGGTCCTCGGCATGGTGTTCTCTTTCGCTGCCTGCAGCGGATCTGCCGTAATGACGATGGGCACCGGCAGCCCGACGGGCACCTATTACGCATACGGCGGTATTGTCGGTCAATATATCACGAACAATGCCGGCGTCACCGTGAACGCCGTATCCACCGGCGGCTCCAAAGACAACATTCAGGGCATCGACGTCGGTGACTATCAGTTGGGCACCGTGCAATCGGACGTTATGCACTATGCCTGGAACGGCACCCGTTCGTTTGAGGAAACCGGTAAGCTTGGCACCTTCCGCACCGTAGCCGGCCTTTACGCGGAAGCCGTCCAATTAGTGACCGTCAACCCTGCCATTCAATCGGTAAGCGACTTAAAAGACAAAAAAGTGTCGATCGGCGCTCCCGGCTCCGGCGTGTACTTTAACGCAGTGGACGTGTTGACCGCGGCAGGCCTTTCGGTAGACGATATTAAGCCGCAATATCAAAACTTCGACGAAAGCGCCGATGCGCTCAAAGACGGCAAGATCGACGCCGCGTTTATCGTTGCCGGCGCTCCCACCCCTGCGATCACGGAGCTGAGCATGACCAATGCCAACGTGCGCATCGTTCCCATCGACGGCGATATTGCTCAAAAGCTGATGAAGGATAACACGTTCTACTCGGTTTACAAGATCCCCGCCGAAACCTATAAAAACCAAACCGAAGAGATCGAAACCGTTACGGTAAAAGCCACCCTCATCGTCAGCGCGGATGCCGACGAGGAGACGGTCTACAACCTCACGGCTGCTATTTTCAACAACACGGAAGCCATCGCCAAAGAGCATGCAAAAGGTGCTGAACTCAGTCTTCAGAATGCAACCGAGGGCTTGACTGTTCCTTTCCATGCAGGCGCTGCCAAATACTTCAAGGAAAAAGGAATTGAAGTAGCCGTTCAATAATCGGCTCAAAGTTGATTGAAACCGTAAAGTAGCTACGTCATCTATTGCCGTAGCTATTTTATTGTTTTCGGAAAGGTGGAAGATCGTTGCTTTTTTCAAAGAAGAAGAATTCGCAGACAGCAGAACCCATGGATTTGGAATCCGTCATGAAAAAATTTGACAGGGAATCCAATACGCGCGTGTGGGAAGGCAAAGCGAAGATCGTTGTCAACTGTATCCTGGCGGCATTTTCGTTGTTTTGCGTGTACGTCACGTTTTTTGCGACGTGGTTGGATGCCATCCGTCTGTCAAGCTTTGTCGGTTGCATTGTGTTTATCGGGTACTTGATGTATCCCGCCAAAAAGGGCGCACAAAAAGCCAATCATATCCCGTGGTACGACCTTGTGCTGATGGTGGTCGGTTCGGCATCGTTTTTTTACTATACGGTCGATGCCATGACCATTATCCAACAAGGGAATACGTTTAAACTGCATCAAATCCTCATCGGTGTTGTCGGCATCCTTTGCCTGTTGGAGCTTTGCCGCCGTTGCGTAGGTCTGCCCATCATTATCGTGGCAGCCGCGTTTATCGTGTACGCCATCGGCTGGGGGCTTACCAACGCCGACGTGTGGCGCCGCGTGGAGGGCTTGGTGGGTAAACTGTTTTACACCACCACTTCGGGCATCCTCTCCACCCCCATTAACACCTGCTCTAAATACATCGCCATATTTATTATTTTCGGCGCGTTCCTTGAGCGAACGGGCATTGCGGATTTCTTTATCAGAATTTCCAACTCGATCGTCGGCGGCTTTTCGGGCGGTCCTGCCAAGGTCGCCGTGGTAGCCAGCGCACTGGAAGGCATGGTTTCCGGTTCTTCGGTCGCCAACACGGTGGGTTCGGGTTCCGTCACGATCCCGCTGATGAAGAAAACCGGTTATAAACCGGAGTTCGCCGCTGCCGCCGAGGCCTCGGCTTCCACGGGCGGGCAGATCATGCCGCCGATCATGGGCGCCGCCGCGTTCTTAATGGCGGAAAACATCGGCGTGCCGTACAGTAACATCGTTCTGCGCGCCATCCTGCCGGCTTGCCTTTACTTCTTGGGCGTGTTTATCACCGTTCATCTGGAAGCCAAAAAAGAGGGGCTCAAAGGTCTTTCAAGGGAAGAACTCCCCCGCTTTTTGCCGCTGTTAAAGCAGGCGTATCTGTTGCTCCCGCTGATTTTGCTGATCGCCCTGGTAAGCTCCGGCTCGCGTTCCATCGCATATGCGGCGGCGATCGCCATTATTGCCGCCATCGTGGTCGGCTTGTTTAACAAAGAAAACCGCATCACCCCCAAGCGCATTTGGGAGGCGCTTGCCGCTGGCGGTCAGGGTATGATCACCGTGGCGGTCGCGTGCGGCGTGGCGGGTATCATTGCCGGCACCATTACCATGACCGGTCTTGCCACCATGCTGATCAACGGTATTTTAGCGTTGGCGGGCAACAAACTGATCATTGCCCTGTTCTTGACCATGCTCACCTGCATCGTGTTGGGCATGGGTGTTCCCACCACCGCTAACTATTGCATCATGGCGGCCACCTGCGCCCCCATCCTGATCAAAATGGGCGTTCCCGATTTAGCGGCACACTTCTTCGTGTTCTACTTCGGTATCGTGGCGGATCTGACCCCGCCCGTCGCATTGGCGGCGTATGCCGGCGCGGCAATCGCGCAAGCCAACCCCATGAAAACGGCGTTCACCGCCACCAAACTGGCGATCGGCGCGTTTATCGTGCCGTATGCGTTTGCGCTCAACCCCGCCATGCTGTTTATCAACACCACCCCGTGGGACGTGGTATTGATCTGCATCACCTCGTGTGTCGGCATGTTCGCCGTATCGGCTTCGTTGGAGGGGTATTTCCTGCACCGCATGTCTTGGTACGAGCGTGTTATCTCGGCAATCGGCGGCTTATTGCTGATCTATCCCGGCCTTGTCACCGACCTGGTCGGTCTGGCACTCATCGCCGTCGTCTTTGTCATCCAACTCGCAACCAAAAAGAAATTCACGGCTTTAACCGCCTGATAACAACAAAAAACCACCCTATGGCCAAAAGTCATAGGGTGGTTTTTTTATCCAACAGTTTCCCGCTATTCCTCGATGATGTCCACGCAATGCATCATACCGTTCCAGAAATAGTCGGTCGCAAATTCCGCATACGCCTCCGCCGGTACGTACACCCGACACTCTTGCGGCATTTTGGTGACCGCTTGCGCATCAATGGGCAACGCCGACGGTGCCAAATGGATCTCGATCGCGCGCAGAGTCGGGCAGTCGCTCAGCGACTCGGGGGTAAACGCCTTGACGAGTGCTTGTTTTCCAATGACGACCCGTTCCAGCACGTCCGAGCCCGCAAAGGCGTAATCGCCAATCAGCAAAACGGCTTTACCGTCGGCACTTCTCGGCAGCGTCAAGGTCTTCTCCTGTTTGCCGACATCCGAAAGACCGACAATGGCTAACCCGTCCTCGAATTCCTCGTATACGAAGTATTTGGCGTTTTCGTCCGTACCGTCCGTCGGCGTAAAATAATCGTCGGGACGTTCGGGCGGCGCGTATTTTTCGGTCTGTACCTCGCCCTCTCTGCCGAGCACCCGCAACAGATCGTCTGCCAAAAGCGAGGTGCGGTGCAACGCACCACACGAATTCAAATGGAAATTGGTATCGTAAAAATACGCCGAATCCAAAATATAATCGTCAATATCGCTCAGCAGCGGGAAACTCAGCTCCTCGCCGAGCGCGTGGTAAAACGCCTCTTTTTGCTCATCGGTGGATACGATGGCATCCGCATTGATGGGCGAAAAACCGAAATATACCTCCGCCCCGCGCCGCCGACACGCGGCGGCATAAGTGTTGAGATACTCAACGAACTCCTCGTCCAGCAAATCCGTCGTCAGCGAGACCGGCATGGAGGTGTCGTATTTGGTCGGCATCTCGTTGTAGGGGCGGTCTACCGCAATATCGCCGTATTCGTTGAAGGACGCTTTCGCATAAATACCCGACGGGGTGGGTTTTGTATCCGTGCGGATAAACCCGCGTTTCTCCGAAGCAAATTCCGGGAGAGCCGCCATCAACTTGCCCAGATTGGAAACCCCCACGTCCTTCAACATGGAAAGATCACAGTCAAGTGCCTGCCACATACTGCGCGCGTTGTAATATAAGGAATACGTCTGCGCGTTAGTCTCGGGGCAGATCACAACAATGTCGCCCTCGTGAATATACGAACGGGACATATCCAGCATGGCTTTTGTCCCGATGGTCGCGTATAGACCGTAGTTGACCACCGGCATACCGATATACTCTTCCAACCGCGCCGAATCCACACCGAACGCGAGGTTGGAACCGCCGATGAGCACGACTTTTTTCGTGTCGATCGACGCGAGCCGCGCGTGCTTATTCTCGAGTTCCGCAAGGAACGTTTCATCGTACTGGCAAGGTGCCGCGAGCGCCGCTGCCGCTACCGTCACCAACGGAGCAACCAATACGATGATCGCGAGGATGCATAGTAAGATCGTTTTTTTCATACACTCCCCCGCTCTCTCAGAATTGGAAATAGATGAACGCACTGGATCCGTTACTTGCCAGTAAGATCATCCATGCAAACACGATGGCCCACACCAAATACAGCGACGTGCCGTTTGAAAGTGCGGCACCGCTCTTCACGTCGTAGTGTTCAAGCGTCAGTTTACGGTCAAGCAACACCATCATCACGATCGCCAACACAACGGTGATCGCACCGCTCACCGTGATTCCCAGTTCCGCGACAAACGTGGAGGCGCCGAACGTGGTAAAGAGCCGCTGTAAGATCAAGAGCAGGTCGGCGGTGTTGTTCGCGCGGAAAAAGATCCACGCAAAGCACACCAAAGCAAACGTGACCGCCGTGCGGAACGCCCGAACGGGACGGGTAGCGGTATCGATCCCCAGTGACGCGTACCACTTTTCACGCGCTTTATGGGTAAGTGCGCCGACGACGCGGTAGATTCCATGAAGCAATCCCCACAGTAAAAACGTCCATTCCGCGCCGTGCCACAGGCCGCTCACCAAAAAGACAATGAACAGATTCACAAGCTCGCGAATGTATCCTTTACGGTTACCGCCGAGCGGGATGTACAGATAATCCTTAAACCAACTGGACAAGCTGATATGCCACCGCGCCCAGAAATCGCGGATATTTTCGGCGGAATACGGGCGGTTAAAGTTCTGCATCAGACGGTAGCCCATCACGCGGGCACAACCGATGGCGATGTCCGTATATCCCGAAAAATCACAGTAGATCTGCACGGCAAACAAAACGGTGGCGATGACGATCGAAAGCGTACTCGTTTCGCTCGGGTTGTTGTATACCGCGTTGACGTATACCGCCACGGTATCCGCCACCACGATCTTTTTGAAGAATCCCGCCATCATGCGCTTGGCGCCGAGATACAGATCGTCCGCGTTAAACTTGTGCTCCGCGTGCAATTGCGGCAACAGATTGTCGGGACGTTCAATGGGTCCCGCCACCAATTGCGGGAAGAACGAAACGAACAACGCGTAATAAAAGAAATTGCGCTCCGCTTTGATATTACCGCGGTACACGTCGATACTGTACGACAGAGTTTGAAACGTGTAAAAAGAGATACCCACGGGTAAGATCAACCGAAGGGTAAGATCCACTCCAAACCAACTGCCGACAGTGCCGACAAAGAAATTGTAATACTTAAAGAAAAACAGCACCGACAAGGAGGCGACAACGGATATCACCATCCACAGCGTTTTATGTTTGGGCTTTTTCTCAATCAGCAATCCCGAAGCATACGACACCGCCGTGGTGAACAGGATCAGGAAAAAGAGCTTCGCGCTCCACGTCATGTAAAAATAGTAACTGGCGATCAGCAGCGGGATAAACCGGTACTTGCGGGGAACGACGAAATTAAGTACTGCCACGATCGGATAGAAAAGCAAAAACTGCAAGGAGTTAAAATTCACGGTCGTTCCTCCTCCGCCTTATCGGCCGCTTTGCCCGGCGTGGGCGACAACAAGAGCGCAACCGTCCCGCTGAACAAAACAAGCAGCAGCACGTCGGAAAGCGTACCGTCACAAAGCAGGATCAACGCAATGGCTACCGCGTGCCCCACCGCACCAACGCCCGTCAACACCGTGTCTGCGAGCGATGAGATCTGTTTTTGTTTCTTCAGCCAATACGTGAATATCTGCCACAGCAGCAACAGTATCGGACATAGCACAAACAGGGGTTGTTCACAATAGATCATATTGATCGCGACTCCTTTTTATTTGACACCGATATTCGCGGCAATGAGGTCAGCTGCCAACCGTTTGGTGTGCAGCTTTCTGCCCACCGCATTCAGGTGGTAGTCGGTGTTGTAGAAATACTCACCGTTATAAATATAATTGCGTACGTCGCCGATCAACTGACAATGCACGGTTTTGGCGATCCAGTTGTTGTAGGCGGTGAACGCCGACTCGTTCAAGCTGGACGCTTCCACGTTGTTTCGGTTAACGGACGGATACGTGAATACCACCGTTGCTCCCGACGCCTTGGCGGTATCGATCACACGGTTCAAATGCGGGATGAAGTCAGCAGGGATCACGGTATCGTCAAAATGGAAATACCCGTTCGCCCCTTTGCGGTAGGTGGGAGAATTCATCTGATCCGTCAGCGTTTTCAGATCACCGTATTCGTCAAGGAATTCTTTTGGTGCATCCCACGACAATTCGGGCATTTTGGACGTCACGGTGCAATACTGCGCGATCGCACCAAATACACCCGTGTAATTCGACACGTTCACGTTCTCCATCAGGTTATAGCAAGTCGCAATTCCCTGGAAGGTAGGATAATTCATTTCGGGATTACCGTTGACGTGGTAGGCATACTTCCCGTATTGCTCGGGCGCAAATACCACGACGTCGTTTTTCGTCAAGAGCGGCGCAATGGCATCCAGGAAAAACGCCACGTTCATATTCCCGTCCGTTCCGAAATTGACGGCGGCATAGTCGTTTTGGAACAGCGTTTGGATATAATCGCAATCCACACCGTACTGCAGGTTGGAGCCCGCCAAAAA
>JAFSCE010000021.1 GCA_017436915.1 Clostridia bacterium
ATATCATCACGACGCAGTCGTGTATATCATTGCCGCACGAGTGCGGCGTATATCATCACGCTTTAGCGTGTATCAAAAATACTTTCGCAATGATGATATACAACTTCTAACGAAGTTGATGATATGCAATTCCTTGCGGAATTGATGATATACAATGCTTCGCTTTGATTTCTTATCGCTTTTATGCTATAATACACCCAAGGCGGTGATGTAATGCAAAAAGAAAAGTTGACTATTCATAATATTAAGACCGACATTTTGAATGAAATTAAATATAATCGCTGGGAACGTATAGCTTTAATTTTGCTTTTGTTAGCGATGTTAGTTTTTATGTTTTGTGTACCAATTATTACATATAAGGTGCTTTTTGGATGTTTAGCGGTTATTGTTTTCTGTTTAGTGGCAAAACACATTTTGGCTTTTATCGACCTGTATAGAGCGTTACATAATACTCATTGCATTGTTAAAGACAAACTAGTTGGTATGGGAGAAAAAGAACACCTCAGTAGACATACTTATTATAAAACTCTTCATTTGTATTTTTCGGCTTACGGAGATTATACAATACCCGATGAAAATTATAAATGGAGTAATTGCTTTTCTATGAGCAACGAAGGCGTTTATAAATACTCAAGTAGTGGCGATGAATTTTATTTGGTGTTATCAAAGCCACACACCGGCAAAATTCTTTTCGCATATAATACTAAAATGTTTGAAATGGAATAAAATCCTCGGTTTTCGACCAGTTCTTTTTTGTTTGTATTATTCATTTTTCAATATTCATCATTCATTATTCATTAAATAGAACGGATTTTCAATGAATAATGAATATTGAAGTCGCTACACTGATGAATAATGAATAATTATTGCCCCTTCACCGCTTTTATGCTATAATACACCCAAGGCGGTGATGATATGATTAGAGAAATTAAAAAACAAGCACGATTGAAACTATTAAATAATTATAAATTCTTTTTGCTGCCTACTATAATGTATGCTTTTTCGAATTTTGTGATGGTTAGTTCACTATATACTTTTTTTAACGGCAATAATTTGTTTTTCAAAATGCTGTTTTTATGTTTGTTTTTGTCTTTTCAATTATTTGTTTTACCGATTTCAATTTTTTTATTGTACAAAGCATCGGTTGGAGTGGTAAACGAAGATGCAGAAAAAAGCAAAACAATTTGTTCTTCTGTTTCATTTAAGGATTTAGGAATAATAATACTTATATGGTTAGTTCCTAATGTATTAGATATCGTATCTGAATTATTAGATGGAGCTATCGAATATCAACAACTTTCTAAAAATATCACACTTCCAATTTCGTTGTGTACTTTGATAATTATGGCTGTTTTTATATATTTACAGTACAAGTATTTCGCTTGTGATTATTACTATTCTTTAAATAAAGGAACAATAAAGGACACTTTAAGATTTTCCTTTGGAATTATGAAAGGCAGATTCTTTAAATATTTATTGTTAACACTATCATTTATTCATTGGTATTTATTAGGTGGCATTTTGTCTATGATTTTTGCAAAGCTTTTTGGCGAAATTGTTTTTATAAAATTTGCATTACAATCCATCGGTTATGGAGTTTATTTTTATCTTTTACCCTATCAGTATATAACATATATATTGTTTATTAAAAAAATTTCAAAAAAATAAGTATAAGCGAGAAAACCCTCGGTTTTCAGACAAATTTCATTCGTGTCATTAAGTTCAAACTACCCAAAAAAGAACGAAGCAATCGCTTCGTTCTTTTTTTATCCAAGCCGACAGGCTTGGTATATCATCACACCTTTAGGTGTGCATCAAAAAGCTTTCGCAATGATGATATACAAAACTTCGTTTTGATGATATGCAATTCCTACGGAATTGGTGATATACAATGCTCCGCATTGATTTATTACCGCTTTTATGCTATAATACAGCCAAGGCGGTGAGTTGTATATGGGATGCTTGTTTTTTCCTTTAGAGTTATTGGTTAACGGTATTATTGAGGGCTGGTTTTACTTGATGGAATGGATAATTCCTGAAAGGTATATTACACGAACGGTCCGAATTGTTTTAAAGGTTTTTGTTTGGATTCTTTCTAGTTTGCTCTTTGTGATAATGTTCCTAGGTGTTTTTGCTATTATTTCACCAGATCCTGATACACATTTATTGGGGAAATATATGATTTTTATACCTCTTGGAATAAGTGTCATTCAAATTCTTTTAGGTATTATTGTGCGTATAATTTCAAAAAAGAAAAAATAAAGAAAATCCTCGGTTTTCACCCAGTTCTTTTTCGGAAACGAATGACAAAATCCCAAACGCAAAAAGCGTTTGGGATTTCTTTTTTAAAAAACTAATCGGTTGACAGCAGAGGGTGAATATGGCATAATTAAAGTGTATATTTTTGAGCGAGTGAGAAGGTGGGCCGTGTGACAAAATTCAGCAAGTGTGCGTCGCTATATGCGGTATTATTCTTGATGATCTGTTGCGTTGTTTTAACCGGATGCCGCAAGGCTCAACAGCAAGACGGTGTTTCCGGTACAAAGACAACCAACATGGCGGGGAATAGCGGTTTCGATGCAGGGCTTTTGGATGATGAAGATGATGATCTGATTGTCGAGATCGAAACGAACGGAACCGGCAAGACTTCGGGAAGTACTACGAGTCGCATGACACAGAGCGCCGTACAGTCAACCGACAGTGCCGCGAAAAGCACGACGCAGAGCGCTGCCAAGTCCACCGGCAGCACATCCTCAAAAGCCACGAATTCTGCATCCTCAAGCAAAGATACACAGCAGTCTGATACGACAACCACTACGGTGCGTACCACACAGAAAGGGTGGACGCCTGATCTTGGGAAAAAGCCAAAATAACGGATGTGTCATGTACGCTTGTTTAGCTTGTGTAAAAACTTTGTAGACAACGATGTTTACCGACGCAAATTCACGATGGGAGGGACCTAAAATTAAAAAGGAGTATTTAGAACCTACGATCACGTTTGTCTCGTTTATTGCCGACAAAAGCATCGCTTCTTACAGCGTGGCGTCGGATGGTGACATTCTTATTGATACGGATGATCTGTAGAAAAACAAGTACACAAACGTCCAAAAGTGGTTAAATTAAATGAAAACATGTGAGGTTTTTTATGTTTAACTTGAAACACCTTAAATTGCAATCTTCAAAAGCAATGTTGAGAGCATTTCTCGCCATTGTTGTTGTGTTGTGCATGCTGGTGCTCGCGCTACCGGCAGATCTCGGCGTGCTCCTTGTCGGTGCCGCTGCGAATAAGTGGGACGGTACGCTGGAAGCATTTGAAAACTATAGTGAAAGTTATTCACAGTTCGCTGACGGAAAGACTGCTTATAAGATTGCCAATGCAAAACAACTGGCGTTTTTGGCGGCGGTTCTAAACGCGACACCTACTCGCTCATACTTTGGTCCGTGCAAGGTAACGTTAGATATGAACGGAGACGGTACAGCGGAAACCACGTACTCTTTTCCCGGTACGGGTACTATTTCTAAAGATGCTACGACAATCTTAGTCGGTGCCAAATTTGAACTTACCGATGATATTGATCTGAACGGTGTGCAGTGGACACCGATCGGCAGCAGCTCCCTTCCGTTCCGTGCTACCTTTGAGGGTAATGGGCACATTATTAGCGGTCTGTCTTATATTGATGAAACGACACCCAGTGGAAGCAGCGCCGGAATAGGACTTTTCGGCAAAACAGGCAGCACGGCTGTCATTAACAACCTGCATGTTGAAGGTACAGTTAAAACCTACCAAAGCAATATGGGCGGTATTGTTGGTTATAGCGCCGGTGCTTTGCAAATGGAAAATTGCAGTTTCTCCGGTACCGTTCAGGGCGGCGGCTGGGCGTATTTGGCCAATACCGGTGGCTTGATCGGTCATGCAACCTCGAACAGTGCGGTTACGATCAAGAACTGTTTTGTTCACGGTGAGGGCACGGCAATTACCGGCGTGACGGCGTCGGGTGATGGAGTCGCTGCTTCCTATAACCCGGAAGCTGTTGGCGGTTTTGTCGGTTTAGTTACTAATGGTTGTGACATGACGATTACCGACTCGTATGCCGAGTGCACCGTGTCCGGTATGAATGGTTCCGGTGGACTTGTCGGAACCATTCAGTCCCATTCGAGTTTGACAACGGTGCTTATTGAACGGTGTTATACTGCCGGCAGCATTATATCTACTTCGTATGTTGGTGGCTTAGTCGGTTGGGTGCGTGACACCTCGAGTACTGCTGATACAGCCAAACTCAATCTCACGATCAAAGATAGCTACAGCGTTATGGATTTGACAAACGCCACAAGTAGCAGAGCAGGTGGCTTGATTTCTTGTTCGCGTCCGGAGAGCGTTGCGGCAGAGGATGTGACAATCTCGTTGCTCGGCTGCCATTTTGCGGGTCTTAACGCGAAACAGCCCGTTATGTACTATGATGATGCGCATTCTACCTTGGAGACCGTGGAACGCGTATACTACCGTGCAGGTTCAACCACGGCAAAAACACACACGCTCCAGTCGCACAGCGGCATCGAAGAAAAATCCCGTAAGGCGTTTATGGATGGTCAGGTAACAACATCACTTAATGCTGATCGCGACGTATGGGCAACCTCTATGTGGGCGGAATATCCGGTGCTTGGCAAGGAAGAGAAACCATCTTTGTCGGCGCTGATCGTGAACGGTGAAGAAATCTCGCTTATCGACGGTGTCTTTGAGTACACGGCGACAGACGTTGAGAAATCGAAGGAGTCGGTTTTGGTTTCTGCAACTGCTGCTCAAGAAGGTGCAACCGTTACGGTGAGCGGTGCCGACGCGAGTGGTGCCGTTGCTCTTGGTATTCCCGGCACAACCAAAACAATTTCGGTTACCGTTACCTACAAAAGTGTTCTTTCCACTACCTATACGGTAAATATTTACCGCAAACCTAACGTGTGGAACGGCAGTATAGCGGAAGGCTATGCCGGCGGTGATGGCACGCAGGGCAACCCGTATACGATTCAAACGGGCGCCCAGCTGGCTTTTTTGGCTCAGCAAGTCAACAACGGCACGAACTATGCCAAAACGTATTTCAAACTAACAAGTGATATTGATCTGGGCAGCATTGCTTGGACCCCGATCGGTAACACTTCGGGCACCCCCTTCAACGGTACCCTCGATGGCGACGGCTACGCGATCACCAATCTGAAAGTTGCAACAAATGCTCAGGCCGGTCTGTTTGGTTTCGCCGCGGCGACCATCAAGAATCTTTCTCTTGCAGGCGACGTTAGCACGACGGCAAGTAACGGTACCGCCGGATTTGTCGCTTATGTATCGGTCTCCGGTAGCATGACCATCAGTAACTGCGTCTTTACCGGCACGGTTACCAGTACGAGTACCACAGAATACGTTTCAATTGGTGCCTTTGTCGGCCATAACTGGAACAGCACGATCAAACTTGATAACTGCGTCGCGATGAACACCACCATCAACGGTTCCAAAAATGCGGTTGGCGGTCTTGTCGGTATCGCGATTTCAGGTACCGACCTTACCATCACCAACTCGTCATTTTCCGGTTCGGTTACCGGTGGTCGTGGTACCGGCGGCTTGGTTGGCGGCATTTATTACGGTAATGGTTCCACCAACCCCACCGATGTGACCATCACGAATAGCTATTCGGAGGGTACCGTCACTTCAACTGCGGTTTCTGGCGGCTTGGTTGGATTTTTCAACAATCAAAACAATAACAACAAACCGATTAAACTTACCATCAAGGATTGCTACAGCACGGCACTCCTCGCCACGGACAAAACTTCCGGTGGCTTGGTTGGTAGTAACCATGGTTGGCAAGATTATCCCAGTAAAATCACGGTTTCGATCACGGGCTCGTACTTTGCGGGCAAAGCAAAGTACCCGATCCTTAACTCAAGCGTCGACACCACCAACAAAACCGACCTGACTCCGATGACCGTGACGTTGAACAATGTCTATTATCGCGAAGGCTCGGCAACAACGGCGACGCCAACGATCGGTAACTTGTCCCCCGAGCTTACCGTCCAAAAAACTGCTGGTGAATTTGGTGACGGCACGGTTACTGTGATACTCAACAACAGTCTTACTACGCCAATATGGGCGACATCGACGGCCGGCTATCCGGTATTGAGCGACCTCGCTTCAATCTCTAATGGTGATTTGGGTGTTCTGGGAACATCTATCCGTACCGAAGGTATACAGGCAATACGCTTTAAGTTCTCCGTTACCGATACCTTGATCGAATTAAATGAATTGCAAAAGGTCGGTGTGTTGGCCGCCAAAGCATCGGATAAGATCGTTGGGGAACATCTGTATGCGCACACTATTGCGAAGGATGCGGCGAACTATTATAAATACATTGATGCCATCGCGTATACCAAGGGCGGCAATAAATTGGCGCTGATTGATGACGGCACGAAATTCTTGTTTACGGCTGCGCTTTATAATCTTACGGAAGCGAAGCATGGAATCGACTATATTGCTCGAGCATACGCCACTTTCGTTGATGCTAAGGGCCAGCAAATTATTCTGTACAGTGAAGCGGTCGGCGATGAGTATTTTAACTCGGTCAACGATGTTGTGAGCGGTTTCTTCGATTATCCCAGTCCTCGTGGTATTAGCATGAGTGATTTGCTGTACTTGAAGAATATTTACGATAACCAATTCGCGGAGGATGAGGTTCTCCCGCCGGATGCAGATGTCCGTGCCGACGGTGATAATCCGCAGGCGGGTGGTGCCGATGCCGAAGCCGATGCTTTGCGTGATAAGATTCTGAACGCAGAAGATGTTGACCCTGAAGATTACAACACCGTCTACTATATTTCACCGTCCGGCAACGATGCGAACGATGGTACATCCCCTGAAACGGCGTGGAAAAATGTGGATGCGATCAATCTGCATAACCACCAGATTCAAGCGGGTGATGCTGTACTGTTTGAGCGTGGTGGTGTTTACCGTTCGGTGACGTCTCTTCTGGCAGAACCGATCCCGGAGGGCGTACAATCGACAGATGCTCAACAGATCATCTACACCAAATCCGGTGTGACCTACGGTGCGTACGGTGAGGGTGAAAAACCGGCAATTTACAGCTGCCATAAGAACTATGCGTGGGGTAATCTTTGGAGAAAATCCGACAAGGGTGAAAACATTTGGGAGGTCTATACCCCGCGCAGCGATGCCGGTTCGGTCGTGTTCAATCACGGTGAGGCAGCCGGTATCAAACGATTTGGAGTATGGACCGGTGAATATCAATCAAACGGACAAAAGGTATTCGATGGTTTTATCACTCCTGATAATGTAGGCGAAAATTTAACCCAAAACTTCGAATACTACCATGATCATCGCAACGGCGTTTTGTATTTGTATTTGGAGGGTGGAATTGCTCCGCACGATCTGTATGAGGATATTGAGATCTGTCCGCGTGACGGTGTTTTCAAAATTAAGACCGGCATCGAAGACGTTCACATCGACAACCTTGCGATCAAATACACGGGATTTTACGGTATCAGGGGTGATGAAGGCACAACGGGTGTTACGGTCACCAACTGCGAGATGGGCTGGATCGGCGGTTGCCAGTGGCATTTTGACAAGTATGGAGAGGGTTCCCGTATTGGTAATGCCATTGAGTTCTGGGAGACAACAACAGATGCTCGCACAGAAAACAACTGGATCTACCAGGTGTATGATGCAGGACTTTCTCCGCAAGGTGTCAGCTCCGACGGTGTCAGTGTTTATACCAATCTGGTGATGCGTGAGAACCTGGTGGAATATTGCAGTTACGGCATCGAGTGGTTTGACCGCAACGGTACTGACGTAGGTAAAGATCACGATTCGCAGTGGAATGGCTACTACATCGAAGATAATATTCTTCGCTTTGCCGGCTACGGTTTCGGTCGCCAACGTCAGGACGCCAATCAAGCTCCTTCTAACATCTGTGGCTGGAGTTTCGTATACGATAACCCGTTGAATGTGTACATCCGCAACAACATTTTTGACTGTTCTGAAAAGAACACGGTGTACTGGTGGTGGAGCGATGAGCGCACATATCCTGATACCGTGATCTCCGGCAACACGTTCTATGAAAAGGCCAGTGCCAGCGGTCTTACAATTCGTTACGGTCCCAACGGACAACAATGGAAAGCGACCAATCAGGCAACGCTTGAGGAAGCGATCAAGACCTTTGATTCCACTCCGGAACACGTTGAATGGTTGCCGTATTAACAACAAAAAGTTAATTAAGAAAAGCCCCCGCTGTGCGGGGGCTTTTCTTTTCGGTTATTTCACTGTTTCGATGAACCTTTTCTTAATACCGCGACGGTTTTGGGACAGTAGACGGTGTATGTTCTGTCGATGCAGTGCTTTTGCTTTACAGAACGGGTTTAAAACTCGGCATCAGTTGCAGCTTGAAGAGATTCGCCGCATGTTTTTTGTCGATGAGTGCTTTCTTTTCGGCATCCTCTATCACGCCGGTGCGGATGTACACATCCAGTTCTGCATATGTGAAACCGAGATTTTCTTCATCGGTTTTTCCGCACAAGCCGTCAATGGGTGTTTTGTCAACTAATTCTTTCGGTAATCCTAACAGATACCCGATTTCTTTCACTTCCGTTACGGTTAGATGCGACATGGGGGAGAAGTCGCCCGCGGCATCGCCGTAACGTGTGGAATAACCGACCCAGTCCTCCGAAAGGTTGCAGGTATTTACCACGCGGCCGTTGACCGATTGGCTGACGGCATATAAGGTAGACATGCGGATACGCGGAGGTAAATTGGTTTTGGCTTGCAAGGAGAGGTCAAGCTCGTCCGGGAGGGCGGATAGCAGGCTATCTACTGTTTCTTTGATGTTTACTACGTAGTGCTTAATTCCCAGATGATTGACAAGTAAATGTGCCATATCGATGTCATGTTGCTCACCTTGCGGCATTAAAACGCCGATCACGCGGTCTTTGCCCAGTGCTTCCACGCACAGCGCTGCCGCAATGGAACTGTCTTTACCGCCGGAAATACCCACAACAGCATTACAGTCTTTTCCATTCTCTTCAAAAAATGCGCGGATCCATTCCACACATTCCGTTTTTACCTTCATTGCATCAAACATGATGACCCCTCCAACAGTACAGATCGGTGTTAGTATACCACAAAAGTTAAGAGAAGTAAAGGTTGACTGGTGAAAAGTCGCGTGGTATAATTCTAAAAAAATAAGGAAGTGATTGTATGCCTACTTTGGAGCAGATCGATCCGAATTTTAAAGTAGAAACCACGATTGGAAAAGACGACGTCACGTTTTATGATGTGCGAAACGCACCGTTTAAAGTATACGGCCTCATCTATGAGGACGGCAAATTCCGTCGTCTGCCGGAACGCGTTGCTGCTGCTACCAACGAAGGCGTGCTTGCGTTGCATGCCAAAACAACGGGCGGCCGCGTGCGTTTTAAGACCAACAGTCCCTATGTGGCCATTCATGCCGAAATGCCGGAAATTGCATACGCTTCCCCGCAAAGCGCAGGTGCAGCGACATGCGGATTTGATTTATACGTCCGCAAAGAGGGCGAGGAGCGATATGCAAAGACCTTTTTGCCGCCGTGTGATATGAAAACGGGATACGAGAGCATCATGGATTGGGGAACTTCCGAAATCAGGGATGTCACGATTTATTTCCCGCGTCACAGTGAGATTAGCAGTTTTTGTATTGGGCTTAGCGAAACCGCTGAAGTTTGGGAGCCGGAACCGTATGCAATCGAAAAACCGATCGTGTTTTATGGCTCCTCTATTACACAAGGTGGGTGTTCTTCGCGCGCCGGCACGATATATGACAACATTGTTTCCCGCCGCTTGAACGTGGATCATATCAACCTTGGTTTCTCCGGCAGTGCAAAAGGCGAAACCGAAATGGCGGAGTATATCAAAACATTGGATATGTCGATGTTTGTGTTGGATTACGACCATAACGCCGATAATGCAGAGCATCTCAAAGAAACGCATGAGCCGTTTTTCAAAATCATCCGCGAAGCGCATCCGGATATACCAATCTTGATCATGTCCAGACCGGTATATTATCTCTGCCCCGGTGAAATAGAGCGTTTGGAGGTCATTCGTGCCACCTATGAGCACGCACTTGAACGCGGTGATAAGAACGTGTATTTTCTTGACGGTCCGACACTTATGGCTCTTGCTAAAGATGAGGGTACGGTGGATGGCTGTCACCCCACGGATTTAGGATTTTTCTCGATGGCACAAGCGGTCTGTGAAGTGTTAGAACCGGTTGTTAAAGCAATGACCAAATAAAAAGAAGGAGTCAGCAAACGCTGACTCCTTCTTTTTACTTTTTACCAAGCTTGGAAAACCATTTGAACGTCATTGGCCATAAGACACCGCCGACAACAACCATCAGGAAATAGCGGATACTACGAGCAATAAGCGCGCCGTTAAACAACGCGTCGAGCGGGGCGCGAAGCAGTTCTTTTACAATCAGCACCGCGGCGAGACCTCCCACAATTTTGAGAAGTTGCGCCCACCATACGGCTGTTGTATCGAAATGAGTATATTTGAGGTCCATCGTGTAGACGGCAATGAGACCGACAGCGCATCCGGTCAAAGTGAACGCGTTCTTTTGCGCCGATTCCAGGTTGTGAATAGCTTGTTCGCTATACACTTCAGCGGGGAACGGATAAAAGCAAACAAAGCATAAGAAGGCAAGCACGACGGCTGTCATCACAAGCAGAATGGTGTACATCGTTTTGGGGGAGGATTCCGCTTTTTTGAAAAGGGGATAACCCACAAAAACCAGTACAAGGGCAATTCCGATGGAGACGAGAACATCTGCCGGGGTATGAACGCCGAGATACATACGGGAAAATGGTACCAGCACACACAGTGCGAACATGGCGATGCGCAGTGCGGTGTTCTTGTTCCAACGGGCAATACCGCCGAATAACCCTACAGAAGTCTGCGTGTGTCCGCTCGGAAACGAATAACCGGAGGCAGCGTCTTCCGCTGATGACACAATGGTGAAGTTGGGATCGCGTACCCATGGACGAGGAATGCGGAACAGCATCTTCAAGAACTGGTTTATAACGGTTCCCAAAAAACCGACGGACAGCAAAAAGTAACCTTGGTATTTGTTAATACACCAAAACACGATCATACCGACCGCCATAAAGATCGTTTCTTCACCACAGAGCGTAATGATGGAGAAAAACACGTCAAATACGGAATTACGGATGGATTCTAACGCATATAAAAACGACATAATAAATTCCTTTCTCTTTGTGTTCTATTAAGCAGTATACCATATTTTTGCATTACTTCAAATCTTTTCTTGTCGTCTTGACATAAAAGGGTATTAATGATATGCTAAAAAACAACTATTGTTGGTATGAGGTGATCGCATGACGATAGGAGATCGTATTCGTAATACACAATTGTTTTTGTTCGACATGGACGGTACGCTGTACCTTGAAAACGAACTATACGATTTCACGAAAGAACTCTTGCGCGTGATCCGCGAAAGCGGAAGGCGGTATTTGTTTGTGACAAACAATTCCTCCAAAAGTGTCAAGGATTATATCGTGAAGTTGGAAAAACTGGGCATTGCGGCGGAGTATGATGATTTTCTGACGTCAACACAGGCGGTGGCGTATTATTTGAAACTTCATCATGCCGACGCGCGATTGTATGTTTGCGGCACAGAGTCTTTAAAAGAAGAATTGCGACGTGAAGGGTTTGTTGTGACCGAGGATCTCGATAAAACGGATTGTATCATTATGGGGAACGATACGGAGCTTACCTTCCAAAAGCTTTATGATGTTTCGAAACTATTGCATACGCGTCCCGGTATTCCGTATATTGCCACCAATCTGGACTACGTTTGTCCCACTTCATTTGGAAGTGTGCCGGATTGCGGCAGTATGTGTGACATGCTGTATAACGTATCTAAGCGGCGCCCGATTTCAGTGGGCAAGCCGTCCCCGCTGATGCCGCAACTGGCCATGGAGCGAACCGGTATCGATGCTGCACATACCGCTATGGTCGGTGACCGTATTTATACGGATGTGAAGAGCGGGCTTAATGCCGGTATTTTAGCGGTGTTGGTAATGAGCGGTGAAACGACAAAAGAAATTTTAGAGGAGTCCGAGGATCGTCCTGACCTTGTGCTGGAGAGTGCCGCTTGCATACTTTCTGCTTTAAAAAATGAGAGCGCAAACTCCGTAAATTGACTCTTTACTTTTTCAGAATCTTTTGGTATACTCATAAACAGTGAAACGCAATGAAGGAGACCAGTAGCACGTTTTACCTTTTTCAGAGAGCATTCGGTTGGTGCAAGAATGCAAAGGATTGCGTGCGAATACACTCCGGAGTGGCTGCCTGAACTAAAAAGTAGGGTATGACGGGAGCGCCCGTTACAGCGTGTGAGTGCCGTTGGCACTCCGTGAGGGACAGTTTGTGAAAATTGTCTGTTCAGAGGTGGTACCGCATTATTTGCCCTCTGTAGCGTTAGCTGCAGAGGGCTTTATATTTTTAAGGAGAAAGATTATGAAAATCTATGAAGAATTGGTTGCAAGAGGTTTGATTGCACAGGTTACGGACGAAAGCGAAATTCGTGAGCTTGTCAATAATGGAAAAGCGCGGTTTTACATTGGATTTGATCCGACGGCGGATTCGTTGCACGTTGGTCATTTTATGGCACTATGCTTGATGAAACGGTTGCAGATGGCAGGTAACCGACCGGTTGTGCTGCTTGGCGGCGGCACCGGTTATATCGGCGATCCGTCCGGCAGAAGTGATATGCGTTCCATGATGAGCCCTGAAACCATTGAGCACAATTGTGAATGTTTTAAAAAGCAGATGGAGAAATTCATTGACTTTGAGGGTGAAAACGGCGCAATTGCGGTCAATAATGCTGATTGGCTTTTGAAGCTTAACTATGTTGATCTCTTGCGCGAAGTTGGTGCTTGCTTCTCGGTCAATAATATGCTGCGCGCTGAATGTTATAAGCAACGTATGGAAAAAGGATTGTCCTTCCTGGAATTTAACTACATGATCATGCAGTCGTACGATTTTTATCATCTGTATAAAGAATACGATTGCAATATGCAGTTCGGCGGTGACGACCAGTGGTCCAATATGCTGGGCGGTACGGAACTGATTCGCCGCAAACTTGGTAAGGATGCGTATGCCATGACCATCACGCTGCTCATGAACTCCGAGGGCAAGAAGATGGGCAAGACCGCTAACGGTGCGGTGTGGCTGGATCCCAACAAGACCTCCCCGTTTGAGTTTTATCAATACTGGCGCAACGTGGGCGATCAGGACGTGCTGAAATGCATCCGCATGCTGACCTTTATTCCGCTTGAAGAGATTGATGCGATGGATAAATGGGAGGGTGCCGAGCTCAACAAGGCGAAAGATATTCTGGCATACGAGCTCACCACTCTTGTTCATGGTAAAGAGGAAGCGGATAAAGCACGCACGGCGTCACAAGCGCTGTTTGCGGGCGGTGCAGACGATTCCGATATGCCGACCACCACGCTGACCACTGATGATCTGACCGACGGTTCTATCGGCATTTTGGATTTGTTGCTGCGTTGTGAATTGTTGCCCTCCAAGAGCGAGGCGCGCCGCTTGGTGTTGCAAGGCGGTGTGACGGTGAACGAGCAAAAGGTAGATAACCTCAACGTCGTTTACACCGAAGCCGATCTTAAAGCAGGGCTTAAGATCCGCAAAGGCAAAAAAGTTTTCCACAAAGCGGTTATTGAATAATAAAAAAGCCGGTCAAACGACCGGCTTTTTTATGTTAATAATTGATACTGTGCAACAGCAAGTGCATCGCAACGCTCGTTTTCCGGATGTCCTTGATGCCCATGTACCCAGTGAAAGGAAACGTTGTGTAAAGCAATAAGACTTAACAGCGTATCCCATAGATCGGCGTTAAGGGCTGGTTTCTTGTCCGCTTTGCGCCATCCGTTTTTCTTCCAGTTTGCTGCCCAGCCCTTCTCAATGCCGTTAACAACGTATTGTGAATCCGTTGTGATATGGACTTCACAGCGTTCATTAAGTGCTTTAAGCCCCTCAATCACTGCCGTGAGCTCCATACGGTTGTTGGTGGTGCGTTCTTCACCGCCGCATAGTTCTTTCTCGTGCGTACCGTATCGTAAAATAGCCGCCCAACCACCGGCACCGGGATTCCCCGAACAAGCACCGTCGGTAAATAGTTCAACTTTTTTCATGGGAAATCCTCGCTTTCAACGATCTACTGAACATATTGTAACAAAAAAAATTGTTTACTGCAAGTCTATTTGCTTCTGTGTGAACAATACTTTAACTTGACAATACCATTATAAAAAGGTAAAATGAAAATACTAATGTGATCGGTTAGCGCAATCTCTTCTTTTTATGTGTTCGGACTATATTGCTTATCACGGCCTCACAGACGCAGTGGGGCTTAATTTCGATTTTACCTGATTTTTAGAAACGGAGGATTTTAATGGCAACAGAACAAGCAAAACGACAAACTCCTGCTGCACCGAAAAACAGTGTGCGTAAACCCCGCAATACAAAAGCACCTGCAAATAATGAGGAAAAGAAATCGACTCGTCAACCGACGCGTCGCTATAATACCAATCGCAAACAATCGAAGAAGCCGGCCCCGAAGCCCACGCTTCCCGTTCACATTACCATGCTTGGTGGCTTAAATGAGATCGGCAAAAACATGACGCTGTTTGAATATGGCAATGATTCCTTTTTAATCGATTGCGGTATGGCGTTTCCGGATGAAGATCTGCTTGGCGTGGATATCGTTCTGCCGGATTTCACTCATGTGGAAAAATGTCGTGATAAAATTCGCGGTATTGTGATTACCCACGGACACGAGGATCATATCGGTGCTTTGCCGTATCTGCTTAAGCAAATGATTTTCCCGATCTATGCGACAAAGCTGACGATTGCGCTCATTGATTCCAAACTGAAAGAACACGGTTTGTCGGGAAAGGTACCGCTGCACGTGGTAAAACCCGGTGATATCGTGCATTTTGGTGAAGTTTCGGTAGAGTTTATCAATGTGAATCACTCTATTCCGGATGCAGTGGGTCTTGGTATCAAGACACCCATCGGTTATGTGGTGCATACCGGTGACTTCAAAATCGATTGTACGCCCATTATGGGGCAAATGATCGACTTACCTCGTCTTGGCGAGCTTGGCAAAGAAGGCGTTTTGGCATTGATGGCGGATTCCACCAATGCGGAACGCCCCGGCTATACCGCCAGCGAGCGTGTGGTGGGGGAGAGTTTCAGCAGTCTTTTCAAAAAGGCAGAAAACAAGCGTATTATCATTGCTACGTTTTCCTCTAACTTACCGCGTATACAACAAATTATTGATGCAGCTGCCAAAGACGGCCGTAAGGTTGCTATTTCGGGACGCAGTATGATCAATAACGTTACGATCGCGCACGAGCTTAAGTATCTTACCATGCCGGAAGGAATTCTTGTGGATATCGATATGATCAATCGCTATCCTAAAGAGAAAATGACGATCATCACCACCGGTAGCCAGGGCGAGCCGATGTCGGCGCTTGCGCGTATGGCGTTTTCCGATCACCGTCAGGTGGAGGTCGGTCCGGATGATTGTATCATCATTTCCGCCACACCGATCCCGGGGAACGAGAAAACCGTCAGCAAGGTTGTTAATGAGCTGATGAAACGCGGTTGTGACGTCGTGTATGAGAAAATGTATGATGTTCACGTTTCCGGACACGCCTGCCAAGAGGAACTTAAAATCATTCAAGGTATCACCAAACCGAAGTTCTTTATTCCGGTTCACGGTGAACACAAGCACCTGCAAAAACATGCACAGCTGGCAAAAAGTATGGGAATGCCGGCGAAAAACGTGTTGGTGACCGACCTCGGCAAAGTGGTTGAGCTCACACCCGATAAAATGTCGGTCGTTGGCTCTGTAACAGCCGGTCGCACGTTGGTGGACGGCTTGGGAATTGGCGATGTCGGCAGTATCGTGTTGCGTGACCGCAAACATTTGGCGCAGGATGGCTTGATTGTTGTCGTTGCAACGATTGATCCGATAAATGGTCAGATCGTGTCCGGTCCGGATTTAGTATCTCGCGGTTTTGTCTATGTGCGGGAAGCAGAAGAATTAATGGATCAGGCACGAGCAATCGCGCGTCGCGTGTTAGAAGAATGTTGTCAGCGTCACACGCACGATTGGGCAACCATGAAATCGCGTGTTCGGGATGAACTATCGCGCATGTTGTTCCAAAAGACAAAACGCAGTCCGATGATTTTACCCATTATTATGGAAAACTAAGTAGAGAGGAGTGGGGGATATGAAACGCAAAACCGTTTGGTCGGTATCACCGATCGTTTTGTTGTTTGGCGCGTTGTCGCTTCTTCTGCTCTTACCTTTGCTTTTCCTTAATCGCACCGTATTTTTCATTGCGGCAGTGGTGTCGGTAGTGGTATGGTGCTATGGTATTTGGCGATTAGGATACCTCAAGAAGGATATTCGCCGTTATTTATCGAGTATCACCGATCACCTTAATCAGCAGGATCGTGCGGCTTTGGAAAATACACCGGTGCCGATTGTCGTGGTATCCGACAACAGCGAAATTGTATGGTATAATGACCTTTTCCGTCGCGAAGTACTTCAAAGTAACGATTCTCTCGGTCAGCCATTGAACGAGGTGTTTACTAATCTTTCTGCCGGTCAGTTGGCCGGTAGGGTGTTGTCGCAAGTATCGTGCGGCGACAGCACGTATTCGGTATATGTCAGCAAGCTTCGTGTGCATGACGAGGTCACCTATGTGCTGTATTGCTTTGATCATACCGAGCTTACCCACATTGCTTCGGAATATGAGCTTAGCCGTCCGGTCGTCTTGTCCTTGTATTTGGACAATAGCGATGAGGTGATGAAAAATCTTCGCGATAGTGAGCGCGCGCAGCTATTTTCACAGGTGGATATTCTTATTGAGAATTGGGCAAGTGAACATGCCGGTTTATTCCGCAAAAACGGTTCTGACCGTTTTATGATCCTTATCGAACAGCGATATTTGGATGTTATCCAAAAGGATCGCTTTGATATTCTTGACAAGGTGCGTGCCATTCCCACGGAGGACAACATCAGTTTGACGTTGTCAATTGGTGTCGGTCGAGGAAACACATTATGCGACGCCGACCTGCAAGCGCGGCAAACCTTGGATATGGCACTCGGTCGTGGCGGTGATCAGGCGGTTGTAAAAACCAAAAACGGGTTTGATTTTTACGGCGGTTTGTCGAAAAGTGTGGAAAAACGGACAAAAGTACGTTCACGCGTAATTGCATCCGCCTTGCAGCAGATGATTGCCGATAGCGATATGGTGCTCGCGATGGGGCATCGCTATTCTGATTTGGATTGTTTGGGTTCTGCTGTTGCACTGACAGCTGCGTGCCGTAAAATGGGGAAAACGGCGTACACGGTATATGATCCCGAAACGACGTTGGCAACTGCCTTGGTGGAACATTACCGTACCCAAGCAAAAGGTGATTTATTTATTGAAACGAAAGATGCACTTTCGCTGATCACACCGAATACACTGCTCATTATCACCGATATTCATCAATCTGAGCGGCTAGATTTGCCGGAGTTGTATCATCAAGTGGAAACAGTGGCAGTCATTGATCACCACCGAAAAATGGTGGATCATATTGACGACGCCGTACTCTTTTATCACGAGCCGTATTCCAGTTCCGCTTCGGAAATGGTAGCGGAGATTCTGCAATACATGAACGGCGTTACGGTGTCTCGATTGGAAGCAGAGGCACTGCTTGCCGGTATCATGTTGGATACGAGGCAGTTTGTAATGAAAGCAGGCGTTCGCACTTTTGAAGCGGCGGCGTATTTGCGAAAGCTCGGTGCGGATACGGTAGAAGTTAAGCGGATGTTTGCTGAAGATATGACAGTGTATCAGCACAAGGCCGAAATCATTTCGTCGGCGAACTCCTATCGTGGTATGGCAATTGCATGTGTCGATTCCGGTGGAACCGGAATTCGCGTTGCGGCATCGCAGGCAGCAGATGAACTGCTTTGTGTTAAAGAAGTGAGCGCATCGTTCGTTTTGTTTTTTGAAAATGGTGGCGTGAATATTTCCGCTCGTTCATACGGCGAAGTCAACGTTCAATTAATTATGGAGGCGGTTGGCGGCGGCGGTCATCAAACGATGGCCGGTGCTTATTTGAAAAACACAACGCTTGAGACAGCGGTCACTCTGTTACACAAGGCAATCGATGCCTATTTATTGGAAAGAGAGCGCGCACGTGCTGCGCAAAAATAGGAGGTACATACAGTATGAAAGTTATTCTTAAACAAGATGTAAAAGGTCAGGGAAAAGCGGGACAACTCGTGCAGGTGTCCGACGGTTATGCTCGTAACTTTTTATTGCCGCGTGGCTTGGCGATCGAAGCAGATTCACAGGCCATGAACGATCTTCGTAACAAAGAATCTGCTCAGCAGCATCACAAAGCGGTTGAAAAGCAAGAGGCGGAGGCAGCTGCAAAAACCTTGTCCGGTAAGACCGTTAAGATCGTTGCCCGCGCAGGTCAGAACGGTAAATTATTTGGTTCTGTCACGACTAAGGAAGTGGCGCAGGCGCTTAAAGAGCAATACGGTGTTGAATTGGATAAGCGAAAAATCGTGATGGCGGATGCAAAAGCATTCGGAGCGTACGAGGCGGAACTTAAGTTTAACCAAGGAGTTACCGCAAAAATCACCGTTATGGTTGCGGAATAACAAAACCCTAAGAAACCGAAGGGAAGTGGGCATATGCCTGAAATGACCTACGATGAATTGAATTTGCCTCATAGCTTAGAAGCTGAACAAGCTGTTCTCGGTGCCATTTTAATGGAGTCGTCTTGCATTACGCAGGTAGCGGATATTTTGAAACCGGAGCATTTCTATTTAGCCGAGCATCAAGCAATCTATACGATTATGCTTGAAAAACTTCTCCAATCCAGAACCATTGATTTTGTAACGGTGTTGGAGTCGCTCAAAGCCGAGTCTTTTTTCTCCGAAGAAGAGGGGAAAAATTATCTGCTGAAACTTGCGCAAATTGTGCCTTCCATCTCTAACGTGAGCAATTATGCCCTCATGGTGCGAGATAAATACGATGTGCGTCGTTTGATCAACGTATCACGTGAGATTACAAGCGATGCCTTTCAGCCGGGCATTGATACGAAGGATCTTATTGAAAAGGCAGAACAAAAAATCTATGATATCCGTCAAGATAAGCACAAAGACGGGTTAATCCCGATCCGTGAAGTTATTGCATCCAACTATGAAATGTACAATAAGCTGACCTCGGATGAGCGGGATCGATATGTCGGTATCCCCACCGGTATCAGCGCACTGGACGAGATCACAACCGGTCTTAATCGTTCCGATTTGATTATTGTCGGTGCGCGTCCCGGTATGGGTAAAACCAGCTTTGCGTTAAACATTGCACGCAACGTCGCGATGCAACAAAAGCGTACTGTCGCGGTGTTCAACTTGGAAATGTCACGCGAACAGATGGTAAACCGTCTGCTTTCCTCCGAAGCCAGAGTTTCCTCCAAAAAACTGCGTACGGGTAACCTGACTCCGGATGAGTGGACGCGTCTGGCGTCTGCTGCAGGTCAGCTCGGACAAGCACCGATTTATTTGGACGATACCGCCAGCATTACCGTTCCTACCATGAAAGCCCGATTGCTTCGCATGAAAGATCTTGGCTTTGTGGTAATCGACTATTTGCAACTAATGCATTCGGGTAAAAAAACAGAAAACCGTGTTAACGAGGTTTCTGAAATTACGCGTAGTTTAAAAATTATGGCGAAGGAACTGGACGTTCCGATTATGGTGTGCGCACAGCTTGCCCGTGCAACGGAAAAGCAGGCCAATCACCGTCCGGGTTTGTCAGATCTGCGTGAATCCGGTTCAATCGAGCAGGATGCTGACCAGGTACTATTCTTGTATCGTGACGAATACTATCGCAATGAAAAAAGCGATCCTGCTTCTGTAGAAACCGGAACGGCGGAAGTGATCGTTTCCAAAAACCGTCATGGTGAATTGGGTACCGTGCCGCTTGCTTTCCAAGGCGAGTTTACACAGTTTACCTCTTTGGAGTTGCATCAAAACGAAGGATGATCCGTTATGGGTGTAAAGGAAAAGGCCTTACAAGTAATTCGGCGGGAGCAAATGCTGCCGCCGGATTGTGCTGTCGTGGCAGGCGTGTCCGGCGGAGCAGATTCCGTCGCGTTATTGCATCTTTTAACCTCTTTACGTTCGGAAGGTCGTATTTCGTCTTTAATGGTGGTACACGTCAACCATTCCTTACGCGGCGCGGAATCGTTACGAGATCAGCGGTTTGTTGAAGAACTTTGCCGTAAGTGGGATGTCCCGCTTATTGTGGAGCAACACGATGTGGCGGCTTTGGCTGCTGAGCAGGGGAAGGGCGTTGAAGAACTTGGTAGAGAATTGCGCTATGCGGCTTTTCAAAAAGCTACGCACCACTATTCCTGCTGCCGAATTGCTACTGCCCACACAGCGGACGATAATGCCGAAACACTGCTCCTACATTTGTGCCGCGGAAGTGGTCTGCATGGGTCTGCCGGTATTCCGCCGGTACGTGGAAATATTATCCGTCCACTGATTACCTGTACACGCGAAGAAATTGAGGAGTACTGTGAGGAACGCCGTTTATCGTACGTTACGGACAGCACCAATGCAGATACCGCATACGCACGCAACCGCATCCGCCATATGGTGATGTCGCAGCTGCGTGCTATTAATCCGCAGGCAACAACGGCAATAACACGTTTTATTGAACAAGCACGGCAGGTTGATGCCTTTATTGAGGAACTTGCAGAAAAAGCGGTTATTGAAGCGAAAACGCATAATCTTGGTGCTTATAGCCGTGATGTCTTGTTATCATTTGAAGAACCAATCCGTTCACGTGCTTTGTACCGCATTGTAAAAACGGCGGAAGAACGCCATATTGCTTTACTGCTTTCGGCATTGGAGGCAGGGAGTGGTGCTGTAGAATTGCCAAACGGTGCACGATGGTGTGTATCGGAAACACTTTTCTTTGAACAAACTTTTGTCAATGAGGAATATCCGTTCTTTTCATTCTCCATAACACCGGGTGAGCGGTATATTATTGGTGACATATCCTATCGTTTTTTGCTACTTTCACGTGCAGAATATGAACAAAAACTAAATATTTGCCAACATCTGTTCCAAAACGCACTGGACTATGATAGAATAAGTGGCGATTTGTTACTTCGTCAGCGTCAGGATGGTGATTATTTCCATCCGTCCGGGAGGAAATGCGGCAAATCCCTGAAAAAGTTGTTTAATGAACAAAAAGCTGTTTTACGTGATCGGATCCCCATTGTATGTGATTCACAAGGCATTCTCCTTGTGTGTGGGTTCGGTTGCGATGAGCGTGTTCGCATAACAGAGAAAACCAAAACGGTTTTGTTATTTGAAAAAGAGGAGGATGTTTATGACAACCATGCACCCTGACGTTGAAGAAATTTTATTTGATGAAGAAAAAATTGCCGAGATCGTTCGGAATATGGGGCGGCAGATCAGTGAAGATTATAAAGGTAAAAATCTGTTGCTTGTCAGCGTTCTGAAGGGATCGTTGATTTTCATGGCGGATTTGATGCGCGAGATTACCGTTCCGTGTGCGATTGATTTTTTATCGGTTTCCAGTTACGGTTCCGGAACGACAACCTCGGGCGAGGTGCGTATTCTCAAAGATTTAGATGCATCTTTGGACGGCAAGGATGTCTTGGTTGTAGAGGATATTTTGGATTCCGGTGTGACACTGTCTTACCTGCTCAAGAATCTGTCCGCCCGCAACCCTGCCAGCGTTCGTCTTTGCACGTTTTTGGATAAACCCGAACGCCGCCGCGTTGATATCAAAGCAGATTATATCGGCGCATCAGTTCCGGATAAGTTTATTGTCGGCTACGGCCTTGACTACGATGAGTTTTATCGTAACTTGCCGTACGTCGGTGCGTTAAAACCTTGCGTATATTCTCATAAAGAGGAGTGAACATCCTTTGGAATCCAACAACAATAATTACGGAAAGCTGCTGCGCAACTTAGGGTTCTTTATCGGTATTCCGATCCTAATCTTAGTCATTGTCTGGATGTTTTTATCCGGCTCACAAGCGAAAAACGACATGGTCTATTCTGACTATGTGCAACTTTTTAGCGAAGAAAAGGTAGAAGAATTTGAATTTAACCTTACCAACGGTGTGATCGCCATTCGCTTAAAATCAGAATTTCGCACGGATGTGGATGGTAATGGTCAAATAAACGATCAGGACATCCTTTCGTATACCGTACCGAACATCAGTCTGTTTTTAACGGATATTGAGCCGCATGTTGCCGGGAAGATTGCAAAATACAACTACATTCAGCCCACTTCGATTCCGTGGGTAAGCTTCCTGCCATCCTTGCTGATTGCAGGTCTGTTTGTCGCTATGTGGGTCTCCATGCGTCGTTCCCTTAACAATATTGACGGCGGCGGAAAAATGATGGGCTTTGGTAAAGCACGCGTCAAACAGCCCGTGGATGAGAAACGTAAGACCACGTTTGACGATGTAGCGGGGGCCGACGAAGAGAAGGAAGAATTACGTGAAATCGTTGATTTCCTTCGATCTCCCAAAAAATTCAAAGAACTTGGTGCACGTGTTCCAAAAGGGGTTTTGCTTGTTGGCCCTCCCGGCACCGGTAAAACGCTGCTTGCTCGTGCAGTAGCGGGTGAAGCCGGTGTACAGTTCTTCTCGATCTCCGGTTCGGATTTCGTGGAAATGTATGTCGGTGTTGGTGCTTCTCGTGTACGCGATTTGTTTGAACAAGCCAAGAAGAACTCCCCCTGCATCATTTTCATTGACGAGATCGATGCTGTTGGTCGTCAGCGTGGTGCCGGTCTCGGCGGCGGTCACGATGAGCGTGAACAGACCTTAAACCAGTTGCTGGTTGAAATGGACGGTTTTGGAGCCAACGAAGGTGTTATCATGATGGCAGCGACCAACCGCCCCGACATTTTGGATCCGGCACTGATGCGTCCCGGTCGTTTTGACCGTCAGATTGTTGTTAACTATCCCGATATTAAGGGCCGTGAGGCAATCCTGCACGTTCATGCGAAGGGAAAACCGCTGGGTCCCGATGTGGATCTTGCAGTGATTGCCAAAGCAACGGTTGGTTTCACGGGTGCGGATCTGGAAAACCTTCTCAACGAATCTGCTTTGCTTGCGGCACGCCGTGGTCGTCATTCGTTGACGATGGAAGAAATTGAAGAAGCAACTCTCAAGGTGATTATGGGCACTGAAAAACGCAGTCACGTGATCACTGAACGCGATAAACGTATTACAGCGTATCATGAGGCGGGTCATGCGATTGTATCGTATTTCTGCCCGACGCAGGATCCGGTGCATCAGATCTCCATTATCCCGCGTGGTATGGCAGCCGGTTTCACCATGAATTTACCGGATAATGATCATCAGCATCTTACGAAAAACCGCATGCTTGAAGACATTCAAGTGTTGCTCGGCGGTCGCGTAGCAGAGGAACTGATCATTAAGGATATTTCCACCGGTGCTTCGAATGATCTGGAGCGTTCTACGGAAACGGCTCGTAAGATGGTTACCAAGTACGGTATGAGTGAAAACTTAGGTCCGGTCGTGTTTGGTGCCTCCGATTCCAACGAGGTGTTCTTAGGCCGTGATTTCGGTCATACCCGCAACTATTCGGAGCAGATCGCTGCTCAGATCGATACCGAGATCAATCGCATTGTTACCGATGCGTATAAGAAAACCACCGCGTGTTTGTCCAAGAACGAGGATAAATTGCATTTGATCTCTCAGTATCTTATTGATCATGAGAAAATGGATGGTGCACAGTTCCGTGCCGCCATGGAAGGACGAGAGATTCCTGCATATTCCAACATGAATTTGTTTGTCTCTCAAGCAGAAGCAGCACCCGAAGAATAAAAAAGCACCCTGCATGTGCAGGGTGCTTTTTATCGTATTAAACCGGTTGTGTGATCGGTACCGCAAGGGGGAGGGGTGGGTAAGGCAAGTGCGTGAAGGTCGGTTGCTTTTGTCTCCAGTTCCCATAACCGCTGACAGACAGAATCCAATTTTGCCACCTGTGAGGCGCGGTATAAAAGCGGCACGGACGGTTTAGCAGCGGATAATATCTCCTTGCCGCGTTCGTTGGCTGCTAATACGCGTATATATGGAGGCGGTGTTGCAGTATCGTCGTTTGTAATACCCAAAAATGCAGACCAAATCAAGCGGCGGATACGTGTGAGCGGATATCGTTTTGTTTTTATATTTTCTTCCAACTCGGTCAAGGACGAGGCCTTGCGAATCGCCGTGTATACGCGGTTTTCAAGTCCTTCGGACATGGTCGGCAGCACTTTCAAATCATCCAGGGACAAACGCCGTAGATGGGCAAGCACGGCGCGATCCAAAGCGGTAGTGTTTGCAGGAAGAAGTCCTTTGTCGGCGGTATCGGATACCACGGCGGCACAACTCGCCGGCATATATGGCAAGGTGTTGAGTAAACGGTCAGAGGATAGCAGCATACGCAGATACGATGCTGAAGCGGTATCGCCAATAGGGGCCATACTGTCGTGTGATGATCCCTGCCGTTCAACAGTGAACAGATCCATAGTAGAATCGCACGCCTGCAACGCTTTGATGTATTCAATACCGAGCGTATTGTTTGGCGTATCCAATACCGAAGCTGCGGTGGCACCAATGATCTCCGACAAGGATTTTTGCTGTGCTTCTGCAAAGGAAATACCAAGCCCAAGGTGATATTTAAGTAACGAAATAAACCGCGATGTTTGCATCACCGTGACAACTTTTTGAAGCGGCTCGACCTTGCCGATTTCTGACCCAAAACTGAGAACATCCACACAACCGAGCGAATTAAGCAACGATACGGCACCGGTTGCAAAACCTTCTGCAGAGGAAAGACACCATGGTACCGGTAGTTCTATCACAAGGTCAACACCGCCGGCAAGCGCTGCTTTGGCGCGATCAAATTTTGTCATGATCGCCGGTTCACCGCGTTGCACAAAACTGCCGCTCATTACGGCAACGATGTGAGTGGCTTCACATCCGCCGTTCGGCTTGCGTGTTTTTTCAATATGGATCGCGTGCCCATTATGAAAGGGGTTGTATTCGGCTACGATACCCGCAACCCGCATAAAATACACCTCCATAGTAAAAAAATGCAAAAATTGGTTGAAAAAATTTTCATTTCGTACTATGATTAAGTATATCGTATTTTCCATAGAAAATCAATATACAGATAAGGGGATCGATTGTATGAAAATTCTGGTTATCAACGCGGGAAGCTCGTCACTGAAATATCAGTTGATCGATATGGATGGTGAGCAGACGGTTGCGAAGGGCTTGTGCGAACGCATCGGTATTGACGGTCGTTTTACTCATAAAGCAAATGGCAAGGTTTTTCAAAAGGAAGTTGCCATGGCGGATCATACCGCTGCCTTTGAGCAAGTGAAAGAAGCGTTAACCACCGGTGAAGGAAAGGTTATTGATAATCTCTCGGACGTTACCGCTATTGGCCATCGTGCCGTTATGGGCGGCTCCAAATATGACCGTTCGGTTCGTATCACGGATGACGTTCTCCAAACTATCCGCGATTACGCGTCGCTCGCCCCGCTTCACAACCCGCCGGGAGTGAAAGGTATGGAGGCGGCAGCGGCTGCTTTTGGAAAAGATATTCCGCAGGTTGCGGTATTTGATACGGCGTTCCATCAAACGATGCCCGA
>JAFSCE010000022.1 GCA_017436915.1 Clostridia bacterium
AGCCGCTTGACTATACTGTATTTTCTGTTATCCCACTCGGCTTTTGTATTTCTCCGTTAAGGACAACACGCTTTCGCGTGGACGGTATTTTTTTGCCCGAAGGGACTCGAAAGACCGTCAAGAAAACGCCACAGTGTGGCGTTTTTAGGTCGTCGAGTTGCTCCGCCCTCATTCGCTGTGCCGAAACTCATAAACGAGATCGTTCTGCCGCACTGTACAAAAACACTTCGGGCGCGCCAAAAAGAGAGTATCACCGTTAGGTGGTGCTCTCTTTTTTCGTCCGAAGGGACTCGGAAGGTTACAGTGGCGCACTTGATTTTGCAAATGTGTTGATGTATACTATTTGACGAATTTATCATTCAAGGACTGATATAATTGACCACACTGCTACTCATTCGTCACGGAGAAAGCTTGGCAAACGTCGAAGGACGTTTCGCCGGGCATTTAAACGTCCCACTATCCGAAACAGGACACGCACAAGCGGCAATCACCGCCGAGTATATCAAGTCGCATTACGCCGTGGACGCCGTATATGCCAGCGATCTTTCTCGTGCATTTGAAACTGGAAAAGCGGTTGCCGATCGTTTTGGTCTGCTGACGAATCCCGATTCGGACCTGCGTGAAATTTTCGCCGGCGACTGGGAAGGGGCCGTCTACGACGATCTGCCGAAACACTTTCCCACCTCCTTTCACACCTGGCTTACCGATATCGGCAACGCCGTGTGTGATAACGGTGAATCGGTTGCGCATCTGCAAGAACGGGTGTTAAACGCTTTGCGACGCATTGCCGCCGAACACGACGGACAAACCGTTATCATCGCGACACACGCCACTCCTATCCGCTCGCTGCAATGCTTCTGTGAGGGCAAACCGCTTGGTGAGATGAAATCCGTCCCTTGGGTCAGCAACGCTTCCATCACCGTCGTGGAATGTGACCAAGGTGCACTTCGCTTGCTTGAGGTCGGAAAGGACGACCATCTGGGAGGACAGCGAACGGCTTTTCCTAAGAAAATATAAACCATCGGGGAAATGCGTTGCATTTCCCCGATTTTGTTTTACGATTTGTTCATGATACCGTCATCTTTTTATGATAAACTACGAATGAAACGGAGGCGGCTTTATGCGAAATTGGTTACAAACCCTTGCGTATCGATTCCAAAGGTTCATGTGCGGTCGGTACGGTGTGGACGTTCTGTCCAAGCACCTGAATATCGCAGCTTTAGTACTGGTGCTGCTCTCGCTGTTTGTGCCGTTCTTGTACCCGCTGTCACTGGCCGTATTGGCATGGTCGACATTCCGCGTTTATTCTAAAAACAGTTACAGCCGTATGAGAGAGCGCGATGCCTATCTGCGTTTCATATACAAGCTGCGCAAACGTAAAAATCTGCTGAAAAGCCGCCTGCGCGACCGCAAAACGCATCGGTTTTACAAATGCCCCGGCTGTCGTGAATATCTGCGTGTCCCCAAGGGCAGAGGCAAAGTGTACATCACTTGCCCGAAATGCCGCTATGAGATCGTTCGAAAAACATAACAAAAAACTCCGATTCGAAATTTCATCGAGTCGGAGTTTTTTATACCACCAAATAAGGGCGCCATTTTTCCAATCGCGTTGTACCAATCCCTTGCACATCCAGCAGATCCTCGATGCTGCGAAAACAGCCGTGTGTTTCTCGATAATCAATGATACGAGCAGACAGCACCTCGCCAACACCCTCCAGTTGTTGCAGTTGCTCAGCAGTGGCGGTGTTCAGATTGATAGCAAGAGTTTGCCCGGTGCTTGTGGTGGTAATTGCTTCGGTAACCAACGGTGTAAACGCCACGCGGTCGCTCACTGCCGTAACGGACACCGCCACTAACAGCACAGCAGCCATTGACCATACAAGTATCACACCAAACCGCTTCATCTAACCACCTGCCTTCCCCTTTATTCTACATAAATCGACAAGTTTTTGCAACCGAAACATTTGCAATACGCGTATACAGGGTATATAATAAGCGCAGGAGGCGATTTCATGGCGTCGCAGGCAGATCTTTACTATAAGCGCATGACCGAAACACCGGTGTCACGGTTGATCATATCGTTGGGTATCCCGACGACGATCTCTATGCTTATCACAAACGTTTATAATATGGCCGACACCTATTTCGTCGGTACGTTGGGTGCCAGCGCGCAAGGGGCAACCGGCGTTCTGTTCACCCTGCAAGCGATCATTCAAGCTCTTTCGTTTATGCTTGGGCACGGCTCGGGTATTTTCGTATCCAAAGCGCTTGCCGATAAAAACACCGAGGAAGCTTCGCAATATGCGTCATCTGCATTTTACATCGGCATCCTTGCGGGAACTGTTTTGTCGATCATCGGACTCATCTTCCTCGATCCGTTTATGCGGTTGCTCGGCAGTACCGATACCATCCTGCCGCACGCCAAGGATTACGGACTGTGGGTACTGCTCGCTTGTCCGTTTATGGTCGGTTCATTGATCCTCAATAACAACCTGCGATACGAGGGAAAAGCATTTTACGCGATGTTCGGCCTTACCACCGGCGGTATTCTGAATATCTTTGGTGATTATATTTTCGTAATGCGTTGCGGTCTCGGCGTGTTTGGCGCCGGTATGGCGACCGCGATTTCACAGGTTGTCAGTTTTCTGATCCTCCTCGTTATGTACGAACGAATGGCACAAGGTAAGCTCCGACCGCGTTATATCAGCCGTTCGGCTGGCACGTATCTGTCAATTTGCAAGGTCGGTCTCCCCTCGCTCATTCGCCAAGGTCTCACCTCCATCTCCACGGGACTGCTCAATAACCTGACGAAGCCGTTCGGTGATGCCGCCATCGCCGCCATGAGCGTGGTGAATCGCTATTCGATGTTTGTGATGTGTATCGGGCTCGGTATCGGTCAAGGTTTTCAACCCGTTTCATCCTTTAACTACCAAGCGGGTGAATACAAGCGTGTCAAAAAGGGACTGCTGTTCACGACCGCCGTCGGTTTTGTGATGGTACTCCTACTCTCTGCCGTCGGCTTTGCTTTTGCCGAACAGATCGTGTATCTCTTTCAAAAAGATCCGGCGGTGATCGCCGTCGGCATACCTGCGTTGCGGTACGCCTCGATAGGACTCTTGTTTATGCCCCTGTCCATTCCCGTTAACATGCTGTATCAAAGTATTCGAAAAGCGGGGATCTCGTCGTTCTTATCGCTGTTGCGGGCGGGGTTATACTTCATCCCGTTTTTGTTACTCGGCTCGCATTTCTTAGGACTTACCGGTATTCAGTTGGCGCAGCCCGTCACCGATGTGCTAAACGGGATAACTTGTGTTCCGTTTATGATACATTTTCTCAAAAAGACGCCGGACGCACCAATAGAGTAAAAGAAAAAAGACACGCTACTGCGTGTCTTTTTTCTTTCGGTGCGTAGCACATTCATATAGTTAAAATAAGGAAGAGAGCGGAGCACTCGCCCCGCCCTCTTTACTTGTATGCTTTTACCAAAAAAGGCCACCTATCCACAATCCATACAAAACTGCCGCCGCAATTAACAAAAGGAATATTACCGCAAATTTAATAAGAAAATTCCTTGCACCTGTTGTTTTAACATTTGGCAACATAAATGATGCATCATATTTTCTTATTTTGTTAGATTGTTTTTGAATGTGTTCGTCATTAAATACTGCAATTTTGTATTTTTCACAATGCACAACATGTAGCGCTAAGCTTTCTTTCCAAGCTTGAATTGCAAGTTTTCTATACAACTCATCGTTTAACCCAAAAATTTGTTCTATAGA
Source organism: Clostridia bacterium (assembly GCA_017436915.1). Classification (GTDB taxonomy): domain Bacteria; phylum Bacillota; class Clostridia; order Oscillospirales; family Acutalibacteraceae; genus RGIG3009. The sequence continues at coordinate 3,780 of JAFSCE010000022.1, forward strand.
ATCTCCGCATGTTGTTAATATAAAGGCAATATTAAAATACCGATTTGCAGATTCGGTTTTATTCTTATACTTTTCCGACGAATTCATAAGTGCAGTTGTTAAAGAAAATGACACATTATAAATTTGATTTATATCTGCACAGAAATTATCGCTCATAACCGCAAGGCATTTAGCCCTTTTGATACATTCATCAACGACTTCTTTGACACACTCTTTTTTAATTTCTTCATCTTCAACAGCAATGTTAATTAGTTCAAAAACTTTTGGTATGCAATTTGTAATACTTGTAGCGGCATTAGAAATTTCATTATTTTTTATTGTATCTGTTTTCAGTATTACAAGATAAAAAAGTGCTTCCCAACTGTTAGGTTCAAGTGCACTGATTTCTTCGTAATGCTTTATTGCCGTATCCGCATCAGATGTGTCTCGTGCATTTCGCGCTGCTATAAATAATTTTTCAATTTTATTATTACTTCCGTTTTGTGATAAATTTTCCATTGTATTTTATACCCCTTTTTAATGTTGTCATTAGATTATTAACCGCAATCCTCATGTTTTTCATTTGAGCATACTTTGAAACCATTGACCCACTCCGCCAATTTTTGTGTTTTTACCTGCTCATTACGTCATGACACCTCCATTATATCTGTATTACAGATAAATGTCAATATCTTTATTACAGATATTGCATAATATCTGTGAGGTGATTGCAATGCAATTTAGAAACTTAAAAGGCATCCGAGAGGATCGGGACATCCGGCAAAAAGACATTGCTGCCTATTTAAACGTTTCTCAAAACACATATTCGCAGTATGAAACGGGTATAATTTCTCTAACAGCAGAGGTATTGATCAAATTGGCAGATTATTACCAGGTCAGTATTGATTATTTGCTGGATAGAACCAATAATCCGAATTTACAAAAATAAGCCGTGAAATTCACGGCTTATTTTTGTAGTATATCAGCGGTGGGTGCAAGCCCTGTATATCGTTATTGCGAAAACGATTTTGATACACACCTATGGTGTGATGAAATACAACAACGGCGCCGCCTTTGTTGATGATATACACGCTAACGCGTGATGATATACCATTGCTTTCGCAATGGATAAAAAAATCCTCGTTCCGAAGAACGAGGATTTTTTGGTGGGCGTAAACGGACTCGAACCGCTGACCTCCTGCGTGTGAAGCAGGCGCTCTAACCAGCTGAGCTATACGCCCGTGTATTCAGCCGCCGCTATTGCAGCGACTAATACAATGTGACAGGCACAAGACCTGTCACAAGTTATGGTGACCCGAACGGGAATCGAACCCGTGTTACCGCCGTGAAAGGGCGGTGTCTTAACCGCTTGACCATCGGGCCATTGGTGGCTGTAACTGGATTCGAACCGGTGACACCGCGGGTATGAACCGCGTGCTCTAGCCAACTGAGCTATACAGCCATATGTGCGTCCCCCGCTGAGGGGACGCAGATTATTATATAGTATGCCCTATTGTTTGTCAAGTCTGTTTTTTAAAAAACAAAAACTTTTTACGTTGCCGAGCCAAACATGGTGATACAATGCTTCGGACATGCCTCGGCGCATTTGCCGCAACCGATGCATTTTTCCGGATCAATGTTTGCAAGGCAGTTAACAACCTGCACCGCATCGTGCTCGCACACTTTGACACATTTTCCGCAACCGATACAGCCGACCTTACACGCGGCATGCGTTTTGGGCCCTTTATCGTGATTGGAGCAACGAACGACACCGCGCGTGGCACTGCCCGCCATAACGATAAGTTTTTTCGGGCAAGCGGAAACACATTTGGTACAGCCGCGACACAGCGAGGCATCCACGCGAGCAAGCCCGTTTTCCACAGTGATGGCACCGTATTCGCACGCCGCCACGCAATCGCCGTAACCGAGGCAACCGTAATTGCACAACCAGTCACCGCCGTAGAACTGCGTTGCCGCACGGCAGGACGGCAGTCCGTGATATTCGAGCTTGCGGGCGGTAAACTCTTCACAACCCCCACACCGAACCAATGCCGTAAGGCGCTCAACGTTGCCCGAAACACCGAGTAATTCACCGGTTGCTTTGGCAACCGCCTCACCGCCGGGTGAACACAGGCCTACCTTAGCACCGTGATTTGCCATCGCATCCGCATAGCCGGCACAGCCGGAATACCCGCACGCGCCGCAGTTGGCACCGGGAAGTAACTCGCACAGCGCCTCGGCTTTTTCATCTTTGGGGACCGCCATCAAAATGGAGGCAATAGCCAAAATCAAACCGGCGATTAAGCCAAGTCCTCCAAGGAGCAATACAGCAAGTAATATTGGATTCATATGCGTACTCCTCCTTACAGTCCAAATAACCCTTGGAAGCCAAGGAACGATACCGATACGATCGAGGCCGCCACCAACGTGATGGGCAACCCTTTGAGTGATTCGGGGATCTCCGCGCTTTCCAAGCGTTCTCTGACACCGGCAAACATGACCATCGCGAGCAAGAAACCAAGTCCTGCGCCCAACGCGTTTACAAGTGATTGCACGAAAGTGTAACCGCTGTCGATATTCAAGATCGTGACACCGAGCACCGCACAGTTGGTGGTGATGAGGGGCAGGTAAATACCCAGCGCATTATACAGCGGTGGAATGAACCGACGCAAAACGATCTCTACAAGTTGCACCAACGCGGCAATAATGAGAATGAACACGATAGTCTGCAAATACGCAAGATCGTTCGGCAACAGTAGATAGGTGTAGATCGGGTGGGTCGCCGCCGTTGCCATCAACATAACAAAGATAACTGCAACCGACATGCCCACGGCGGAATTCAGTTTTTTGGAAACACCCAAGAACGGACAAATTCCTAAAAACTGCGACAACACAAAGTTATTGACCAACAAGCCGCCTATTAAGATTGCGAAGAAGCTCGTATTACTCATGGCAAGCCCCCTCCTCTCCGCCATGGCAGTTGCTCGCCATCGGGCAAGCGGCACATACCGTTTCGGTGAGTTCCTTGCGGGTTGCGTTATGCTCTAATTTGGTGGATAACCGATTGGTGATCCAAATGAGCATACCAAACACGAAAAAGCCACCCGCCGGTAATACGAAAATGGTGATCGGCGGAATGAGGCCACCCTCCGGCCAACCGAACAACGTGCCGTTGCCGAGGAACTCGCGGATACCGCCCATAATGACCAGCGCCGCCGTAAAACCGGCACCCATACCCAGACCGTCCAAGGCGGAAAGCCCTACCGAGTTTTTACCGGCAAATGCCTCGGCGCGGCCGAGGATAATGCAGTTAACCACGATCAACGGCAGGTAAATGCCGAGTGATTTATCAATAGCGGGCAAGTATGCTTTGACCAACATTTGTACAATGGTGGTAAAGCCGGCAATAATGACGATATACGCGGGCAAACGCACCTTGCCGGGAATCAGTTTACGCAACAGAGAGATAACGATATTGGAACAAACAAGCACAAAGGAAGCTGCCGCGCCCATACCGAGGCCATTCAAGGCGGCGGTCGTCACGGCGAGTGTCGGGCAGGTGCCGAGTACCAAACGGAACACAGGGTTTTCCTTGATAATGCCTTTGGAAAACGCTTGCCAGTATTTATTTGCCATCGGCTTCCCCCTCCTTTACCGCTTCGTAACCCGCGATTGCCTTATTGACCGCTTCACAGATACCGGATGATGTCTTGGTTGCCTGCGAAACGGCATCCACATCCGTACCCACTTTCATTTCTTTGGCAGGTTTCCCCACGAATGAATCCAACAAACCCGCTTTGGTGACCTTCTGCACATAACCCGCGGTTTCGTTATCTTCCGTGACCTTAACACCGGTGATGGTGCCCAAATGAGAAATACCCGTCATCACGGTAAGTCCTGCACTTTTGCCGACCGCTTCCGTTGTAAATACGTAACCGACCACGGTTTTCTCCACATAAGCGGTGTAATACACTTGCTCGTGTCCACCAACCGCTACGGTGCCCTTTACAAAAGAATCGGCTTCCATAACTTCCATACGCGCTGCCGTTTCGATTTCCTCGGTCAACTCAGCGATGGTATTCTTGGTCAATGCATTGGTTCCCGCCAATGCCGCGGTGACAATGGCGGCAATCAGCATCAGCGCCGCTGACGAGATCAGAATCTCTTTGAGGTTTTTCATGAACGCACCGCCTTTCGGCCCTCACCAAAGGGACGCGGGCGCGTCAATCGCTCGATCAGCGGTGTGAGAATATTCATAATAACAATGGCAAAGGAGACGCCCTCCGGCAACGAGCCGTACAAACGGATCAACACCGTCAAGGCGCCGCAGCCCACCGCATACACGACCTTGCCCCACTTATTGATCGGGCAGGTGGCGTAGTCAGTCGCCATAAAAATCGCACCGATCATCAAACCGCCGGACAGGATATGTACCACCGGATTGGCACCGAGGATCCACGTTAGGACAAAGACCGTACCGATATAGATCGTCGGGATGAGCGGGCTGATAACGTGACGGATTACCAAATAAACTCCGCCCAGTAACAGCGCTGCCGCGCAGGTTTCGCCAAGGCAACCGCCCCGCAAACCAAACAACAAGGAAAGCGGATCGATCTCGGCGGCAGCATCGGTCGCAAGCATCGCGAGCGGTGTCGCGCCGGAGACCGCATCGGCTTGTCCTGTCCACGCAAGAGGGGTCACCCAGTTGTTCATGGCATCCGGAAAGCTTCCCATCAGCACCACACGGCCGACAAGCGCGGGATTAACAAAATTTTGGCCTAAGCCGCCGAACATTTGCTTCGCTACGACGATCGCAACGACACTGCCAAGTGCCGCCTGCCACAGTGGAACGGTAACCGGCAGATTAAACGCGAGTAACAGACCGGTAACAATGCAAGATAAGTCCCCAACCGTTTGCGGGCGCTTCATCACTTTGCGGCTGAGATATTCCGATGCAAGCGCCGCGGCGACGCATACGACCTCCACGGCCAGTGCGCGGAAGCCGAACAGCCAGACCGAGGCGATCAACGACGGGATCAACGCAATGATCACGTCCCGCATGATGTCACGCGTGTTCATACCACAATGTAAATGCGGTGATGACGATACCATCAAGGTGTTTTCCATTCGACTCCCTCCTTACTTTACAGATCGCAGCACATCTTTCGCCATGCGAATTGTTTGCACGATCGGGCGGTGTGCCGGACAAGCAAACGTGCAACAACCGCATTCCATGCAGGTCATGGTGCACAAACGCTTGAGTTCATCGGCGTTTCCTGCTTTATAGGCCTTGGTGATCGCCGTCGGCAACAGATTCATTGGACACGCGTCGACGCATCGGCCGCAACGGATACACGTGGTTGCCGCAACGTCCGGTGCATCCTCTTCCGCGAGTGCCAAAAGCGCGTTGTTTTGCTTTAACACGGGAAGATCTTCGTTCATGAGCGCTTGGCCCATCATCGGACCACCGAACAAGAGCTTACGCACCGGTTTTTTCAAACCGACGAAATCCAACACATCGCGAATCGGTGTACCGATCACCACACGCACGTTCATCGGTTTTTCAACGGCCGAGCCATCCACCGTCAGGCGCTTTTCAATCAGCGGCATACCGGTTTTTAAATACCGAGATAAGACGGCAACCGACGTAACGTTCATCACGATACAGTTGACGTCCGCCGGTAATCCGCCGGTGGGAACGCGCCGACCGGTACAAGCGGCAATGAGCACCTTTTCTGCGCCCTGCGGATAACGGGCAGGCAACGGCTTGACCGTCACGCGGTTGGCTGAGGTGCTGACGCTGGCGGCAATACGCGATAATTCCGCGATTGCCGCGGGTTTATTGCGCTCCACCGCAATAATTACCTGCTTAACACCTAAAAACTCCATTACGGTCTGCACGCCGGACACGATGTCCCACGAGTTTTCCATACATTCGCGGTAGTCGGTGGTGATATACGGTTCACATTCCGCCGCATTGATGATGATGGTATCGATCTCATCCAGATTCTTGGGGTTGAGCTTGACGTGCATTGGGAACCCGGCGCCGCCGAGGCCAACCAAGCCGCAAGCCCGTACTGCCGCAATAAAATCGTCAAACGTATTGACGACCGGCGGCTTGACGCTGCTGTGCACGCGACCCTCGCCATCCGATTCGATGACAAGCGCCATCGTGGTACGACCGCCCTGCAACAGGATTTCTTTTGTCCCGACCACAGTGCCCGACACACCGCAATGGATCGGTGCAGAAATCGCCGCTTCACTATCGGCAACAACTTGTCCGACCTCAACGGTATCCCCTACCTTCACGGTGGGAATACACGGCGCCCCCAAATGCTGGAGCATCGGGATAATAACCGTTTTGGGTGCGGGCATCTGCACGGTTTCACATTCCGCCGTGTGCTTACGGTGCGGCGGATGCACACCGCCGCGCGTTTTGTGAATCAACGTGGAAATTGACACGTGATCTCATCCTTTCCGAAAAAGTGAGTTGTGTTGTAAATAAGGATACACAACGTTAAGAACCAAGCCGGTAACAGCACCGGCAGGAATAGCAAGTAACAATAATAGCGGGGCATAATAGGTCATGGCCGAGCCAAGCAACACGTACGAGACCATCCATTGTCCCATATTGTGTGCAACCGCTCCCACAACACCCAGCCCAACAAAACTGAGCTTGTCCCCCAAAAAGCGATGGGTAAGTGCCATCACGATCAGTGATAAGAGACTGCCAACGGTGCTCATCAAGCAAGCGATCGGTCCTCGGAACAAGGCGAAGGCGGCTTTCACTACCGTTACACCCGCCGCACAAGGGAGCGATATACCGCAAAGCGCGTACATGACGGTAACATTGGCAAGCCCTAATTTCGCGCCCGGAATCGGCAACGGCGGCAACAGACCTTCTAAGAACGATAACACAACCGTCAAGGCGGATAACACGGCGGCAAGCATCAGCCGCTCCGTATGCTTTCGGCTCATGCTGTCACCCCATCGATTTCCTGCGAGCCACCGATGACGCGCACACTCACGCCCGCCGGTACACACGCCGCCGTCTGTCCGTTTTTCGAGAGCCAACCACTGTGTACACACACTTGATCGGGGCAACTGCTATCACGCACCCGCACACGACCGCCATCGATTTCGATCGACAGCATGGCGCCGTTGTTCCCTTCAACCGTAAACGTTGCTGTCTGTGATAATGAGTACCGCTGTTCCCCGTGAGGCGTCACAACCACCGCCGTCTGTCCGACAGCGCGCGGCCACCAAATGCGGATACAACAACCAATTGCCGCCACCGCAGCGATCAGGAGCACTACGTAATCCCCGCGACGAAGTCGCACTGTGTTCATAGTCTCCCCTCCTCGTTTATTACAGACATTTTTAGTATACTATTTTCAGCGACAAAAAACAAGAATTGTTATTATATTAACAAAGCCACCAGCAGCAAATCCCTTGCTTTTTGGTAAACGCTCTCAAACGTGGTAACGGGCAAAGGATTCGTCCCTTTTCCAAGTTCAATGGTGAATCCCGGCTTGTGGTGCGTGTCAATAAACCAATCCTTAAATCCGCCGTGCGCGGCAAGCCCGCTCGGTGCGGCAACAGTGTACCCCGATACTGCCGCCATAACCGATGCCATCAGACGCGATTCGGGCGGAGTATGCTCACCGTAGTGCCAGTAAATTTCCTCACCTTGGCTATGTAGAGCTACCACGTGACGAAACGCTACGCTGTCACACAGATTAACGAGTGCTTCCGTTTCAGGTTCACTCACCGGGTACGGCCCACCCCACTGCCGCGCGCTGGGACCAATAATTCCCTTTTCGCGTTCTGCCTGTTGCAATTCGGCAAAACCTGCGTTAAAATTATGATTGATATCTACACCGCGCGCATTTGCTTGCCATTGCCCATGCACATCACCGCCGTTTCGGCGCACCGACCCGGCATATTCGCCGGCAGTTGCTGATCCATGGACCGCAATCTCAACACCATCGGGATTGACAAGCGGTACAAACACGAGCTGTCGATCACGCAGTGCACGGCGCAAGTTCCAACCCGACAACGGCAAACCGGTACGAAGGGCTTCGCCGATCTCTTCACAGAGTCGTAAGCAGATAAGTGCGGTCAACCACTCCTGCCCGTGAAATGCCGCAGCTACCAACACGCGGTCCGGCCCGTCCCCGAACGTCAAACTGCGAATGGGGCGTCCCAAAACGCTGCAACCAATCGGTACGACACCGAAAAAGCGGTACCGCGCGCACAAACTGTTCAGCAATTGACTCACCGTACCGTGGTCTATCACCTGCGGTCGTGTCAGATGCGTCACACACATCGCCCCCTTCTTTTTAACATATGATAAAGGAGTAATCGGTATGAATTTGCATGAGAAAACCGTTTCACAAGACGTCCGCTTTCGCGGTCACGTCATCAACTTACGAGTGGATGACATTCTGCTTCCCAACGGCAATCCTGCCACACGCGAGGTGGTGGAGCATCCGGGTGGTGTCTGCGTTGCCGCGCTAACCGATGAACGGGAACTGCTGTTTGTCCGCCAATTCCGCTATCCGTATGGCGAGGTGTTGTTGGAACTCCCCGCCGGAAAGTTGGATCGCGGGGGTGAAGATCCACTCGAAGCCGGCAAGCGTGAACTGCGCGAGGAAACAGGCGCTGTAGCGAACAGGTATCGCTCACTCGGCAAGTTATATCCCTCTCCCGGGTATTGCGATGAGATCATTCATCTGTATTTGGCAGAAGACTTGTCGTTCGGCGAAAGCGATCCGGATGAGGATGAGTTTTTGGAATGTGAACGCATCCCGCTCGATCGTGCTGTGGAAATGGTACTGCAAAACGAGATCACCGATGCCAAAACACAAGTTGCGATTTTAAAAGTTGCCGCTCTTGTATAACCAAAACCGCTTGCCGAAAGGGCAAGCGGTTTTTCTTTTGCTTCTACTGCTCCTGACCGTTTCATAAACTGGAGCATGAAGGGGCGTTTGGTATGTTGGATATTGCGATCGTGGCACTTTATCTTATTCTGCTCGTTGGCATCGGCTTGCGCGGCGGGCGCGACGTGAAAAACGCCGCTGATTTCACCGCATCCGATAAACAATACGGCACGTTTGTGATATTCGCCACCCTATCCGCTTCCTTTATCGGCGGCGGGTATTCTTCCGGAAATGCGGCGGCGGCCTTTGAACACGGCATCGGGACGGCGCTTACCTTATTCGGCTTTGGAATCGGCATGATCCTTATCGGCAAATACTTGGTGCCCGGTGTTCGCCGTTTTCCAAACGCCAAAACCGTCGGCGGCGTCATCGGCTCCGCCTATGGTGAACGTGCTCGCCATCTGACCGGTATCTTCTCATTTTTGTGCTGTGCCGGTGTGGTGGGCGCGCAGATGGAATCCATCGGCCTGGTCTTTCATTCACTGCTTGGCGTCTCCTCGACGGTCGGCACGCTGATGGGTTGCTTTGTCGTACTCATTTACACTACCTTCGGAGGGCTCGGTTCGGTCATTTTTGCAGATATGTTGCAGTTTATTCTGCTCGCTGTTGGTATGCCGCTGTTGCTCGTTTTAAGTATTATCAAAGGCGGCGGTGTCGGTGCTCTTGTCGACCGATTACCGACAGGATTGCTCTCGCCTTTAAACGAATTGTCTCTCCCCGCATTTCTTTCGCTGTTCTTTTCCATGATGTGCGGCGAGGCATTGGCACCACCGTATATGCAACGACTGCTTATCGGTAAAAGCCCGCATTCCACCGCGCGCGGCACCATCCTCAGCGGCTTGTTTTCACTCCCGTTTTTCTTAGTCACCGCCGGCGTGGGACTTGCGGCACGCGCCCTGCGCATCACCGATACAGCCGCTTCTGCCATGCCCGATCTGATCTTAGCAATCCTGCCGGTCGGCTTGCGCGGTATTTTAATGGCGGCGATGGTTTCCATCATTCTTTCTGCCGCGGACGGCTTTTTGAACGGTGCGACCGTCAGTTTGGTGTGCGATACCATTCTGCCGCGCCATCCTCACCTATCCGACCGCACCGAGCTTCGCTTGTTGCGCGGTGTTAATCTTACCACCGGCGTGGCGGCGGTCATCGTTTCTTTTTGCGTACCGGACGTTTTCTCTATTCTTTTGCTCGCATATTCGTTTTGGAGCCCGGTCATCTTAGTACCGCTCGCCGCCGCCTTGTTGGGTGTAAAAGCAAGCGGGCGCGTTTTTCTATGCAGTGCGGCGGTAGGGTTCACAACCTGCTTTATGTGGAACGTGATTTTATCTAAGCCGTTTGGCATTGACGGTTGCATCATCGGCACTCTCGCAAATTTGGTTGCCTTTTCGCTGTGCCGAATACGACTGATTGTTTGGTTAAATAAATAAGCAGGGTGGCAATGCCACCCTGCTTTTGTTTACCATTTCAGCGGTCTGCCGCCCCAAATGTTTTCGGAGTAATCGCGAATCGAACGATCCGACGAGAACTTACCGCTGCACGCGGTGTTAAGCAACGCCATACGACCCCATGCGTCACGGTCACGATACGTATTGCCCGACCGTTTTTGCGCCTCACAATACGCATCAAAATCCGCCAGTACCATATAGGGATCACGGTCGGTCAACGAGCGTGCCACCTCACCGTAGGTATATCCGCCGAAGCCCTTGTGCATATATGCGATTGCACGCCCGATACGCGGGTCGGCATTGTGATAGTCTTGCGGACGATAGCCGCGCGCCTGCAACGCTTTGACCTCCTGCTCATTCATGCCGAAGATAAACATATTCTCGGCACCGACCTGCTCACAGATCTCCACGTTGGCACCATCCATCGTACCGAGCGTGACGGCACCGTTCATCATCAGTTTCATATTACCCGTACCGCTCGCCTCGGTTCCCGCAAGGGAGATCTGCTCACTGATATCCGCCGCCGGCATCAGCAGTTCGGCCAACGTGACGCGGTAATCCTCCAAATACACGACCTTTAATTTGTCGCGCACTGCGGGATCCTTGTCGATCTCCTCGGACAACTTGCAGATAAAACGAATGATCTCCTTGGCAAGGAAATATCCCGGTGCGGATTTTGCGCCGAAAATATACGTGCGCGGCTGAATATCCAAAGACGGATCTTCCTTGAGTGCCAAATACGTATCCAGAATATGCAGGGCATTAAGATGCTGACGCTTATATTCGTGCAACCGCTTGACCTGCACGTCAAACAGCGAATCGGGGTCCACCGTGACGCCGTTGTGCCGCTTGATATACTCCGCCAGCCGCGCTTTGTTGTCACGCTTGATTTTCAAAAATTCCTCGCGTGCCGCCGCGTCGTCAGCAAGCGGTTTTAGTTTGGCAAGCTCCGCCGCATCCAAGATAAACCCATCACCGATGTTATCTTTGATAAACGTCGTCAATTTCGGGTTTGCCTGACACAACCAGCGACGATGTGCGATACCGTTGGTAACGTTTGTAAATTTCTCGGGCATGACGGTATACGCATCGTGAAATACGGTTTCCTTTAGAATTTCACTGTGGATCTTCGCCACACCGTTAACCGCATGCGATGCCGCCACACACAGATTCGCCATCTTGACCACGCCATAGCTTATGATTGCCATACGGCTGACTTTCTCAACGTCCCCGCCGGTCGCTTCCATCATCGCGGCGCCAAATCGATTGTTGATCTCACACACGATCTGATGAATACGCGGTAGACGCCCACGGAACAAATCCTCCGGCCAACATTCCAGCGCCTCTTTCATAACCGTATGGTTGGTATACGCCACCGTGCGGCACACAATATCCCAGGCATGCTCCCAGGTGTAGCCGCATTCATCCAGCATAATACGCATGAGTTCAGGGATGGCAAGCGTGGGATGCGTGTCGTTGATATGGATCGCCGCCATATCCGGCAGATTGTCCAACGTACCGAATTGTTCCAAATGCCGCTGCACAATATCCTGCACCGATGCTGATGCCAAAAAGTATTGCTGTGACAATCGCAAGGATTTGCCCTCACGGTGATCATCTGCAGGATACAAGACCTGCGTGATGACCTCCGCCATCGCTTTTTGCTCCATCGCGCGCATATATTCGCCTTGATTAAACAGGGACATATCCATGCCGGGAGCCGTGGATTTCCACAGACGCAGAGTGGATATCGCTTTACCGTCCTTGCCGGCAACCATCAAATCGTACGGCTGCGCGATGACAACCGTTGCATCGTCGTGCTCAACGTGATGGTAGTCACCGTCCCACCATTCGCGAACAAACCCGTCAAATTTCACCTCTTTGGCAAGCTCGGGGCGTGGCAACAACCAGCACTCGCCGCCCGGCAGCCAAAAGTCCGGCATCTCAGTCTGCCAACCGTCAACCAACTTCTGGCGGAAAATGCCGCACTCATAGAGCAGCGAATACCCGATTGCGGGGATTGATGCCTTTGCCAAACCATCCAAAAAGCAAGCCGCCAAACGACCCAGTCCACCGTTGCCGAGGCCTGCGTCGGGTTCGAGCTTATATAGCGATTCCAGTTTCACACCGTACTCACCGAGAACGGTCTCAGCATCGTCCGTCAAATTCAAATTGAAAAGAGTATTCTTGAGAGAACGCCCCATTAAGAACTCCATGCACAAATAATAGACCTGCTTGGCCTGTTCTTTATGTGTTTTGGAGATATATTTCACGCGCGAAGCTCGCATCCGATCACGCAACACCAGCGCCAAAGCTTGGTAAAAATGCTCGTTGGTCGCTTGTTCCGGCTCCACCGAAAACGCTGTCATCAGTTTCGCCGCCAATTCATTGCGCAAAGCATTCTTTGTGCTCACGTTCTCTTTGTTTGCTTTTTTTGCAGCAGCCATAACGAAAACTCCTTTTTCTCATGATAGCAGTGCTTGTTATCAGTATATACGATGATTAGTTTTTTTGCAAGAGTTATTCATGATAACCAATAAAATCCATATATCTACCCTTTTTCAGTAATCTAATTAGTTATTATGTACAAAAAACAGCGTATTTTTTGCTGTAATACGGGGCTCTCTTGACACCATTGCCCAAAATGCGCTAAAATAAAAACAGTCACTACCAAAAAACGGAGGAATTTTCCATGCCGCAGCTCAATATCGTGTTGGTCGAACCCGAGATTCCGCAAAACACCGGCAACATCAGCCGCACGTGCGCTGCCACCGGCAGCCGCTTACACATTGTCAAACCAATGGGCTTTACCATTGATGATAAAAAACTCAAACGCGCCGGCTTAGATTACTGGCACTTGTTGGACATCACCTATTATGAGAACTTAGCCGATTTCTTTGAGAAAAACAGCGGCCCGTTTTTCTATTTCACCACAAAAGGCACACACATTTATTCCGATGTTGACTATCCCGACGGTGCGTATCTGGTCTTCGGTAAGGAAACCGCCGGTCTGCCGGAAGAACTGTTACATGAGCATCCGGAATTTTGCGTCCGCCTGCCAATGCTGGACGACGATGCAGCGCGCTCGTTGAACTTATCAAACACCGTTGCCGTCGGTGTCTACGAGGTGTTACGCCAGTGGGGGTTCCCCACATTACGCACTGCGGGGCATTTGACGAAGTATTGATCTTTTCTTAAAAAAATAAGATTCCGCCGTTGACAAACACGGCGGAATCTTTTATAATAGGAGCGTTGTACGGAGAGTTGTCCGAGTGGTCGAAGGTGCAGCACTCGAAATGCTGTGTACGAAAGTACCTAGGGTTCGAATCCCTAACTCTCCGCCAAAAACGAGAAACCGCCCAAAAGGGCGGTTTTTTGTTTTTACATATTCATTTTACCCAAGCAGCACGTCGGTGACGAGCATCACGCAAAAACCGATAAGCAAGGAATACGTCGCGCCACGTTCGCTGCCATGGGCATGTGTTTCCAAAATCATTTCATCACTGACAACGTACAACATCGTACCGCCCGCAAATGCAAGAGCGAACGGCAAAATAAAGGAAGCGACGCTCACTGCACAATAGCCAAGCAACGTACCAACCACTTCTACCAAGCCGGTGATCAAAGCACTCACGAATACTTTACGCGGTGAAATACCCGCCGATAACATCGGACCGATAATGACAACCCCTTCGGGGATGTTCTGCAAGGCAATGCCACCTGCAATGAGAAATGCCTGCGACGTATCACCGGAACCAAAGCCAACGCCTGCCGCAATTCCTTCCGGTAAGTTGTGGATGGCAATCGCCAACACAAACAGCAACACACGATTCAAGTTCTTGTTGGGGTGTTTTTCGCTGTCCACACCCGCCAATTTATGCAAGTGCGGCACGATATGATCGATCAAGTTAAGGCAAACCGCACCCACAAAAATACCCACGATGGTAATCAGGAGCGCCATCCACCCACCGCCGCCATATTCAATCGACGGCAAAATAAGTCCCAACACAGCCGCTGCGAGCATTACGCCCGCCGCAAAAGACAAAATAATGTCCGAAAATTTATGCGAAAGCTTTTTAAATGCAAATCCGATCAGCGCGCCCATGACGGTCGCACCGCCGACACCGAGTGCCGTTATCAATACCAATTCCATGTGCTTTTTACTCCCACAAACACACGGGAAGCCGAAACGGCTTCCCGTGTGAACGTTTTACACTTCGCTGAAATTATCCTTGCCAACGCCGCAGAGAGGGCAGACAAAATCGTCCGGCAGATCTTCAAATTTCGTGCCGGGCGCGATACCGTTATCCGGATCGCCGACCGCCTCGTCATACTCCCAACCACATACGTCACATACATACTTTTTCATAACAAAACGCCTCCTATATTATTATAATACCAGCGACGGAGCGCTGTAAATTCTGGCAGCCAGTTCCTGGTTCAGCATATACAAACTTTTGGGATCGGAACCAAACAGGTCCATTTTGGTGATCAAATCGTTCGCATTGGTTTCTTCCTCGCCCTGTTCCTTGACGAACCAATCCAGGAACTGCATCGTACGGAAATCGCGCACATCGTAGGCCGCACCGTAAATATCGTTGATGAGCGAGGTAACATATTTTTCGTGCTCAAGACCTGCTTTGAGCACCTCCATATGCTCAGAGAACACCTTATCCGGTTTCGCAATTGCTTCCAATGTTACCGGCACATCCTCGTTTTGCAGATAGGTGTAGAACAGCATGGCGTGGTCACGTTCCTCTTGCGCTTGGATCATATACCAATTCGCAAAGCCATCCAAACCTTTTGCTTTAAAATAATTTGAAAAATCCAGATATAAATACGCGGAATAAAATTCCTTGTTGATCTGCTGATTTAACAACTCGTGTACTTTGGCGTCCATTGTCATATCCTCCGTGTTAGATTTCTGTTTTCCATAAGCCGTGCAGATTGCAATACGCATAAACCGCCAACGGCTTTTCATCAGCAAGGGCAAAGGTAACAATCGGATCCGCCCCTACTTTGAGACATTTGCGTTGGCCGCCACGGTCAGTCTGCAAATACACCCACACAATGCTGTGTTCCTCGGTCATCGGATGAGATACCGAACCGACTGTCACCACAACAGCGTCTTTTTTTACTTCAACGACCGGAAGATGTTTTTCCACACTTGCTTCTACCGTTCCCGGTTCCAGCTTGGTCATTTTTTGACCGCAGCACATCATGGGGACACCCGCATCGTGAATCATACCAATCAGATTTCCGCAATGCTCACAAACAAAGAATCTCGTCTCACACATACTGTTTTCCTCCGTTTATTGAATTTTTTCAAAATCGGCAGCGCCATGTTTACACAGGGGACAAATGAAATCCTCGGGCAGTTCCTCACCCTCGTAAACATATCCGCAGATCTTGCAGACATATCCTTTTTTGCCATCCGTTTCCGGTTTCGGTTTCACGTTGGCGTGGTAATAGGCATAGGTCATGGTATCCCGATCGGACAACACACGCGCCTCTGTGACCGAGCAGATGAACATTCCGTGCGTATCGAGATCCACGTACTGTTCTACTTTAAGCGACATAAACGAGTTGATATACCGCGGTAAGAAGACCAATCCGTTATCTGAACGCAACGGCTCACAGTTTGCAAATTTGTCCACGTTACGCCCGCTGACAAAACCAAATGCCTCAAACACCGAGAACGGTGCGTCCACCGTCAAGCAGTTGATGTTCATTTTTCCCGTTTGCTTGATGATGTGGTGAGAATAATTGGCCTTATTAATGGTTACCGCAATACGGTTTGGTGTGTCGGTTACCTGCGTAACGGTATTAACGATCAATCCATTGTCTTTTTTACCGTCGTTCGAAGTCACCACGTACAAACCGTAACCGATTTTAAACAGCGCCGTCAAATCGTTTTTATTAGCGGTTTGATCCTGCTGTGCTAAATACTCACGGCAAAGTTCCTCAACCAACGCATCCAACTGCGCTGTGCTTTCGTCATTCAGCGCCGACAAAATTTTAACGGTGGTGTCCGTAAACGTGATGTTTTTGCTGTTTGATAGCAACTCACGCATTACTTTGGCAGCGAGCGGTGCCCAACTTCCGTTTTCAATAAGAGCAACCGTGCGGTTGCTGTAATTACGCTCGGTCAAGTGATGGATAAATTCCCGCATGAACGGGAAAATCTCTGCGTTATAGGTTGTGGTAGCGAGCACCAGTTTGCTGTAACGGAACGCGTCTTCAACCGCCTCTGCCATATCACAACGAGCAAGGTCGTTTACCACCACTTTGGGACAACCGTTGGCTTTGAGTTTTTCTGCCAGTTTTAACACGGCCTTTTTAGTGTTGCCGTACACGGAAGTATAGGCAATCACAATTCCCTCTTCTTCCGGCTGGTAACTCGACCAGGTGTTATACAATCCAAGGTAATAACCAAGATTTTCTTTGAGAACAGGACCATGAAGCGGACAAATGGTTTGAATGTCTAATCCCGCCGCTTTTTTAAGAAGATTTTGCACCTGAGCGCCGTATTTTCCAACGATACCGATATAATACCGTCTGGCCTCGCACGCCCAATCTTCCTCCACATCCAGCGCGCCGAACTTGCCGAAACCGTCTGCAGAGAACAGCACTTTATCCGTGCTGTCATACGTCACGATAACCTCGGGCCAATGCACCATCGGGGCGGTGACAAAGGTGAGCTCGTGCTTGCCCAGTGATAGGGTATCCCCCTCGCCCACGATGATCTGACGATCTGCGAAATCCGTGCCGAAAAAGTTTTTCATCATCACGAATGCTTTTGCCGACGACACGATACGCGCTGCCGGGTAAGCTTTGACAAAGTTGGCAATGTTTGCCGAATGATCGGGCTCCATATGTTGGACGATCAGATAATCGGGCTGTCTGTTACCAAGAACGCTTTGCAAATTATCCAACCATTCATGTGTGAAATTGGCATCCACCGTATCCAAAACGGCAATTTTTTCATCAATAATAGCATAGGAGTTATACGCCATACCGTTTGGTACAACGTATTGCCCCTCGAATAAATCAATTTTATGATCGTTAACGCCGATATAGCGAATATCGTTTGTAATAAACATACCTATCACCTCTTGTGGATAGTTTACCATAGTTTGCCGTGTTTTACAACACACCGCATAAAGTTTTTACGGCTATTTCAACGCATCGGGACCGAAACTGACAGGCAACAGTTCGCCGAGCGTCATGGTTTTCACCGTGCTTTCGGTAACTAAATAAATTTCGAAATCATCGTCACAAAACTCGCGCATAACTTGTCGGCAAATGCCGCACGGCGATACGAGAGTATCGGTAAGCGTTCCGTTTTTGCCGCCGCAAACGGCAATAGCAGTAAACGCTTTCTTTCCATCACTGATCGCTTTAAAAAACGCGGTGCGCTCTGCACAGTTGGTGGCGCTGTATCCCGCGTTTTCAATATTACAACCGGTATAAACGGACCCGTCTGCGCACAAGAGCGCAGCGCCCACGCAAAACTCCGAATACGGTGCATACGCGTTCATCATAGCTTGTTTTGCGGCGGCTGCCAACGTTTCTTTCACAGGAGATTCACCCCTTCTATTTTGAATTGCACGTTAAGATAAGCACATACCGTCGCGGCAACGTCGGCGAAGGTCGTGCGCGTTCCCATATCGCGCGGCTTAATTCCATTTCCATACAATAATAACGGTACGTATTCACGGGTATGATCGGTGCTAACGTCACCCGGATCACAACCGTGATCGGCGGTAATGATCAGCAGATCTTCCGCTTGTAACTGCTGTAAAAAGCCACCGAGCCAACGATCAAACGCGTTGAGCGCCTCGGTATACCCGACTGCATTGTTGCGGTGTCCGTAGATCATGTCAAAATCCACCAAATTAGTAAAGCACAGCCCCTCAAAATCGCGATTTTCGGCGTCAAGGGTCGCTCTCATCCCCTCATCGTTTCCATGCGTTAAGATAGTTTCGGTAACACCGTGCCCTGCAAAAATATCGGTAATCTTGCCGATCGCAATCACCGCTTTACCGGCCGCTTTCAAGGCATCCAACATGGTATCCTTTGGCGGTTGTAACGAAAAATCATGGCGGTTTGCCGTACGCGTATACGCACCGTTCTGCCCCACAAACGGGCGGGCGATCACCCGCCCAACCGCATGCTCACCGCACAACAGTTTTCGTGCCATACGACAATAGTCGTATAAAGTTCCTATCGGTACAATATCCTCGTGTGCGGCAATTTGAAACACGCTGTCCGCCGAGGTATACACAATCAGATTTCCCGTTTTAACGTGCTCATCCCCGTAATCGCGGATCACCTCTGTTCCGGAATACGGTTTGTTACACAAGACACCCCGCCCGGTGAGTTTCTCAAATTGTGCGATAATATCCTGAGGAAAACCGTTAGGATAGGTCGGCATGGGGGTATCGGATATAAGCCCCGCAATCTCCCAATGACCCGTGGTGGTATCTTTGCCGTTCGATCGTTCCAACATGCGGCCGTATGCGGCAAGAGGGGATTGTTCACCGCCCAAAAACTCAAGACCCGTAATGTTTCCAAGCCCCAGCCTTTTAAGGGTCGGGATATGCAGTTTCCCTGTTTGGTAACAACTTTTCAGCGTGTGCGCACCCTCATCGCCGAACAAAGCGGCGTCCGGCATGGCACCCGCACCTACGCTGTCCAATACGATTAAGAATACACGCTTCATTACGCCTGTTCCTTTGCAAGTTTAATCAGTCGGCTGGTCCCCAAACGATGCGCGCCAAGGGCTATAAAATCCTCTGCATCCCGCACGGTGGCAATACCGCCTGCCGCCTTGATCTTAACATGTGGCGCCACATGCGCGGCGAAAAGTGCTACGTCTTCACGTGTGGCACCCGCCTTGGAAAAACCGGTCGAGGTCTTGATATAGTCTGCACCTGATTGTGATACAATATCGCACATAACTACTTTTTCTTCTTCGGTAAGCAAACAAGTTTCAATGATAACCTTGAGTAACTTGCCATGGCAAGCGGCTTTCACCGCTTTGATTTCCGCCAATATATCGTTATAGCGGCGGTCACGAAGCCAGCCGATATTGATCACCATATCGATCTCGTCGGCACCGTTTTGTACCGCATCCTCGGTTTCAAAAACTTTGACGGCGGTGGTGCTGTATCCATTCGGAAAACCAATCACGGTGCAGATAGGTAAACGCTCACCAACATAGAGTTTTGCCCGCCGCACAAACGAGGCGGGAATACACACCGATGCCGTACCATACTGAATCCCCTCGTCACAAAGCGCTTGTATTTTTTCCCACGTTGCGTCCTGTGCCAACAAGGTGTGATCCACTTTTGATAAGATATCTTTCATTGTCATGATCATCGCTCCTTATCTTGTCTTGGCCCTATCAATTCAACCAACACAAATATCTGGTGTAAGCTTCACCCGATTTTGAAACAGTATATTCGTTTATATGAAACCCGTATTTTTTGTAAAATCCAACAGCATCACAATCGGTTTCGGCAACGATTTGTTTATCGGTATTTCCTCGTATATAGTCTATTAGTTTAGTTCCAAGACCTGCATTTCTGTCTTTATTGTCAACGGATATCCCAATGATTTCAATAGTTTCTTTGTTTTCCCGCGTTGCGATTACACCGATGATGGACTCGCCATCAAAAAATCCGTAGATAGAAACGGATGAATCCTTTTGGAAAGATCGCGCTTTGGCTTTGAATTTTTCATAAGTTGGCTCAAACATACATGCAGAATACACCGTGTAAACCTCTATGTTAGAAAAAATGGATTTTATGTCTTTAATCACTTATTTGTTCCCTTCGCTGTGTTAATAGAAGCAATAAGTATTCGCTTTATTTCAAGGCAATCATCCAATAAGGAACTACTCATCTTATCATCAATATATTCAGATCTATAAAGCAATTTGATCCAATACTCAGTTTCGGCAGTTTCCTTTAAGGCGATATGCATTTTCGAAATAAAGTCCGCTTTACTTTGACCATAATTGGCCTCATTTATATTAGCACCTATGCTTGTGCCACTACGAACTATTTGTTTTGAAATCACTGTTTCCTTTTTAGTCTTAATTAGGTGTTGATGTAATTTTACAATTCTTGCTGCAAAAACAATAGATTTATCTATAAGTAGATTCTCTTTCATTTAATACACCACCTTTTTTGTAGTATAACAGAAACCACAGATTAAATCAATTATTCATTATTCATCAGCGAAGCGGCTTCATTATTCATTATTCATTACAAAAATCCGTTTTAATGAATGATGAATAGTGAATAGTGAAAAATGAATAGTACAAAACAAAAATCCGTCCTCTTACGAGAACGGATTTTTGTTTTGGTGATCCATCGGGGACTCGAACCCCGGACACCCTGATTAAAAGTCAGGTGCTCTACCGACTGAGCTAATGAATCGTGCTATGCTATTATATATAACTCATCCCGAATTGTCAAGGAAAATTTTGATTCTTTCCCCGACAATTCGTAAGATATCGTTATCTTGCGCGGATCTTACCCAAAAATTCATCAAAATAGGCGGGTAAATCGCTTTCAAACTCCAAATATTTTCCTGTGATAGGGTGCACAAACCCGATCGTTTTCGCATGCAAGCACTGCCCGTTTAATCCAGCCGGTTGTTTGGTACCACCGTACACGGTATCCCCCGCAACGGGATGACCGAGATGGGCCATGTGCACACGAATCTGGTGTGTTCTGCCCGTCTCCAGTTGCAAGCGCACGTGCGAATAACCGGTAAATTCCTCCAGCACGCGATAATGCGTAACTGCCGGTTTGGAGTTGCGATCAATGACGGTCATTTTTTTGCGATTAGTCGGATGCCGACCGATCGGCGCGTTCACCGTGCCTTCCTGCTCGCGCAGATGGCCCACGATCACCGCCTCATATATGCGGGTAAAGCTGTGTACTTTGATCTGCTCCGCCAATCCTTGATGGGCTCTGTCGTTTTTGGCAACGATAAGCAAGCCGCTGGTATCTTTATCAATACGGTGCACAATTCCCGGACGCATCACACCGTTGATGCCCGACAAGCTATCGGGACAATGATGCAACAAGGCGTTAACGAGCGTACCGTCAGGATTACCTGCCGCCGGGTGCACGACCATACCTTTCGGCTTGTTGACGACCAACAGATCAGTATCCTCATACACAATATCGAGCGGAATATCCTGAGGGGCCGCCTCGCACGGTTCTAAATCAGGCAGCTCCACTGTCAGCTCCTCGCCACCTGCAAGCCGCGTGCTTTTGCTGAGTTTTTGCCCGCCGCAAGTTGTCACAAATCCTTGCTCCAGCAAGTGCTGTGCCGCTGACCGTGTGATAGTAAGAGAGCGGGACAGGACCGTATCGATCCTGTCCCCGCGATGTTCAGTTGGTACGATCAGTTGAATCGTCTTCATGGGTCTCCTCCGTTTTGCTTGCGATAGGGACCTTTTTGTCGTCATAGATAAACAAGAAAAACACTAAGAGTAGTACCGAACCGATAACGACGTAACAGTCTGCTACGTTAAACACCGGAAATTCGAAAAAAAGCACCTCGATAAAATCCACCACGTAACCGTGAATTGATCGGTCGATAAAATTACCGATACCGCCCGCTACAATGAGTGTAGCGCTGATGTTAAATATCAAGTGTTTGCGAAAACTACCGAACAGCAGCAACCAAAGGATCGCCGCCATTACCGCACCGGTAAGGATCAAAAACAACCATCGCTGCCCTTGCAAAATACCGAATGCGGCACCGGTGTTTTCCACGTACGTAAGCCCTAAAACTTTAGGAATAATCGTAATGGTTTCGGCATTTTTTAAGCTGAGAACCGCCAACCATTTGGTCAGCTGATCCAAGCTGACCAAAGCGGCAGTGATCGCCAGCACCGTAAATTGGAACATACTGTTCCTCCTTCAACAACCCGCCGTTTAACGAATACGGATATCACTTGTTCAGTATTGCCGCGCAACGAGCACATAATCCGACAGCTTCGCCGTCGGCTTTCACCGTATCGCTATACGCCCAGCAACGGCAGCATTTTTCGCCATCTGCGTGTGCGACCGATACCGAAAGCCCCGCAAAATCGCCCGTAAAGTCACCGGTTCCGTTATCACAAATTTCCACCTGCGACACGATTAAAACCGTCTTAAGCAAGTCCTCGATGCCCTTGACAAACGCAAGCGTTTCATCGCTGCAGAACAGCGTGACCTTGGCATCCAGCGAGCCGCCGATGACCTTCGCCGTACGCGCTGCTTCCAATGCCTTTTGCACGTCGTCACGCAGGGCGTGGATACGATTCCACTTCTCTTCAAATCCCGCATCCACCGCAACAGCTTCCGCCTTCGGCATGTCGTTGAGCAATACGGAACGAGCATCGTCACCCTCAGCGTGCGGCATGAAGGACCAAATCTCCTCCGACGTGAACGCCAAAATCGGTGCGAGCAAACGCGTCAACGCATTCAGAATGCGATACATCGTAGTCTGTGCGGCGCGGCGATCAACACCGTCCGCGGTTTCCACGTACAAACGATCTTTCAGCACGTCCAGATAGAAGTTAGACAGATCTACAACGCAGAAATGATGGATCGCATGGAACGCATCGTGGAATTCGAATGCTTTATACGATGCATCCACCTGCTCGATGACCTGGCCGAGGCGCAACAGTGCCCAGCGGTCAATGTCGTGCAGTTTATCATCCGACACGCTATCCTTGGCGGGATCAAAATCGTGGATGTTACCGAGAATATAGCGCGCCGTATTACGCACCTTGCGATATGCCTCGGACAACTGTTTAAGGATATCCTTGGACAAGCGCACGTCTACACGGTAGTCGAGCGATGCTACCCACAAGCGCAGGATTTCGGCACCGTATTGATTGATCACCTCGTCGGGCGCAATGGCATTGCCGAGCGATTTGTGCATTGCCTTGCCCTCGCCGTCGACGACCCAACCGTGTGTTAAGACCGCTTTGTACGGTGCTTTGCCGGTGCAAGCAACCGAGGTTAAGAGCGAGGACTGGAACCAACCACGATACTGGTCGGCGCCCTCCATGTACAGATCGGCAGGTGTGCCGAGTTCATCGCGTTCTCCTAACACGGCGGCATGGGACGAGCCGGAATCAAACCAAACGTCCATAATATCGCTTTCCTTGCGGAAATGCTTGCCGCCGCAATGCGGGCAGGTGGCACCTTGGGGCAGGATCTCATCCGCCTCGTGCGTGTACCAACCGTCGGAACCCTCTTTGCGGAACAGATTGGAAACTGCTTTGATAAAGTCAGCGTCGATGATCGGTTTGCCGCACTCTTCACAATAGAAGATCGGGATCGGCACACCCCACAAACGTTGACGGGAAATACACCAGTCACTGCGCTCGCGCACCATTGAAATGATGCGATCTTCGCCCCACGACGGGATCCAGCGCACGTCCTGAATGGCTTTGACGGCTTCTTCCTTAAAGCTCTCCACAGAGCAGAACCATTGATCTGTCGCACGGAACAGCACCGGTTTTTTGCAGCGCCAGCAGTGCGGATATTGGTGAACGATCTTCTTCATAGCGAGCAGAGAGCCGGTTTTATCCATGTGGATAGCAATGGCCTTGCTTGCTTCGTCAGTGGTCATACCGGCGCAGATCGGGCCGGCTTCTTCGGTCATACGGCCTTCGCTGTCCACCGGGACACACATACCGATCTGCTTATAATTTTTGCAAATGTTAAAGTCGTCAACGCCGTGACCGGGAGCGGTATGTACGCAACCGGTACCGCTTTCCAGCGTCACGTGATCACCGACAATAATAAGCGATTCGCGATCCAAGAACGGATGCTGTGCGGTCATGAGTTCCAGTTCGGCACCGGTAAAGGATGCCAACACCTCATACTCACTGATGTTCGCCGCCTTCATGGTCTCCTCGACCAAGCCCTCCGCGAGGATATAGTTTTCCTCTCCGCACTTAACGACTTGATACGTAAAAGTAGGACCAAGGCAGATCGCCAAGTTGGCAGGCAACGTCCAGGTGGTGGTGGTCCAGATCACAAAATAGGTCTTTGATACGTCCACACCGGCGGCCGACAACACGCCACGATCATCTTTAACAGCAAATTTCACATACACGGAATAGCACGGATCTTCGCCGTACTCGATCTCCGCTTCCGCCAACGCAGTCTGGCACTCGGGGCACCAGTACACCGGCTTTAAGCCCTTGTAGATGTACCCTTTCATCGCCATCTCGCCAAACACTTCGATCTGACGCGCCTCAAATTCGGGTGCCAGTGTCAGATAAGGAAGTTCCCAATCACCGAGCACGCCGAGACGTTTGAACTGCTCCGTCTGGTTGCGCACGTAGCCGAGTGCGAAATCACGGCAGATACCGCGCAACTCTACCGGCGGCATAGACAACGCATTTTCCACGCCGGCTTTCGCGCGTGCTTTGAGTTCAATCGGCAGACCGTGCGTATCGTAACCCGGCACAAACGGCGCTTGATAGCCCGCCATGTTATGATAGCGAACGATCATATCCTTAATGATTTTATTCAGCGCATGACCGTTGTGAATATCGCCGTTGGCATACGGAGGACCGTCATGCAGAATATAACGAGGTTTACCCTCATTCTTCTCCATGAGTTTTCCGTAAATATCCGCTTTTTCCCATTCCTCAAGCATGACCGGCTCGCGTTGCGGCAACCCGGCACGCATGGGGAATTCGGTCTGCGGTAAATTCAATGTTTGGTTATAATCCTGCTGTTGCATGTGATAATCTCCTTTTAGGAACTCATTTCTTTTTCCGGAACAGTCCGCGGGACGGCTGATCATCGTCATCGGACTCCTCTTCATCATCCTCGCGGATGTCATAATCATTCCCGAATTTCAGATCGGCAAAGCGGGACAAAGGTTTAAGCTCCTCATCCGCCTCTTCTTGCACCGATTCCTCGGTTACCGGTGCTACCACGATCATGTCGCTGTCATCTTCCTGCGGTGCAATCGCAGCGGGTGTTTCCGCCGGCAGTTCCTCTTCCGCAACAGATTGTTCCTTTGTTTCTTCCGGGAGTAAGTTAATGATCGACAAATGCTCCTTGTACAGTTGGAGCAGCTTTGCTTTGAACTCAGCAACCTCGTCTTTCATACGGGCCAATTCTTTCTTTTCCCGCTCAATATCGTCAAGAAGATCGCGCCGTGCCGCATCCGCATCCTGCTGCGCGCTTTCGAGCAACGCTTTTGCTTTTGCTTCTGCTTCACGAATGATGGTGTCACCGGTCCGCTGCGCACTGAGCAATGCCGAACGAATGCTGTCTTCATCGTTGCGGTATTCCGCCACCTTGTCGGCAAGCGCTTTCATTTTCTGGTTCACCTCGACGTTTTCTTTAACGAGATGTTCCATGGCCTCAACGCACTCATCGATAAAGTCATCCACTTCTTCCGAGCGGTAGCCACGTCCGCGGCTAAACTCAACGTTACGGATATCTTCCAGAGTCATCATCTTGTCTTCCTCGCTTTCTATTATAAATATTTATGCAACTTAATAATCAAACGTCCTTTTTTGGTGAGTGGACCTAGAGCAGCAATCAAAAAGCGCCCTTCCCCACGCACCGACAAAACGTCGCCTTCTTTGACCGTGTGCGCCACTTGCTCACACGGCATATGATTGCACGACACCAATCCGGCGGTGATACGCCTGGACGCCTCCTCGCGAGAGATCCTCAATGCTGCTTTGAGCACCGCATCCAATCGCGGCGATGCAACCGTGTCCCGGTATTCACAAAATTCATGGTGTACGATCACTTCGTCGGCATAAGGGAACAGTGCTTGCACCCCTTCTGACCCGACCTTGTTAACCGATTCCGCTAAAAACGGAGCCAATTCCTCGTCGACAAAGACCACCGTGAGTCCTTCGCCACAGACGATATCCCCAAGTTTATCCCGCTTAATTCCCGTCGCCAATAGTGCACCAAGAAAATCGCGGTGTGACAGGGATGCTGTACGGCGATACCGAAACCCAATTGCTTTTAGCGGAAACAAATCGGTATCGGGCGGCAAAAATGACGGAAACACGCCCAAAATGGTGCGTTCCGCACCCTCGTATCCACCGTAAAAGAGAAAAGAGAATGTCCCCTTTTCACGCAAGACGGCTCGTGCCACCGCCTGCCGGTGTTCGTCTAAGAAGCCGACAAATCGGGGACACGAGCGCATTTCACACAAATCACAGGCATCGTCGACGCGGGCGCGTAAAAGCGCGTCCTCCTCCGACAGATCAGAAGTAAAGCCCATTATTCTCCAGCTCGTCTAACAGATCACCCATAAAGCCGACGTTATACGGCGTAATAATGTAGGTGCAGTTAGCCACCTTTTTAATTTGACCGTTGTTGGCATACGCCACACCGCTCAAGAAATCCAGAATACGACGAGCTACGTCTTTGTTGGAAGATTCCAGATTGAGCACGACCGTGCGCTTGGCATTCAAGTGATCTGCCACCGCACTGGCATCGTCAAAGCGCTCGGGCTTCACCAGCACGACCTGCAGCTGTGCCGTCGCGTGGATGTTGACAACTTTGTTGTTTTTGCGCGGAACATCCTCAACCTCTTTTTCGGGAGAGCGGGAAACAAACTCCTCGTTCTCCAAACCGATGGTTTCCTCATTTTGATCGCCGAACAATCCTTCAAGCTTGTCCAAAAATCCCATTTTCAGTTCCTCCTGCTCATTTATACTGTCTTTCGCCGAAGATCGCTGAACCGACACGGATCAAGGTTGACCCCTCCAGCACTGCCTCCGCAAAATCAGAAGACATACCCATGGACAATAATTCCATACTACCATTATCCACTTTTTTACCCTGAATGTCAATAAACAGTTTGTGCATTTTAGAAAAAATCGCACGTTTTTCCGATTCTGTGTGAAAAATCGGCGGAATTGTCATAAGTCCTCGTACCCGAATGCCGTCGAATATACGAATTTCATCCAACAATTCGGGCAACGCATCGGGGGTCACGCCGCTTTTGGATTCTTCCCCGCCGATATTCACCTCGACAAGCACGTCCATCACGCCGCGCTCGGTCAGTTTCGCTGCATCCGAAATGGCTTTTGCGAGGTGTACGCTGTCCACCGACTGGATCATATCCACCTCGCCGACGATCCGCTTAACCTTATTGGTCTGCAAATGCCCGATCAGATGCCGCTTTACACCGTCTAAATGCAAGGCATCGCGCTTGGAAAGATACTCCTGAACGCGATTTTCGCCGATGCACGTAACCCCGGCATCCAGCACCACGTTAACAAGTTCCGGCGCCACCGTTTTGGTAACCGCCATCAAGGTGACATCTTCGCGGTGGCGACCGGCGGCGGCGCAAGCGGCGCACAGGCGCTCCTCTACGGCTTTTAAGTTGTCCAGCACGCGCCGCTCATCAACGGACAAGCTTGCCGTCATACAGATCCTCTCCTTCTGTTACAATGAGATCGTACAGCTGCACGTAAGTTTTATCGTCCTTGATCTCACAAACCGAGTACCGCTCGGCCTCGTTATGATGCAACACTTGTATCCGCTTGAATCGCAGAATATTACCATCTTGAACGTACACACCTGCTTCTTGCTGATCGTTGAAATAGATTGACTCATCCGGCACCACGATACCCTCGTACTGTGTTAGTCGAATCTCAATCTGCTCGCGGCGCACCGTGGACAACGCACCCGACATTTGCGTGCATTGGAAAACAACTGCCACTTGATCATCTGCGGCCTTGTTAAGTGCTACCACTGTCATTTGCAACGGATCACTTTGCACGAACGGCATACACACGGCACGTTGCATGCCTTTTTTCAACGTTACCACGCTTTCAAGCGGCAACACACAAGCAAGATACCATTCATAGTCACCCACGATCTTGCCGACGAAATTCGTTTCGTCCACCTTCGGCTGCAACGTCATTGCCTGCTCAATGTCACTCACCGTAAGCGACTGTGCGTTTTCGGTTGTGAGCAGCGTTTCAAAGCCGTCTGCCGAACCGACAAAGTAACCGGAAATCGGTGAAGAGACCGTCGAGGTCGACGGATTAAACGATGCAGCAAGCGCTGCTCGACGCGCTTTAAGCTCCGACAACCGCGCATCAAAGTTTTCCTCTTTTCCAATGGTAAGCTGCTTTTTATTCAGCAACGTCAACACCTTGGAATGCAACTCATTGATCTCACCGTAAGCCGCCATCTGCGCCGAACGGGAGATTGAAAGCCAGGTTTGGCTAATCTGCTGATTAATACTGTTTAAACTCGCGCGATTACTGGATCCCTGCGCATTGATAGACATCAGCGAGGCAATCTCTTCATCCAAAAGATCCAGTTCCTGCTGTGCCAGTGCATCCCCCTCGCTTGTATACACGTGGGCAATGTTTCCGTTTTTAGAAACGCGGTTGCCGTCTTGGACCGTGTAAAAGACATAGCCGTCCGTCTGCTGACGGATGATCGATTCGCTGCGATATACCACGCCGGTTGTTTTAATTGTATCGTACGCGATCTCCTTATCAGCCGTAATGGTTTCCAGTGACGCCGAGAAGATCAGATACCCTTGCACGCCCACGTAGATAATGAGCAACAACGACAATAAAACGATTAAAATGCGTTTTGCCGTTTGATTCATATCGTCACTTCTCCTTTCGCAAAAAGGTTTCCACCAAAGCCGTTGCCTGCTCGCTGCAATCGGCATCGTCCATGTAGACGGTCGTCATCCAATCCTCACGTCGGAACCACGACAGCTGCCGTTTGGCATACCGTCTGGTTCCCTGCCGAATGGCATCCGCCGCTTCGTCAAGCGACACCGCGCCCGCCAAGTACGGCTCCAATTCTTTGTAACCGATCGCCTGCCGTACCGTGTCGGTGTTTGGCTGCTCGAGCAACCAACGCGCTTCCGCTTCCAAACCATTTTCCAGCATCGCGGTCACGCGGCGGTTGATGCGATCGTATAACCGCTCGCGGTCGCGGAATTCCAGTCGCAGCCCGCATAGTGCGTACGGTGACCCCGCTTTGCGCGATTCCGCGTTTTGTCGCGTGATGGTGCGCCCCGTTGTTTCAATGATCTCGAGCGCACGGATAATGCGACCGTGATCGTTTGGGTGCAGGCGCGCCGCTGTTTCGGGGTCAAGTTTTGAAAGCTCACCCAGCAACGCGTCACCACCCTCGCGCTCAATGCGTTCACGCAAACGATCACGCACCTCACGGTTTTCGGGTTGTTGCTCATATAAAAGATTTTCAGTGACCGCCTGTATGTACAGACCGGTACCGCCGCACAGTACCGGCAGTTTGCCGCGACTGTGCACATCCGCAATCACGCGGTGTGCCTGCTCGGCATATTTTGCCACACTGTACGACGCATCGGGCTTCAAGAACCCCATCAAATGATGCGGAATACCGCCTTGTTCTTCTTTACTCGGCCGCGCCGTACCGACACACAGTGTGTCGTATACCTGCATCGAATCGGCAGAGATCACCTCGCCGCCGAAACGGCGGCACAGTTCAACCGCCAACGAGGTCTTCCCCGACGCCGTCGGTCCTGCGATTACGCACAGGGGGATGCGATTTTGATTCATACGATCCGTCCAAACTGTTTTTCAATTTCCCGCGCGGTCAGTTCAAAGCACACCGGTCGACCGTGTGGGCAAGTACGAATATCCTCATTGTACAACACACGCTTTGCCAGTTGTAACAATTCCTGCGGCGTACTGCCGTCTCCCGCTTTCACGGCGGCGCGACACGCAACGGAATGATAAATCCAGTCAAGCCGCTCGGTCGTGATTTCACGTTTACCGGATAATAAACCGCCGGCGATCTCACGTAAACTTTCCGTAATGTTACCATCTGAAAGCATCATCGGCACCGCACGCACGAGCAGCGTGTTTCCGCCAAAATCCTCCAATTCAAACCCCGCTTGTTTTAGCTGTTCGCCCGCTTCGGTCAACGCACCGTATTCCTCGCGGCTGAACGACACCGACAAAGGCGCGAGCAATATTTGCGCACTCTCGTTAGCGGTTTCTTTGAGTTGGTTATATAAAATCCGCTCATGTGCGGCGTGTTTGTCGATAAAATAAACCGACCCGCGCCATTCTGCAATGATGTAGGTATGCAACGCTTCGCCCAACAGACGAATCGGCTCGGGTTGTTCCGGCTCGATCGTTTGCTGAACAGGTGCGGGCACCGGATCGGGCTTTGACACCGATACCGGTGGTGGAGTGGGTGTGTCCTTTTTCACTGACGCTTCAAAGAAGCTTTGCACAACCGGCGTACTGTCCCGCATCACCATCGGTCGTCCTTGCGCGATCGGCTTTGGCCGTGCAACAGGAGGCGGCGGTGTCGGTTGCGGCGCCGACGGCGTTAGGGTCACGCGACGCGCAATTTCTCTGGCAGGGGTAGGCGTTACGTACTGCGGTTTTGACGGTTGTACCACCGGCGTCGGCAACGTTGCTTGCATGGGTGCGCTGTCACCTTCCAATGCCGAGCGAACGGCATGATACACAGCATCAAACACCGGCTTTTCATTCACAAACCGAACCTCAATCTTCGCAGGATGCACGTTTGCGTCCACCGTTTCGGGTGGCATATCCACGCACAACACACACGCAGGGAATTTTCCCACCATGATCGATCCTTTGTACGCCTGTTCAATTGCAGCCATGGCGGTACGCGTTTTTACATACCGCCCGTTGATAAAGAAGTGCTGCATCGTGCGGTTAGCTCGCGCACCTTCCGGACGGCAGGTGTACCCGTGCACGTGCACGCCACCTAAGTCGTACTCAACCTCTGTCAGCGTTTTAGCAAACTCACGACCAAGCACCGCGCTGATACAAGCATACAGATCCCCGTTACCGGGTGTTAATAACTCATCGCGTCCTTCACGGATAAAACGGAATGAAATTTCGGGATGTGATAATGCCAAACGGTCTACCACCCCGGCGACAGCATTTGCCTCCCCTACATCCTTTTTGAGAAATTTCATACGTGCAGGGACATTATAAAACAGATCCCGCACACAGATGGTCGAACCGCGGGGGCAACCGACATCGGACAACTCAATCTCCTCGCCGCCCTCAATCACGTACCGTGTACCGGCGAGTTCCGCCTCGGTGCGCGTGACAAGTTCCACACGTGCGACTGCCGCAATCGATGCGAGCGCCTCACCGCGAAAGCCCAATGTGGAAATGGTATTCAGATCTTCCTCTACACGGATCTTGCTGGTCGCGTGCCGCAAAAATGCCGTCGGCACATCTTCTCGCGCAAATCCGCAACCGTTGTCGGTGATCCCGATATACGAGATCCCGCCATTCTTGATCTCTATCGTAATGGTGGTGGCACCGGCATCAATGGCGTTTTCCACCAGTTCTTTCACTACCGAGGCCGGTCGCTCGACCACCTCACCTGCGGCGATAAGTTCCGCCGTATGCTTATCAAGCACTTGAATACGCGCCATGTCGGCACCTCCTTTCGTTAATAACTCTGTGCTTCTCTGTGCAATTCGTATAAGGTTTGCATTGCCTCAATAGGCGTCAGGACGTTCACGTCCAGTTCTTTTAAACGGCGGAGCAACTCGCTGTCCGCTGCCGTCAACAACGACAACTGTCCGTCGTCGCTGTGCGCCGTTGCACGCGGTACAGTCGGAAGCGTGCCGTTATCGAGTTCTTTTAAGATCGCCTTTGCCCGCTGTACGACCGAATCCGGCACACCGGCAAGTTTGGCAACTTCAATACCGTAACTGTCGTCGGTCGGTCCACGTACGATACGGCGCAAGAACGTAATGTCGTCACCGTGCTTTTTAACCGCTACGTTATAATTCTTCACACCGTCGAGCTCGTCTTCCATCACCGTTAACTCGTGGTAATGGGTAGCAAATAACGTTTTGGCGCCGATCTTGCGCGAATCGGCAACGTGTTCAAGCACCGCGCGTGCAATACTCATACCGTCAAAGGTGGAGGTGCCGCGTCCGATCTCGTCAAACACAATTAAACTGTTTGAGGTCGCATTCTGTAAGATGGATGCCACCTCACTCATTTCCACCATAAAGGTGGACTGTCCCGATGCTAAATCGTCCGAAGCGCCTACACGGGTAAAGATACTGTCCACAATACCGATGGTCGCACTGTCCGCCGGCACAAAACTGCCAATCTGTGCCATCAGCACGATCAAGGCCGTTTGCCGCATATAGGTGGATTTACCCGCCATGTTCGGGCCGGTGATGATCGCCACACGATTATCGTGATTATCGAGGAGTACGTCATTTGGCACAAACGGAGCGGATTGTAAAGATTCCACCACCGGATGACGACCGTTTTTGATATCAATAATACCGCTCAGATCCACAATCGGGCAAACGTAGTTATGGTACGCCGCTACCTGCGCAAAGGAAGTGAGTACGTCCAATTTTGCGATTGCTTCCGCGGTCGACTGAATACGTGTGAGTTCGTTAGCGATTGCCGTACGCACCTCACAGAACAGCTGATATTCCAAAGCTACCGCACGGTCTTTCGCACCCAATACGCGGGCTTCCAACTCTTTCAGTTCTTGCGTAATATAGCGCTCGGCGTTAGCAAGGGTCTGCTTGCGGATATAGTGCTCCGGCACTTCGCCCGCAAAACTGCGCGAGACTTCTATGTAATAACCAAACACACGGTTATAGCCAATCTTCAAGGTGCGGATACCGGTTTTTTCTTTTTCTTCCGCTTCAATGCGCGCGAGCACACTCTTACTGTCGTCCATGATCAGGCGCAACTCATCAAGCTCCGCGCTGTAGCCCTCGCGGATCATGCCGCCCTCACGCACCGAAAACGGCGGATTTTCCGCAATCGCTTCGGTGATCAAGCTAAGTAGATCCGGCATGGGATCAATAGTTGCTTGAATTTCTTTTAAAAGCGCACACTGTACGCCGACAAGCCGCGACTTGATGGGAGCGAGCCGCTCGATGGTCTGACCGAGAGACGCGACTTCTTTCGCGTTTGCACTACCGTACACCACGCGCGTCATAATGCGCTCCAAATCATAGATCTCGCCGAGTAATTCCCGCAAATCCTCACGAAGTACCGCGTCGTGCACGATCTCCGCCACTGCGTTTTGACGGCGGGTAATCTGCGCAGGATGCAACAGTGGCTGCTCGATCCAGTTACGGATCAGCCGTTTGCCCATCGCAGTGCGGGTCTTGTCTAATACGCCAAGCAGCGACCCGCGCTTTTCCTTGTTGCGCAAGGTTTCAAGCAATTCCAAATTACGTCTGGCAGTTAAATCCAGCCGCATAAATTGCGCGTCGGAATAAACGTCAAGCTGTGTCATACGCTCAACGCCCGTCATCTGCGTCATATACAGATAATGCAACGCACAACCGAGTGCTAATACCGCCGAATCGCTGTCCTGCAACGACAGTTGATCCAAAGACGCTTTATGGAAATGTTCAAGTACCCGCGACACGGCTGCCTGCGAATCAAAACAAGCGGGTTCCGCCTGCTCGGGTGTTACACTCAAACGGTTCGTTAAAAATTCCGTCACCACGGAATCTTTCATGGCAACATCGTTGAGCAGCACCTCGCGGGGTGAAAATCGTCCCAGCTCGTTTTGCATACGCGGGATAATGTCCTGCCCATGGAGCTCGGTTACGTGCATTTCACCCGTGGAAGTATCCACAAAACACAAGCCGACTTTGGCAAATCCGTCCTCTGCGTGCACCACACACAGATAGTTATTGCGGCCCTCCTCCAGCATACTGCCTTCAATAACCGTACCGGGCGTGATAATACGCACCACGTCGCGTCGAACGATTCCTTTCGCCGTAGCAGGATCCTCGGTCTGTTCACAGATCGCAACCTTGTAACCGCGGTTAACCAGTTTAGCGATATACCCTTCGCAGCTGTGGAACGGCACACCGCACATCGGAGCACGTTCCTCCTGCCCGCAATCACGGCCTGTCAGTACGAGTTCCAACTCCTGCGACGCGATCTTGGCATCGTCATAAAACATCTCATAAAAATCACCCAAACGGTAAAACAAAATACACTGCGGGTAATTTTTCTTGATTTCAAAATACTGTTGCATCATGGGAGTTACCGGCATACCGCTCACCTCCTTTTCACGTCTGTTATTTTAATAGTGTAACAGGGTCTTAAGTCCTGTCACACTTAGTGGCATCCGCCGCAGCTTGAACAATTGCCGCTGCACTGATGCTCGTCATAATCGTCGGGATTAAGTCCCTGCGCCGCCATGTTGATGATGGCGCCGACACCGTTTAAGATCTTATCCAATTCGGTCTTTGCCTCGTTGTATGCCGCCATAGATTCGTTTGCCATCACACGGGCATACACCTCGCGCAGCTCAACGTTGAGTTGCTTTACTTTGGCTTCATCCTGCTCGGCTTCGGGTTTTGCCGCCTCGCCGTTGATCGCCATGCGTTTCAAATTAAACTCGCCGATGAGCTCCTGCAACACCGCATCGTTATCCGCGGCTGCCTGCGCCATCTGCACTTTTACGAACCGCTCATCCTGCTGAATTGCGTGTCCGATTTCTTTTGCCATTTCCAAGATCTGTTCCATTGTACTCTACTCCTTTTCAATCTCACCGGTTAAAATATAACTGCGTGCGCCGGTGATACGCACTTTTACAAATTCGCCAACACGCGCTGGATCGCCCTGCACGCGTACGATACTGTTGTCTGCAAGCCGCGCTTCCAAAAAGCCGCCGGCTTGTGCTTCTAACAACGCACGTTGCGTTGTACCCACCACAGCACTCAAGCGTTCGGCGGAAATTTCCTCCTGCAACGCTGTCATTTCGGAAAACCATGCCGATTTTGTCTCGGCGGGAATGGGATCCTCCATTTTTGCCGCGGGTGTTCCCTCGCGCGGCGAGAAAATGAAGGTAAACAGTGAAGCAAACCCCACTTCTCGAATGAGTGATAAGGTCTGTTCAAAATCCTCGCGCTGTTCACCGGGAAATCCCACGATCACGTCACTGGTAAAGGTGATTCCCGGCACGACTTTTCTGGCATACGCAATCAGCTCCAAATACTGCTCTCTCGTATACTGTCGGTTCATTTCCTTTAAGATGCGATTGCTTCCCGACTGAAACGGCAAGTGGAAATGCCTCGACACCTTTTCGCACCGGGCGATGGTGTCAAACAATTCCTTTGTGGCATCCTTGGGATGTGAGGTCATAAAACGAATAACGAAATCTCCCGGTATGTCGTTCACGCGCCTGAGCAATTCGGGAAACGTGACGCCGTGTGCCTCGCCCTTGCCGTACGAATTCACGTTCTGCCCGAGCAGTGTGATCTCTTTATACCCTTGCTCAGCCAGTTCGCGAACTTCTTTTAAGATTTCCTCTGGTTCACGGCTGCGTTCACGGCCGCGCACGTACGGCACAATGCAGTAGGTGCAGAAATTGTTGCAACCGTACATAATGGACACAAACGCTTTAAAACCACCGTCACGCACCGTCGGAATCCCCTCGGCAATCACACCGTCACAAGACGGGATTTCGACTTTTCGCCGTTTGCCGAGCAGCACGCCCGCCATGAGTTCCGGGAGACGGTGTTGCACGTGCGTACCGAATACCAGCCCCACGAACGGATAACTTTTATAAATTTTTTCGGCAACGTGCTCCTGCTGTACCATACAACCGCATAAGGCGATCAACAGGTGCGGTTTACGCCGTTTGAGGGCTTTGAGCGCCCCGACGTTTCCGAACACGCGATCTTGCGCGTGTTCTCTGACCGCGCAGGTGTTAAACAGAATAAAATCCGCCTGCTCGGGTGTTTCGGTAAACCCGAAGCCCATCTGCGCGAGCAATCCTTTCATCCGCTCGGAATCCGCCACGTTCTGTTGACAACCGTAAGTGCGCACGTAGGCAAGCGGCGCACTTTCGGTACATCGCCTATCATAAAACTCACGTATTTGTCGGATAAAAACTTGCTGTTTTTGCAGTTCCTCCAATGTGATGTAACGAATGTCAGACATGCTTTTCCCTCGCTGATGTATAGATATTTGTATTATATCAAATTTCATTTACTAATTCAATCTTTATTTCCTGCTAAAAATTACAAAAAGGTATTTATTTTTGCGTAAAAAACCAATATAATAATAAGTATCGAGGAGGGATTCCCATGAATCAAACAGTACTGCCCGGTGTCAAGCGCGTACATTTTGTCGGCATTGGCGGCTCGGGTATGAGCCCGCTCGCCGAGATCTTACATTCACTCGGCTATGCGATTACCGGCTCTGACGTCAACGAATCGGATAATCTGGCGCGTATGCGTCGGTTAGGAATCCCCGTTTTTATGCCGCAAAAAGCAGAAAACGTCGGCAACACTGATCTTGTGGTCTACACTGCTGCTGTGTCGGCAGATAATCCGGAACTTGTCGCCGCAACCGAGCGTGGTATTCCGCTGATGGAACGCGCCAAGCTGCTCGGCGCCTTATCCCGCTGTTTCCCTCGCACCGTTGCGGTTGCTGGCACGCACGGCAAGACCACCACTTCGTCCATGGTCTCCCAGATCCTTTTGCAGGCAGAACGCGACCCATCGGTGTTCATCGGCGGCAGATTACCGCTGATCGATGCCAACGGACACGCAGGCAAATCCGACGTGTTTGTGTGCGAAGCGTGCGAATTCAAGGATCATTATTTGGAAATGAATCCCGCCGTTTCCATCATCCTCAATGTCGATGCCGATCATCTCGATTATTTTGGCTCATTGGACAACATCATTGCTTCGTTCCGCCAATTCTCAACACAAACCACCGGCACGTTGATTGTCAACGCCGAAGATGTGAACACTCTCAAAGCGGTAGAAAACCTCACCCACGCCAATGTTGTGCGGTACGGCTACTCTCCCGAATGCGACTGGTATGCACAAAATGTGTCGGTACGTGACGGCGCTTACGGTTGCTACGACTTATATCACAACGGCGAAAAAGTCGCTACCATCACGCTGGGTGTTCCCGGCGAGCACAACGTGTTAAATTCGGTTGCTGCCGCTGCTGCCGCGCATCTGTGCGGCGCCACGGCAGACGAGATCGCCGCAGGGCTTGCCGCATTCCACGGCGCCGGCAGGCGCTTTGAGTTTTTGGGAACGGTAAAGGATATCACCATCGCGGACAATTACGCGCACCACCCCACCGAGATCGTTGCCACCCTAAGCGCCGCCAAGGCAATGCCGTATGCGCGCGTGTGGGCGATCTTCCAACCCTTCACCTTCTCGCGCACCGCCCGCCATCTTAACGAATTTGCCGAAGCGCTTTCCATCGCCGATGAAGTCGTCGTAAGCGATATCATGGGCTCGCGCGAAACAAACGAATGGAACGTATCGTCAAAGCAAATCACCGATCA
This sequence comes from Clostridia bacterium, assembly GCA_017436915.1. GTDB lineage: Bacteria > Bacillota > Clostridia > Oscillospirales > Acutalibacteraceae > RGIG3009. The sequence continues at coordinate 41,502 of JAFSCE010000022.1, forward strand.
GATCGACGGTGCACACTACCTCGCCACCTTTGAGGAGATCAGCCATTTCGTCGCAAAAAACGCGGAACCACACGATTTGATTCTCACGATGGGCGGCGGCGACGTGTATAAATGCGCCCGCATGATAAAAGCTTTACTGGAGAAATAATGAACATGGCAAACAACCCCCTGTTGTCACGCAACAGGGGGTTGTTTTTTATCAGAATATGACTCCGGAATAGTTGTAGATATGTCCGCCGTTGATGTACAAGTCCTTTAAGGTGCGCTGCAAACGCGTATCCTCCGGAAGATCTTTATACGAGTCGAAACGGCCGAGAAACACGTTCCCAAAAACTTGCATACCGTCGCATATTTCAGGAATGCGCACGTACCGTTTTTGAAATTGAGTAATCTTGGCTTGATCGCCCAGCAACTTACCAAGAGTAGGATCAAGTAACCAAGAACAACAATACACCCGCTCGCCCGAAAATTCCGGAAAACGTTCTTTCACCAGCTGGCGCGCTGTAGCTATCGCTTTATCGGTTGCCTCGACCGAGATGTCAGCGCCACTGGGAATGTGCATACTCAAGCAATGATCGCCCGGTCGTAAAACGCACTCCCATTCCGTTTTGGGATAAGAGCGCTCGGTTGCCTCCACAACACCGTCGATCACAGCATTGCCATAATACTGTGTGTCATCCTCTGAGAAACGGCAAGTGAATGCCCCTTTGTCATCGTCATACCCTGCCGAGCCGATCATCTGCACGCCACTGTGGTGACAGAGCCCGTTGCACATCAGCGGAACGATACGCCCCGTAGCTTTTTCCCGCAAATACAAGGCACGGTTGGGAAGGGTTTTCAATTCAAATTGAAGGCCCCCTGCATTAAATATTTGCGCTTTGATAAAATACGTGTCCCACGCGTAAAGCGTTGTGTCAATCCCCGGCATTCCCGTGCGGTATTTCACCGCCGACAATGATGCCCGATAAACAGAAACCAAACCGGGAATCTCGTCTTCGGAAAACCCGCGTCTGCGGTACTCGGCAATGGAATCCGGAATTTGTGCTACCAAAATATAAAACGGAAGCATGGAGGTGAGCAAGGTCCCATCGGCAGCGGGAGCCGGAACCGATTTCGCTTCGAAAAAGTCACCGGCCCTGGCAAAAGCAACCGCTGTTCGTACCCATGCACTGTGTGCGGTACTCCCATTGCATTGAACGGCGCATTCCTTAACCACGTCATAGTAGTCGCCGAACAAACGATATTCACGTTGCAAGTTATCAATCAGGGAAAGATCACAGGCAACACTTTTATCTTCTGCATAGTAAAAATTCGCCATTTTTTCGGGATAGGTGTTAACACCTACAGTTTTTGCTACTTCCTCAAACGTCATATTGATCCCCTTTACGGTGCTGCCGTCAACTCCAACGAAGAAACCAACATCGCATCGGCAGAGGCCGTGTACACCATGGTGACACTGTCACCAACTTTGGCAAACGGTAACCGGCTGTTGATGCCCACATCGGCTACATAGACGGCCGTATCGTTTTGCAGCAGAATATAGTAACGGGTCTCTCCGCCGACCACAGCCGAGCGAATATCCGCGATCACGCCGGCAACGGTCTGCTCTTTCACGGCAGATCCGCTCTCGCCACCCAAATCGACCTCATCATTGTTCTTCAGTTCCCCAAAAAAGGCATTCAACGCCTCTTTAACGGAGGTGCCGGTACCGACGATCTGGTATTGCCGCACATCGACAAAGGCATACATTTTCACCAAGCCCGCACTATCTTTCAGTGACATAAAATAGGTTGGGCGGTCGTTTACGTTCAACAACAGCGGGAAAGTCGCCGTATAATTCTTCTCTTGTACCTTGCCTTGTGCAGATTCCATAGCAGAATATTCTTCTGCACCGGGGCACTCGTAAAACCTGGTTTCTTTGGTACGCAGATTCACCAAAACGAAACCGACGTTGGATTCGTCACTGGAAACGCTGGTCATACCGGTATACAGATACACGTCGTCATTGAGTGCCAGGTAATTATAGCCGTCGGTCGGCTGTAACACACCTTTTTGTCCGAACAACGAGTTCCAATAGCCGTTAACGTATTCGCCGTTGTAGGTCAGTTGTTCCAGAATGATCTCAGAATCGTACGCTTGGTCGATCCATTGCGGCACGTTGCCGATCTCATAATAGGTACATTCACCATTGATCGCGTTGCACAACACAACGCCGTCAATATCACGACCGCTCCAGAAGCCGATACGATAGGTCACAGTAGAAGCCACCCAGTACGGTGTGCCGTTCTCATCAATTTCAAAAGAAATGTTGTCAAAGATCTTGGTCGGATAGTGAAAGCGCAAATGGCGATTTAAGTCGCGCAAAAGATACTCGCTTTCGCTGTATTTGATACCGTCGGATAAGCGTACCAAATCCGTTTCCTGCGTTTCCATATTTACCGTAATATAGGCAGGAATACCTTTATCCTGATTATTTAACCACTTGAAAAAATCACCGTAAACCAGTGGTGTGACACGGGTCGGTGCGCCTTTATAGTTAATCTGCGTATTATACCAAGAATCCACTTCGAATTGCGATACCAGATCACTCATTTCACCGAGTTTTCGCAACGAGAGCCGTTCCGCCGTGTCGCGGTCCACAACCGGTACCGAGTCCATATTCAGTTTCCCGTTTTCGTTGGTGACAACGTCGGCAATTTCCGCCTTGAAATCACCGGTCTGATAGGTCAACAATTGCCCGTATGCTTTCGCAGAGAATAACGCCCAGCCGGTTGCACTGCCGATCAAGCCGAACACGACAATAGCAATTAAGCTTATCGCCGCGACGACGATCGGCGCACTCAAGTCTTTGATGCGCACGCGACCCGTTTTGACAATTGTTCCGTGTTTAGAACCACGAGGCATTATCAATTCGATCAGCTTGTGTGTGAAATTAATAGCGGTACAAATAACGATGCAAAACGCCAAAAACGTCCACATTTCCGTACTGCGCCAGTTGATCGGCGGTAACATTAACCAATACAAAACGCCAATGATCACAATCGAAATAATGATTTTCACAATGGTAGACAAGCGTATTTTCACAAAAAAGCACTCCTTTTCTCGGTCGTATCTAATAGCAATTAAGCATCGTTATGGTTGTTGGAAAAAACATCAGCAACTTCGCTAATGGTAATATAAGCTGATGGGTCAATTTCATGAACAATATCCTTCATCCGTATCACTTGATATCGGTTAACAACAAAATATATCATGGTCTTGTTTTGATTGGAATACCCGCCTTTGGCTGCAAGCTTTGTCATGCCGCTTCCAAACGAGTCACTCAGTACCTTACATATTTCGTCCGGCGCTTCGGTAATGATAATGGCACATTTCGCTCTATCCATACCCTCAACAATAAAGTCAACGGTCTTTAAGGCGGCTGCATACGTCACGATTGAATACAAAGGAAGAATCCAACTCTTCAAAACAAATCCGCAAATTACATATAGAATCACGTTATACACCATCACAAAGGTACCGACAGTGATGCCCAGCCGTTTTGCAAAAATAACCGCCATGACCTCAATGCCATCCATCGCGCCGCCATAACGAATTGCTAAACCGCTTCCAACCCCCGATATTACTCCACCGAACAACGCACACAACAGCAGATCTGTTCCGGCAAGCGGGGAAGCGATACTGACATCAATAGGAAAAATATCGGTAATAAGCCAGGCGAACAGCGAGTAGATCGCAACGGTGTAAATAGCATAAACCGTAAAGAGCCACCCTTGCTTTTTATAGCCAAACAAAAACAACGGAATGTTGAGTATCAACAAAAAGAGCGATAACGTTAAATAATCCGGTGTTATCTGATCCAGTAACATGGATGTTCCAGAAATACCGCTGTCATACAGCTTGACCGGCGTCAGAAACAGCGTAATACCAATGGCATTCACAATTCCTGCCACCGTCAACATCAGAATATTCACAAACCGAATTTTCTTTAACCGTTTTATCAAGCCAAGCCCTCGCTTATACATTTATATTGAGTTTATTATAACATACTTATGAAAATTTTTCTACAGATATTTAAAAAAGCGTGATTCAGCACGGCAGATACGCGTCACGAACGGAAACGGATATGCGGTATCTTCCCGGGCCGCGCGGCCCGTTCGCACCACCAGCCAAAATGTTCGGAGGGAAGGGAATGTGTGCAGGGGGAACCATCAGGGTTCCCCTCTGCGCGTAGAGTGAGCGAAAGCGAACGGAGCAAAACACACTTGCCGACGGCAAGTGTGGCACGACAAAAAAACCTTGACGAAAATCGTCAAGGTTTTTTGTCGTGTTGGCGCCTACCTATCTTCCCGGGCCGCTACCAGCCAAGTATTGTCAGCGCAAGTGAGCTTAACTGCCGTGTTCGGGATGGGAACGGGTGTACCCTCACCGCCATCAGCACCAACTTGTTTTCAGGATCATACCCT
>JAFSCE010000023.1 GCA_017436915.1 Clostridia bacterium
AAACAGACATCACGATATTGGTATTCGCTTTGTCGCTGAGAACTTTCAGTTTCTCGACAAATACGAGCAGGTCCGCTGTGTCACCGCCGATCTTCAAAGTGGAATCAACGAAAATATCGGTGATATCATAGTTGCCGGCGCACATACCGGCGATCAGACCATAAAAACTGTCAAATCCGCGGATTGCGTACTCATCAGCCGCTACCAAGCGTACGTTATGCTTAAGACTGTACGTCAACGTGTTGTCTTTTTCAATAAAGACAACATTGCCCTTGGACTGCGCCATGGCTTCGTTGCACATGTCGATCAGTCGCTTGGTTTTGCCGGAACCTTTTTTCCCGAGGATTAAAGTGATCATTAGAATTCCTCCCAATCTATATTAACCGCATGACGCGGTCACTACCGTTTTTTACTTACCGAGCCGTTTCTCAAGCACTGCCTTTTGGTCTTCGTAGCCCGGTTTACCGAGCAACGCAAACATGTTTTTCTTATATTCCTCCACACCCGGTTGGTTAAACGGATTGACGCCCAGCATATAGCCGGAGATCGCGCATGCCTTCTCGAAGAAATACACGAGATAGCCCAACTCTTCCTCGCACACCGAGGGAACGTGAAGCACCATGTTCGGGGTGCCGCCGTCGGTGTGTGCCAGGATGGTGCCTTCAAATGCTTTGTGGTTGATCTGTGCCATCGTGCGGCCGGCAAGGAAGTTGAGACCATCCACGTTCTCAGCATCTTCCTTAATGGTCATCGTCACGGGTGATTCGTCAATCACGACCACGGTTTCCGCCAAAATATTGGAACCGTCCTGTACAAATTGACCGAGCGAATGCAGATCGGTGGAGAAGATAACGGATGCCGGGAACAAGCCCTTTCCATCTTTACCTTCACTCTCGCCGTACAACTGCTTCCACCACTCGGACATCATGGCGTAGCGCGGTTCATAACTGACCATGAGTTCTACCGCACGACCTTTGCGCAACAGGATGTTACGCATGGCGGCGTATTTATAGCAATCGTTTTTGGCAAGATCGGTCTCGCACAAGGCGTTTTGCGCCTTGGCGGCACCCGCCATGAGTGCAGCAATATCGAATCCGGCTACTGCGATGGGTAACAAACCAACAGCAGTAAGCACCGAGAAACGTCCACCCACGTTATCGGGTACAACGAAGGTCTCGTATCCCTCGCGATCCGCAAGCCCCTTAAGCGTGCCCTTGGCTTTGTCAGTTGTTACGTAGATGCGACGGCGGGCCTCCTCCACACCCACGGTACTTTCCAAATACTCGCGGAACACGCGGAACGCGATTGCCGGCTCTGTGGTAGTACCGGATTTGGAAATTACGTTGATCGATACACGGCGGCCTTCGCACAAGCTGAGCAGCTCCGATAACTCTGAAGCGCTGATGCTTTTCCCTGCGAAATACACATCCGGTGTATCTTTTTTAAGGTTGTTATACAAAGGAGATTTCAAAAATTCAATCACGGCACGAGCGCCGAGATACGAACCACCGATACCAATCACGATAAACACGTCGGTATCGTTTTTAATGCGTTCGGCCGCCGCCTGAATGCGAACAAACTCTTCTTTATCATAATCGGTGGGTAACGTCAGCCAGCCAAGGAAATCATTGCCGAGACCGTTGCCCGCGTGGAGCATCTCGTGCGCCGCATTGACTTGTGCCTGCATTGCCTGCAGTTCATGGTCACGTACGAAATCGGTAAGATAACGCGTTTCAAAGGTAACTGCCATACTTAAGATGCCTCCGTCTTTCTTTGTTGATTTTATTGTACAATATATCCGCTCCGATTGCAACCGAAACCGCATATTTTTTTATGAATTTTTTACAAATAAACACCGGTCAGCACGCTGACCGGTGTGGAAATTAGGCAGATAATGCGGTAAACAGTCGTAATAAGCAAACCCCGAAACTCAACCTCGGCACTTCCTCGGCTGCACGCACGGCGTACTCTGCTATCGTTTTCTCTTCACGGGAAACCGTAACAGCGCCGACGATCTGCCCTTTTGTAACGGGTGCTTCCAGATCTTCTGATAAGGTAACGGTGCAAGAAAGCTCTTTCTCCTCGCCCTTTTTAACCAGTATGGGAGACAAGTCCCCACTCTCCACCGTTACGCTTTCCGCCGTGCCACGCAGTACCGGAATCGGGATTAACGTATCGGGGTCGATCTGCGGGGTGTACAGCGCATAGTTGGCAAAACCGTGATCTAACAACTTGCGCGCTCCGCCGAAACGCTCATCGGTGGTACTGCACCCCAAAATCACCGCTACGAATCCCAATCCGTTCCGCTCAGCGGTGGCAGACAGATTATGACCCGCCGTGGAAGTAGTGCCGGTTTTTAGCCCCGTGGCTCCTTGATAAAACCGAATCAATTTATTGGTATTGACCAACTGCGATTCACCGTTTCTCAAAGTATCCATCCAAATAGTAGTATAGTTTTTAATCAAGGGATGCATCATCAGTTCACGGGACATCAGTGCCACGTCGTAAGCACATGAATAGGCGGTGTCGTCGAGACCACTGCAGTCTTTGAACAGTGTGTCTTGCATACCAAGTTCGGCGGCGCGCGTATTCATGCGCTGTACAAACTCCTCGATCGAACCGGCAACATGTTCGGCAAGCGCGGCGCACGCGTCGTTAGCAGATACCACCGCCGCTGCTTTGATCAGCTCGTGTACCGTCATGATCTCACCGGGCTCCAACCAAATTTGCGAGCCACCCATTGATGCCGCTTCCGCCGAACAGGTAACGGGGTCTTGCAGATCAATCATCCCTTTATCAAGCGCTTCCATTACCAACAACAGCGTCATGATCTTGGTAACGGAAGCAATCGGCAATTTTTCGTGAGTATTCTTTTCGAACAGCACTTGACCGGATGACAGTTCCATCAAAACGGCGGATTTACCGCCGACTTCCAGTGCCGTTCCCGCTGCAGTGGATACCACCTCGCTCAAACTTTTCGGTACTTCAAGGGACATCAGCTCTTCGGCGCTCTCCCCCGACTCCGTATCAATAATAACCGTTTTTGCCGAAACTGACGCAGTGAACAACAGCGTGGCACACAAGGTGCACGCGAGTATGCGAATACCTTTCATACGATCTCCTCCTCTTAATGCAATATATACAGGGAGGACAAGCGCAATATGCAAAAAAGAACGGTCGCTTGCGCGACCGTTCTTTCAAATGCTTTATTTGCGGGATGCAAGAAGCTTGCGGATCTTCTCATGCGAATCAATGATGCGGGTAACCGACATATCGTGATTGAGCGAGGCGATGAAATACGCGATGTATTTGGACACATCCACTTCGCAGAACCATTCACGTTTTTTGAGTTCATCGGTGCGGTAGGTCAGGTTGGTGCCGAGCACACCTGCAATCACGCCGTCCTTGTACGCCTGATCGAACTTGTCCAGGCCGTTAGTGAAGATAGCATAGGTAGCATACGCGAAAATGCGACCCGCCTTGCGTTTCTTCAGTTCGTACGCAATATCCAACATGGATTCACCGGACGAGATGATGTCGTCGGCAATAAAGATGTCCTTACCCTCCACCGAGTCACCGAGGTACTCGTGTGCGATGATGGGGTTGCGACCGTTGACAACGTGCGCGTAGTCGCGGCGCTTGTAGAACATGCCCAGATCAACACCCAAAGTAGATGCATAATACATATTGCGGTTCAATGCACCTTCGTCGGGGCTGACAATCATCATATGCTCGCGATCCGGAATGAGATCGGGATAACGGCGGAACATTGCTTTGAGGACCTGATACGAGGGGATCACGTTGTCAAAGCCCATCAACGGAACGGCGTTCTGCACGCGAGGATCGTGCGCGTCAAACGTGATGATGTTGGTCACGCCCATACGCTCAAGTTCCTGCAACGCAACCGCGCAGTCGAGCGACTCGCGGTAGTTGCGGCGATGCTGACGGCCACCGAACAAAATCGGCATAATCACGTTGATACGGTGTGCTTTACCGCCTGCAGCTTGAATGATACGCTTCAGATCCTGGAAATGATCGTCGGGCGACATGCAGTTCTGCTGACCAAAAATATTGTATTTTACGTTGTAGTTGCCGACATCCACCAAGATGAACAGGTCATCGCCGCGGATACTGGATTTGATAAGACCTTTGCCGTCGCCGGACGAAAAACGCGGACATTCGGCGGGAATCAAGAACGAATCCTGCGGAACGCCGGCTTTTGCCGCCCAATCGGTAAGATAATAATCGATCTTCGCGGCCAGTTCTTCCGTGCCGGGCTGGGCGATCATGCTGAGCGGTGCGACCTGATTGGGCGCGGAAAAAATGGTTTCGCTGGTTAATTTTTCTACCATATTTGCTATCCCCTCGTTTTCACATACTATCTATTGTATTTCTATCTTAACACACTTTCCGACAAATGAAAACAAAAACTTTTTATTTTAATGCAAATTTTTTTGTAGGTTTTTCGGTATATACTATAGACAATGCACAAAAGAATCGGTACAATAGCAAAAAAGGAGGGATTCGATGAGTTCGTTTGTGACTATGGAAACGGATAACGAGCGAGAACGCGCACTACTGGTATCGGTGGATACCGGCGAATTTGACGCAGAGATCTCTCTTGATGAACTGGAAGAGCTTGCCGACACAGCCGGTGCCGATGTGCTGGGGCGGGTGCTTCAAAAACGTGAATCGCCCGATAAGGCCACCTGCTTGGGACAAGGGCGTCTGGAAGAACTTGCCCTGCTCGCCAAAAACACCGAAGCAGATCTTGTGATCTTCGACCGTGAACTGACCGCGACACAGCAACGCAATTTGGAAGATGCGCTCCCCTGCCGCGTGGTGGATCGCACCATGCTGATCTTAGATATTTTCGCAGGACGCGCCCGCTCGGCAGAGGGACGCTTACAGGTAGAACTTGCCCAGTTGCAATATCTGTTACCACGGCTTGCGGGTCAAGGCGTCGCCTTATCCCGTCTCGGCGGCGGCATTGGTACACGCGGCCCCGGCGAAACGAAGTTAGAAAGCGACCGACGGCACATTCGTCGCCGTATCCAATCCATTCGGGAATCCCTCAAAGCCGTCGAGCAACAGCGTGTCCAACGACGCGACAGACGTCGAAAGGATAACATTCAGACGGTAGCCATCGTCGGGTATACCAATGCGGGAAAATCTACGCTGATGAACCGATTAACCGACGCAGGGGTACTTGCGGAAGATAAACTGTTTGCCACGCTGGACACCACCGCCCGCGCACTCAAATTACCCGACGGGCGTACCATACTCCTCATTGATACCGTTGGTCTTGTGCGGCGTCTGCCGCACCATTTGGTAGATGCCTTCCGTTCCACATTAGAAGAAGCCGCCGAAGCCGACGTCATTCTCAATTTGTGTGACAGTTCGTCTGAGGATGCCGCCGAACACCTAAGTGTGACGCGGGAATTGCTTGCACAACTTGGTTGTACCGACCGTCCGATCGTGACGGTGTTTAATAAATGTGATCTCCCCGCCGCCCTGCCGCTCACCGACCGTGACGGTGCGGTGTGTATCAGTGCCGCCACCGGCAAAGGAATCGACGAATTGTTACAACGATTGACCGAAGTCTTACCGCCCGACAGACGAAAGGTGAAGCTGTTGTTCCCCTTTGACAAAGGTGCACTCGCAGGCGAATGTCGTCGCGAGGGCGCGGTCGAACACGAAGAATACGTGCCGGAGGGGCTATCCATGACCGTCACGTTAGGAGCAAGGTTATTGGAGTTAACAAAACCGTATCAAATAAACGAATAAAAAAATCTTGCATTTTGTCAAAGCTTGTGTTATTATGATACCCATTCAAGTGAATATCCGGTTGATGCTTACAGGAGATGCGGGAATCCCGCAACTGAAGGAGTAACACTCTCAGGTGTCCGTTTTCGGATGAGGACTGTAAGCTGACGGAACTTTGGAGAATCCCATTTTAATGGGTGCCGAAGGTGCAAAGCGCGTTATGCGCTAATCTCTCAGGCAAAAGGACAAAGTTACCCCTCCCTTTTTAAGGGTAGTTTTGTTTTTTTGCGGATCGCACCATCATGCGGTCCGCTTTTTAATTTTTCTGTAGGAGGATGATGATATGGAACTCATCACAAAAATCAACGGGTCGATCAACGGCTTCGTGTGGGGTGCAGTAGGACTTGTCCTGCTTATCGGAACCGGCATTTTGATGACCTGCGTCACCAAGGTCTTTCAGATCAGCCGACTCGGCCATTGGTGGAAAGAAACCATTGGCAGCATCTTTAAAAAAGACGTCATTTCGCACACCAAGGAAAAAGGTACCATTTCGCCGTTCCAGGCGCTTTGTACCGCCCTTGCCGCTACGGTCGGTACCGGTAACATTGCAGGTGTTGCCGCTGCCATCGCCACCGGTGGTGCGGGTGCCGTTTTCTGGATGTGGGTTGCTGCCTTCTTTGGTATGATGACTAACTTTTCCGAAAACGTGCTGGGCATTTTCTACCGCCGCAAAAACGTAAACGGCGAATGGTCCGGCGGTGCGATGTACTATCTGCGCGACGGCCTCGGCTCAAAGAAACACTGCAAATGGATCGGTTCTGTTTTGGCGGTGCTGTTCTGCCTGTTTACCATGCTGGCTTCGTTTGGTATCGGAAGCATGGGTCAAGTCAATAAGATCGTGGCAAACATCGCCGTCGCTTTTGACGTAAGTGCATTGTCCTCCATTGAAGTGTTCGGCGGCATATCGCTGTATAACCTCATTATCGGTGCCGCGATCATGCTCTTAACCGCTCTGATCACCTTAGGCGGCCTAAAGCGCATCGCCAGCGTCGCCGAGAAGATCGTGCCCTTTATGGTCGTGCTATTCGTGCTCGGCTCTTTGGTGATCATCGGCATCCACTACCAATCCATTCTGCCCGCCTTCAAAGCCATCTTCGTAAACGCCTTTGCCCCCGAATCTTTTGTGAAAAGCGCCGGCGGCGGTTTGCTCGGCTATGCGGTAGCTACCGCCATTACCCAAGGCTTCAAGCGTGGCGTGTTCTCCAACGAAGCCGGCCTCGGTTCTTCGGTTATGGTGCATTCCAACTCCAATGTCAAAGAACCCGTCAAGCAGGGTATGTGGGGTATCTTTGAAGTGTTCGCCGACACCATGATCGTTTGTACCATGACCGCATTGGTCGTGCTGACCACCGGCGGTCTGGAAGGCGGCGTATTCAACGTCAAAACCGGTGAAATTGCCCAAGGATTGACGGATGCCACGCTCGTAGGCGGCGCCTTCAACAGTGTCTTCTCTTGGGGTGATATCGGTCAAAAATTTATCGCCATCGCCATGTTCCTCTTTGCCTTCACCACCGTGCTTGGCTGGTCACATTACGGCTCTAAGGCTTGGGAATACCTGTTCGGTGCCAAGACCACGGTGATCTTCCGTATCATCCACGTTTGCACTGTCATTTTCGGTGCTGTGCTCACCTCCACCCTGGCATGGGATATCTCCGATACCTTCAACGGTCTGATGATGTTCCCCAACTTGATCGCTGTAGTTGCCCTCTCTCCGTTGGTTGCCAAGATCACCAAAAACTATATCGATCGCAAGCTGCGCGGTAAGGACGTTTCGCCCTTGCTCTCTTACGATCCCGCCATCCAAGCAGAAATGGAAAAACCCGAAGACTAAGATTACATAAAAACAGCCGCCCGATCCTGTGATCGGGCGGCTATTTTAGGACTTGCTGAAAATTTATAAGAAAGTGAAAAAAGCAGTTGACAATCCCGGAAGGTTGGTGTTATAATAACGACTGCTATATGCGAGGATGCTGGAATAGGCAGACAGGCACGTTTGAGGTGCGTGTGTCGTTGACGTGTGGGTTCAAGTCCCATTCCTCGCACCAAAAAAGCGGTGTACCCAACAGGGTGCGCCGCTTTTTTTGCTTTAAAATAATTTTTCGATTTCTATTTGATTTTACAGTGTTATCTGTTATACTAAAGAATAGTACAAAAAACGGAGGATGTGCCATGTGCGGATTTTGCGGTTTTACCGGTGATGCGGTCAATCGAGAGCAACTGTTACAACAAATGGCGGATAAGATCACCCATCGCGGCCCCGATTCTCAAGGCGTGTATACAGATGAGATCCTCGCCATGGCGTTCCGTCGGCTTTCCATCATTGACCTTGAGGGCGGCAGTCAGCCGATCGAAAATGAAGACGGCTCAAAAGTGCTGATGTTCAACGGCGAGATCTACAACTACCGTGAACTGCGCAAAGAATTGCTTGAGGCGGGTCACGTTTTCAAGACCGAAACCGACAGCGAAGTGTTGCTGCACGGGTTTGAGGAATGGGATGCCGATCTTCTCTGCCGCTTGCGCGGTATGTTTGCGTTTGCGGTATGGGACAAGCACACAAAGGAACTGTTTTTGGCGCGCGATTATTTTGGCATCAAGCCCATGCACTATACCCTGCTCCCTGACGGGCGGCTGATCTTCGCCTCCGAGATCAAATGTATTTTGGAGCATCCCGATTATCACAAAGAATTTAACACCGCGGCACTGGACAACTATTTATCGTTCCAGTATTCGCTGCCGCGCGAGACCTTTTTCAAGGATATTTACTGCCTGCAACCGGCGCACTACCTGCGCTACCGTGACGGTGAAATAACCGAAACCCGTTATTGGGAAGCAACCTTTACCCCCGACGAGAGCATGACGCTCGACGAAGCGGTAGATCAAATCGACGAAGTGTTTACAAATTCGGTGGAAGCGCACCGCATCAGTGACGTCGAGGTTGGCTGTTTCCTCTCCGGTGGTGTGGATTCCTGCTTTGTGGCCTCATACTTTGGCGGACAAAAGGCCTTTACCGTCGGATTTGACAACGGTCAGCATTACAACGAAACCAATTTCGCCGCCGAGCTTGCCGAAGCGGTAGGTATCGAACATCACAAGCATCTGATCTCAGAAGAAGAATACTGGGAATCGTTGCCGAAAGTGCAATACGTACTGGATCAGCCGCTTGCGGATCCCGCCTGCGTAGCACTGTATGCGGTATCAAAGCTCGCTTCGCAATACGTCAAGGTCGTGCTATCAGGCGAGGGCGCTGACGAACTGTTTGGCGGCTATCGTATCTATCACGAACCCACCTCTCTCGCCGGTTATCAAAAACTGCCGCGCACTCTGCGTCGGGCGCTCGCTGCGATCGTGCGCGCGATCCCGTTTGATTTTAAAGGAAAATCCTTCATCATCCGCGGTTCCAAAACGGTGGAGGAGCGCTTTATCGGCAACGCGTATATGTTCTCGAAAGAGGAAAAAGCCAAGCTCCTCAAAACCATTCCCGCCACCGACCCAACCGAACACACCAAACAGTGGTTTGCACGGTGCGAGGGGCTGGACGACGTCACACGGATGCAATACGTGGATATCAACCGTTGGATGGTAGGCGATATTCTGCTCAAAGCCGACCGCATGAGCATGGCACATTCGCTTGAACTGCGCGTACCGTTTTTAGACAGACGAGTATTTGAAGTTGCCTCGCGCATCCCCACGAAACACCGTATCGGCGGCGGCACCACAAAACACGCACTCCGACTTGCCGCCAAGCGCCATATCCCCGAAAAGGATACCGCGCGCCCGAAGCTCGGATTCCCCGTCCCCGTGCGGGTGTGGCTGCGCAAAGAAATGTATTACAACAAAGTAAAAGACGCGTTTCTCAGCGCTGATGCCGAACGCTTCTTCAACACCGACGTACTGGTGCAATTTTTGGACGAGCACTACACCGGCAAGCGGGATAACAGCCGTAAGATCTGGACTGTTTATATGTTCCTTGTATGGTATCATCTGTATTTTGGTGATTAAGAAAAGCCGCCCTATGCGTAAAACCACGCATAGGGCGGCTTCTTGTCAGTGTCGGTCGAAGGGGTTGACAAATCTCAAAAATGCGGTTATACTGCCAAAGTCATGACACTTTCATGGCTTTGGAGGTAAACATGAAAGAACAACTGCTTGGCTGTTTGGCTTTTTTCAAACGACATGCAGCCGTTTTCATCGCCATAGGGCTCGGTGTGTTATCGGCACTGATGCTGCTCGGCATGACCTTGTCACTACGCTCTGTGACCGTTAACGATGACGGAAAAAAATTGACCGTGTTAACGTTCAGCCACGATCGCGAAAGCATTTTAGCGAGCGCAGGCATCACCTTGCAGTCGCAAGACGTGGTCACTTCATCCGCATCCGAAATTGAGATCAATCGAGCATTTCACGTCACTGTAGCCGTAGACGGCGGTGACTCAACCACCCTGTGCGTAACCGAGGGCACTGTCGCCGACGCGCTCAAAAGTGCACAGATCAATACCGTCACCCACACGTTAGCCAAATACGCCCCGGAAGATACGCTCACCGCCAACATGGTGATTGACGTAAAGCCGCTGGAAAACACCACCCGCACCGAAACGGAAGAGATCGCACACGAAACCGTGCTTACCTTTTCCGAAGACTTGCCCGCAGGCAGCCGTTCAACACAGCAGAAAGGTGTCGCGGGTGAAAAAACGATCGTCTATCGTGATTATTTCAAAGACGGCAAACTGGTGGAAACCGAGATTGTCAGCGAAACAGTAACCCGCGAACCGGTCACGGAGCTTGCCACCGTCGGCGCAGGCGCGTTATCTACTCCACCGGAAACACTCTCCATTGATGCAAACGGTGTCCCGCAGAAATACAAACAAGTATTAACCGGCACGGCTTGCGCCTACACCGCCGGAGAAGGTGCGCGCACCTCAACCGGTACGATTCCCGCAGTGGGCACGGTAGCGGTCAATCCGAAAGTCATTCCTTACGGCTCAAAACTGTTTATCGTATCGGAAAGAGGTTACGTATACGGCTACGGTGTCGCGTCCGATACCGGCGGCGGGGTACTGAAAAACCTCATTTTAGCCGATCTGTACATGGATACGGCAAAAGAATGCTTCCAGTTTGGCAGACAACAAGTTACTATCTACGTATTAGAATAAAAAAGCGCTTCTCGCTATCGGCGGGAAGCGCTTTTTTGTGATTTACAAAACAATTCACGAAAACCGATATAGAGGAGTAGCACCCCAAAGGCGCGCCGCAAGAGGTTTGTGTCCATACCGGCGGCAAAAAAAGCGGCAAGTGCTGACGTGATAACCCCCGCCACCGAACACCATATCACCGCTTTCCATTCCACACGTCGGTTGCGGATATGCGCGATAAGCGCGGTCGGCGCGCAACACAAAAAATACAGTAAATTGATCCCGCCGGCGGTATATTGATCCACCGCTGCAAAGGTTGTCAGGTAAACGATCAGCAACGATCCGCCGCCGATCCCAAAGCCGCTGATAATACCCGTGATAAGACCGACCGCGATGGCAAGCGCGATCTTCATAATAAAAGCACCGCCCTTACCCCACCGTACAGCAATAAGATACCAAACAAGCGGCGCAAAAGCGTTGCCGACATATTCTTAAAGAAAAAGCCCGACACCACACCTCCCGCTGCACCGCCAATGAGATACGGCCAGGCGAGCCCCAAATCCAAACCACCGCGCATCCAAAAGACGATCAGGGACACCAGGGACAGCGGCACAATAATCGCGATCGAGGTAGCAAACGCGTGCTTTTGTTTCATGCCCGTCCACGATGTCAGAAGCGGCACCAAAAACAGACCGCCGCCCGACCCGAACAAACCGTTCGCCACACCCGCCAGAGCACCCGTAACCAAATATTTAACGGTCGGTTTCATGAGAACACCCCCATTTTGAGTTAGGGTGTGCTACTCAAAGATAAAATATACGTTACGGCAAACGCGACACGTGATGGCGTAGATAAAACAATGACAAAACCATCGTTTCCATTTTGTCGCGGTCACGCAACCCTGCATACCAAAATTGACGGTAGAGTTTGCTGTCCTCCGACAAGAGCTCCGATCGAGAACGCAGCATTTCCCGCCACTCCTCCGGAATCGGGTCCGTATACTGTCTGCGAAGAAACTCCTCGGTTTTGTCTTCTCCCATTCTGCCTTCCAGCAAATCAAGGCAGAGTTCTATCTCTCGAAATAGTTTCATTCTATACATTTTATTCACCACCATTAGTATTACTTTATGCCACTTTATATGAAATGTCAATATTTCATCGCTTTATATCGCATAATACTCCTGAGGTGAGACGTATGAAACCGCTTAAAGAAAGACTCAGCATTACCTTGGACGGCGATATCATCGAAAAAATCAAGGTGTTGGCCGAAGAACAGGATCGCTCCGTATCCCAGTACATCAATTTGGTGTTAAAAAGCCATTTGAAACGAGTAGACGAAAAGAACGCCAAAAAAGCATAACAAAAACCCCGAGGTCCTTTCACGGCCTCGGGGTTTTAAATTGTTGGTTAATGGTTTTTATTTATCGTAAATTTTGATTCGCAGATTGTTACGACAATCGGTTATCCTCAGTGCATGGGACTATCCCCTTCTTAAATAATTTTCAGGAAACCTCGCTTACAAATCATGTGAATCACCTTGTTTCTCAAAAGTTGGTTTGCTTAACTTCGAGTCAAAACTTAACAGATCTTTGGACTCACCTCTTTCGGTTTTTTTCCGAGGGTTGGTATTCAGCCCACGGGACTCACTCCTTTTCTGTAATCTCGTCTTTTTATCTCTTTCCTTCTCTCACCTACAATATACCATACGTTATGTGCATTGTCAATAGTTTTTTTAAACTTTTTTTAAAATTTTTATTCAACATTTTTCGCACTTGACGAACAAAGCAAAAATGAGTACAATAGAACCAGACCAAAAAGAACGGAGAATCGCATATGTCTGAAGAATACGGAAACGATATTGTCACCGTCGTGGACGACGAAGGCAATCAACATGAATTTGAGATTCTGGATATGATCGAAACGGATACCGGCCGTTACGTGGCGCTGTTACCGATCTATCACGATCCGAGCGAAATGCTTAACGACGACGGCGAACTGGTGATTTTGACCGTCAAGGAAGAAAACGGTGAAGATCTGCTTCTCCCCATCGAGGATGACAACGAGTTTGACGAGATCGCCGAGATCTTTGAAGAACGGCTCACAGAGCTCTATGAAGTAGAGGAACTGGAGTCACCGTCCGACAACTAAGTTTGTCCCCCTGCTCTGTGCGTGGACCTATCCCCTTTTAACCCTACTACACTTTGTCTAAGGGAGCTTTGCTCCGAAAGCGGATTGCAGACCTCCCCGCCCTCGGCGGGACGAAGGGAGCGCGAACCTTTTGGGCGGCAACCCACCTGCTTCTGATTAGTAGCAGGTTATGCGGGGATATTACGGCAGAGCGGGGTAACACACAAAATGAAAACGACCCGATGCGATTTGATCGCATCGGGTCGTTGTTTTACTTATTGGGGATCAACGGCACGTAATTGATTGCTTCGGCAACCGGCTCACGCATCCACAAGGAGGGTGACACGCGCACGGTAAAGCCGCATCCCGCTTCGGCACCCCATTCGGAAACATCCGCCTGCGGCAGCGCATACGCCGCCATGATGAGCATGATGACACCGCCGTGGGTACAAATAACGGCATCGCCGTCTCCTTTTTTCATCACGTCTTCCACAATCGACTCAAACGCCGCCATCACGCGTGCCTGGAATGTTGCCGCATCTTCCCCTCCCGGGATAGTGGTCGTGGCACCGGTGATCCATTTTTGAAACTCGTCATCAACTTTCAGTTCTTCGGCACTTTTGCCCTCCCACTCGCCAAAGTCACATTCCGCCAGTTCTGTAATAACCTCGGCATTACTGTTCGGATACAGCGTTTCCACCGTTTGGCGACAACGAGCAAGCGGGCTGGTATAAAAATACTTGGCAGCGGGATACTCCGCCTCTTCTTTTTTACGAAGCAAGTCCGCAAGCCCCACCGGCGACAACGGCAGATCGGTCTTGCCGATATACAACCCTTGCTCGTTGGCGGCGGTCAAGCCGTGCCGAATTAAATGAATTTTATAACTTTTCACAGAAATTTCCTCCTAATATCGGTGGATTCGACAATTTACAAATCGTAATATCTGCGCTATAATGAAAAACCCACCGTATAATTCGGGGGATTTCATAAGACAGGAGCGACCTTAAATGCCAACCGGTTTTGCGCGCACCTTGATGCTGCTGCGAAAGGAACGCGGGATTAGTCAAAAACAAGCGGCCGCCGCTTTAGATATATCACAGGCCTTGCTTTCACACTACGAAAAAGGTATTCGCGAATGCCGTTTAGAGTTCGTTGTGCGTGCCGCCGATTATTATAACGTATCGTGCGACTACCTGCTCGGCCGTACTCCGGATAAATCCGGTGCTATGCTGACGGTAGACGACCTGCCGGACGGCGAGCCGAACACAAAAGACGGTCAGGCAGTGGATAATATGTTGCCGGTCTTAAACAAAAAATTAACGCTCAACGCCATCAGCGTGCTGTTTGACGTTCTTAAGCGGTGTAAGCATAAAGAACTCACCGCCGAAGTATCCGCGTACTTAAATCTCGCGATCTATACCGTGTTCCGCAGCTTATATGCAGCGAACGCCAAAAACCCAAACGCTTTATTTGCACTGCCGGAAACCTACTGGCAACCGGTTGTCAACGGTGAAATGGGAATTGGGGCGGCACATATCCGCAAGATCGCCAGAGAAGCGTTTTCGGAATCCAAAGCGCCGTCGATGTTGCCGGACGCACTGGCAAAATCCTATCCGTTGTTGGCTTCCTCGCTCATGAACGTGTTGAAAAACGCGGAAGAATCCATCGAACAATAATTTTCGTTATAAGCAAAATGCGCGAGAGTACTCGCGCATTTTTTCATTTAAAGACCCAACCGCGCTGAATACGAAAACTGAGCAAGAACAAAATGCAATCCACAATAAGTTTAAGAAGTGTCTCGTTCCAGTTGAGCAGAGCATACAACCCGCTGGTTGCAAATGCCGAAAGCGACGCCTGGGCCACGCTGAGAATACAATACCTGAGCAACCGGCTTCCGGTGTTGCCATGACTCTTGAACACGGTTTTTTTGTTTACGGTAAAGTTGAACAAACCCGACAGAACGCGTGCCGCATAGGTGGCAATTATAATTCGAATCTCCGTGGCAACAAACGGGAATAACCAACCCAACGTCGCTACGAACAAAGTGAATGCAAGAATGTCCACCACAAACGACGAAAGCGACGCGGCGATGAATTTCAAAAACACCGAATAAATCCGCACGGAATCCAGCAAGGGATTAAAATGCGATGACTTATTTTCCTCTATGTAAACCGTTTCGATCGGTACTTCCAAAAAGGCAATACCGGATTCGTGTGCGTCCAAAATCATATTCATTTCGTACTCAAAGCGCTCGCCTTTGGTAGCCAAAAAGCGGCGCATCGCCTGCGGTGAAAAGCCGCGCAGACCGGTTTGAGTATCCGATAGCGTAATGCCGCACAATAGCCGAAGCACGCGGCTGGTAGTACGATTGCCAAAACGGCTGCGTGCCGGAATGTTCGGGTTGTTATCGGAAAAATCACGGCAACCCATCACCAAGGCATCCGGATTGTCGATAACCTTTTTTGCCACAGCAATGGTATCAGCAATACGGTGTTGCCCGTCCGAATCCACCGTGACGGCACCGAGGCAGGGCTCATCCTCATTCAGCAGATGATTGAACGCCGTTTTCAGTGCTCTGCCTTTTCCTTGATTCACAGCATGACGAAGCACGGTACAACCATAGTTGTCCCGTGCTTTCTCAAAATATTCGTCATATTCCGCACTGCTGCCGTCGTTAACAACGAGCAACCGCGCAAAGCCCGCCTCGCGCAGATCCGCCAGCAAGCTGAGTAGTTTTTCATCGGGATTAAGCGATGGAATAATGATCGCCACAGAACGATAAAGCTCCATATGTGCCTCACCTCTGTGATTCATCATACCACATATTGTGATGTTTTTCAACCGTTTTTGAGGGATTTATACAAACGGATATACTCGTTTGCCGAACGTCCCCAGCTAAAATCACACCGCATGGCACGATCGGTCAAGAGCTGCCAATCCGCCTTGTTGTGATACGCGCCGATTCCGCGGCGAATCGCATACAACATATCATCGGCATTATATGTCTTAAAGGTAAAACCGTTGCCAAAACCGTCACCGCAATCCTGAATCGAATCCTTGAGTCCGCCGGTCTCACGCACGATCGGCACCGCGCCGTAGCGGCAAGCGACCATTTGCGACAGACCGCACGGCTCACTTTTGGACGGCATCAAGAACAGATCGGAGGCGGCATATATTTTTTGCGCCAACTCCGGAACGAAGCCGGAGCAGAAGCAGAATTTTTCGGGGTATTTCTCATACATTGAGCGGAAGAAGGTTTCATACGTCCACTCGCCCGAGCCAAGGATCACAACCTGCACATCATCCTGCATCAGTTCCTCAAACACGTGCTGCACCAGATCAAAACCCTTATGTGAAGCAAGACGACTGACCATGCCGATCAGCGGTACGTCGTCACGCACCGGCAACCCTAACCGCTCCTGCAACGCCTTTTTGTTAACCGCTTTGCCCGAGAGGTCCTCTACCGAATACGGTGCAAACAGATACGGGTCGGTGGCCGGGTTATAGTTTTCGGTGTCGATCCCGTTAAGAATCCCCGACAGCTTCCAACTGCGCAAGCGCAGAATCGGATCCATGCCATGCGAGAACCACGGATCAAGCAATTCCTCAGCATAGGTCGGGCTAACGGTGCTGACGCGATTCGCGGTTTCAATACCCGCTTTCATCAAGTTGATGCAATCGCCGTGCTGTACAATGTCACGCGCCTCGTCCGGCAAGCCGAACACGTCGCCCAAAATTTCCATACCGTAAATTCCCTGATACTGGATGTTGTGAATCGTATACAGGGTGCGAATCGAAGAATACGGCTCATCCTTGCCGTAAAACAGCGTGTGATACACCGGAATAAGCGCGCTTTGCCAGTCGTTGGCATGGATCACGTCCGGCTTAAAATCAATATGTTTAAGCATTTCCAGCACCGCGCGAGAGAAGAACGCAAAGCGTTCCGCGTCGTCGTAGTGGCCATAAAGGCCCTCGCGCTTAAAATAATACTGGTTATCCAACAAATAGTAGATAACGCCGTTCACTTTCGCTTCAAACACACCGCAATATTGACGGCGCCATGATACAGGAACCGAAAAACTGGTGAGAAACGTCATTCCTGCACGCAGTTCCGCCGGAATACAATCGTATAACGGCATTACCACGCGACAGCCGACCAACCGTGCTCGTAACGCACGCGGCAAGGAAGCGGAAACGTCCGCAAGACCGCCCGAGGCCGCAAACGGGCGAGCTTCACCGGTAGCAAATAACACTTTCATATACGTTATACCATCGTGCCTTTCTTCACGGAAACGGGATAATCCGCACAACCTTTAAGTGAACGGCGATCCCGAATACACACGTTCTTATCAGTAATAATATATTCCATAGTGCTTCCTGCACCAATCACGCTGCCCTGCATTAAGATGCAGTGATCGATCACCGCATCACGGTCAACGTGAACGTCGCGGAACAGAATGGAATCACGCACCGCACCGTCGATCTTACAGCCGTCGGCGATCAAGGAATCCATCACTTGCGCATGCAAACCGTACAAAGCCGGCGCACAGTCGCGCACCTTAGTATAGATCGGGCGATTGGCAACGAACAACTTTGCGCGAACAGCAGGATCCAGAAGTGCCATGTTGGCATTGAAATAGCCGGCAAGTGACGAGATCGTCATGGCAAACTCAGGGATCTCATACGCATACAGATGACGGTCGCCGATATGACGCTGTAAGACATCCCATTCAAAGCTGTACTGATTACGGCTGACCGCATTTTCCACCAACTGCATGAGCAGCGTGCGGGAAACAACGTATAAGCCGATACCGTAAAGTGCCTCACCGAGAGCACGGCGGGTGATGATCATATCGGTGATGCGGCCTTTGTCGTTCGCCGTGATAATGGGTGATGCAATATTTTCCGGTGCCGTGCCGCGCAGGCAGGCAACCGTAATATCCGCCCCACTCTCCACGTGGAACTCCACCAATCGGCGGTAATCAATGTTGCCGACGATATGGCAATCCGATAGGATCACGTAGTCATGACGAGAATTCTCCAAAAAACGGCGCACACCGGCAAGAGGCGCAATCCTGCCGTCGTACTGATCCTCCGACGCCCCAAACGGAGGCAGGAAATAAAGTCCCTGTGCTTTGCGGGATAGATCCCATGCTTTGCCGGAGCCCAGATGATCCATCATGGACTGATAGTTGCTCTTGGTAACAACGCCAACCTTCGATACACCCGCGTTCACAAGGTTGGAGAGTGTAAAGTCCACCAAGCGGTATCGACCGCCGAACGGGACCGAGCCCATGGCACGGTTCTGTGTGAATTCAGGAAGCGCGTCGTCGTGCATGTTGGGGAACAGTAAGCCAAGTACGGTATTACCATTCATTTCACTTCTCCTCCTTTGCAACGTCATGATCGATCATGGCTTTGGCGGGAATGGTTGCGCCCGCGCCGACCGTGACACCCGAGGCGATCACGGCGACGCCCCACTCGTCAAGTTTCGGCATATCCTCCGGCCGCACACCAACCGTTGCCTTTTCTTCAATGACCGCGTTTTCGGCAACGATGGCATATTGCACCACCGCGCCTTTCTTCACCGTAACGCCCGGCATAATGATAGAATCGCGGATTTGTGCTCCCTCCTCGATCGTAACACCGGCAAACAGCACGCTGAAATCCACGTTACCGCGGATATCACAACCCTCGGTGATCATACTGTTCTGCACCTTGGCGGTACTACTGACAGAATGCGGCGGCAAACCGGGTGTGCGGGAATAAATGCGCCACGTATCATCCGAGAGATCTAACGGAACTTTAGGATTAAGCAGGTCCATATTGGCTTCCCACAAGCTGTCGATAGTTCCCACGTCTTTCCAATATCCCTCAAAGCGATATGCGTACATCCGCTCACCCGCCTTAAGCATCGCAGGTAAAACGTTTTTTCCGAAGTCGTTTTGCGACTTCGGATCGTTTTCATCCGCCGTCAGATATTCCTTGAGCTTTTTCCAATTAAACACGTAAATGCCCATTGATGCCAAGTTGCTCTTCGGATTTTTCGGTTTCTCCTCAAACTCATATACCGCATTATCGGGGTGCGTATTGAGGATGCCAAAACGACTCGCCTCCTCCCACTCCACTTCGATAACGGCAATCGTGCAATCAGCGTTATTCTTCTTGTGTTCCGCAATCATTTTGGCATAATCCATCTTGTAAATATGGTCACCGGAAAGCACCAACACGTATTCGGGATCGTACCGTTCGATAAATACCATATTCTGATAGATCGCGTTGGCTGTTCCCTTGTACCAGTCTGCCCCCTTGTTGCGCTGATACGGCGGGAGCACGTGAACACCGGCACCCATACGGTCAAGATCCCACGGTTCGCCGGAACCGATATAGTCGCTCAGCTCCAATGGTTGATATTGTGTCAAAACGCCGACCGTTTCAATGCCGGAGTTGACACAGTTGGACAGCGGAAAATCAATGATGCGATACTTACCCCCATAGGGTACGGCGGGCTTGGCGACAGTGGTAGTCAGCGCATACAAACGACTTCCCTGCCCACCCGCGAGCAGCATTGCCACACATTCTTGCTTTCGAAACATAAAAAGACCCCTTTCAAGTCTTGTAATCCACTACTTTAATCATAACAAACCGATTTTTAAAAATCAAGGGCTTTTTGGTTGTTTTCTAAAAATATATCAGTTGACTCTCCTTGGTTATTGTTCAACTTATACAAAAACAAGTCCCTTCTTTTTCTCAAGTCTTCAGTATAGCAAAAATGTTCGAGAAATACAGTCGAAAAAAATCACCCTGATCAAAATCAGGGTGATGATGTTTGTTGGGGTTACATAAGCCCAAAACTTATTTGTAAAGCATGATCAATGCGTGTCATCGCCGTATCATCAAGGCGTCCCATATGTTCGCGCAAACGTTTCTTATCAATGGTACGGATTTGCTCGAGCAGGACAACAGAATCTCTTGTCAACCCGCTCCCCTCTGTATTGACCTGAATATGCGTCGGCAAACGTGCCTTATCCTTTTGACTGGTGATGGCGGCAGCAATCACGGTAGGACTGTGGCGGTTACCAACATCGTTCTGAACAATGAGAACGGGGCGTGTTCCTCCTTGCTCAGAACCGATAACCGGACTGAGATCGGCATAGTAAATATCTCCGCGGCGAATGTTCGTCATCGCGTGTTCCCTCCTTTTTATCTTCCGAAAATAGTTTGTCCGCAATTCCTTCTCTTAATCATTGTATGCTCGTCCAACAAATTTGACATAAAAGAGATAAGGCACACATACGATGCAAAAAGGAGGCGATAAGAATGGCGATTGCCGAAGATATTTACACACGGTGTCGCGTATGTACCGAACAAGCCGCGAACATATTGCTCGATATGATCGACGGCAAAAAACTCAATCCTATGACCGTACAATCGCGCCGCACGGCGGCGGATGTTGCGGGCGATACGACATATTCCTTGCTCGGTCACGCCTTTATCACCCCGATCGACCGCGAAGATCTGTGGTTACTGCGAGAAGCTGCCGAGCAAGTTTGGCGCACGGCGGAGGATACGGCGATACTGCTTTATCACTGTGGGCGGCAATTACCCTCTGTGTGTGAGCCCGTCATTCAAGCGACAATCACATGTTGCGCAGCCGCAGGTAAGATGACCGAGATGTTCCCCCATCCGGATGCCACCATACAACAGATGCGCGTGCTGCGTGAGGCACAGCACATCTGCCACACGACCATACGCAACTGTTTTGCAGACGTCACTGCACGCCGCATCTGTGAGGGTGCTTGCCGCGCGATTGCAGCATGCGAAATGCTCATTTCCACTTTACGTTATACCGCGATTAAAAACGCATAAAAAAAGAACCTTCCTCTCAAATACGAGGGGAAGGTTCTTTCATTTTTAAGATTTTTTCTTGCGGATGCGGAAGCTCAAGAGAACTACCAGTTGAGCGGGAATCCATAAAAAGATTAGCGACCATAAATCCGAAACGTAGGAATGGAAAATGAAATATGCCAATCCAAATAGTGACGCAACCAAAGCCGACACGGTCAACAAATGATAGCGTTCGCGGCGCCACACGCTGTTGAGCACCAGTAGCGTAATCAGCGAGATCGGTATGGCGCCCAAGAAAACGACCCACACAAACTTATCTAACGCCCAGTGAAAAATCAAGAATAACAATATTGCCAGCGTCCAAATACCGGCCAAGCAGACACCCGTCACCATGGAGGAACTGTAGCGGATTTTAGCGGTTTTACCATCCCAAGCGTCGTGGGAAGTAAGCATCCAATCCACCGTAACGCCAAAACGATCGGCGATTGCCTTGGCAACCACCAAATCCGGCATTCCCTCAGCGCGTTCCCATTTGGAAACCGATTTGTCCGAATAATTGAGCGTTTCCGCAAGCTGGGCCTGCGTTAAACCGGCATTGGTACGCAAACGGATGAGATTGCCCGCAAACACATCTTTGATTTCTTCCACAATCAGCTTCTCCTTTCTTCCAGCCGCAAGACTTCTTTTGCGATCGCTCCGGCAACGTCAACGCCGGTACAAGCAGTGATTCCCGCCATTTGCGCGTTGGAATTCACTTCGCAAACCAATCCGCCCTGCAACAAATCAACGCCGCCAAAATGCAGCCCCAAGAAGCGGCAACAACGCACCGCTAACGATTCTTCTTCGGGGGTAGGCGTATAAGCAAGCGCCTTACCGCCATGTGCGATATTCGCACGGAAATCGGACGAGTTTATCCGTTTCATAGCGGCAACCACACGGTCTCCAACGACGTACAAGCGTTTATCCTCTCCTGCCGCATCACGGACGTATTCCTGTAACAAAAACGGGCGATGCCGCATCCCGTAGGCAAGCGTGTGCAATTCCTCACGCGTTTTTGCAAGATAAACCTGTTCGCCGAGTGAGCCGAAGCACTCCTTGACCACTAACGGAAACCCAAGTTCCTTTTCTGCAACGGTTAAAAACGGTTCGATCGGTTCAGCAACCTCAAGGTATGTCATCGGTGCGAGCAAGGTTTTCGGCATAGGGATACCATACCCCGCCAACACACGATGTGTCTCGCTTTTATCATCAC
Source organism: Clostridia bacterium (assembly GCA_017436915.1). Classification (GTDB taxonomy): domain Bacteria; phylum Bacillota; class Clostridia; order Oscillospirales; family Acutalibacteraceae; genus RGIG3009. The sequence continues at coordinate 22,183 of JAFSCE010000023.1, forward strand.
ACAACGCAACGGCGGCAGCGGAATTGTATACCGAAACGCCGGCTGCTTCCAAGGCACGCGCCAAGCGCGTATCTTTATCCCAAAACAGCACCACATCACCCGCACGAACGGGATCCACCGATACCACAGGTGCAAGGGTGACGGTACAATCCGTGTTTTTAAGAACACGTACAGTCACACCCGTTTGCACAAGTGCGGCTTCCAACCGTACGACCGGGTCAGGCGGCGTCGTATTCCAAAAACCGTTATAAATCACAAAATAGGTTTTCATGTGTAACTATGCTCCACTGTTAAAACAACAAACAATCGCGGATCCACCATCTGTAAACGCCGTTCAATCTCTGCGTGCAGATCGGTCTTTTGATACTTAAACGGAACAACCACGTCAAAAATGACGTTAATACGCTGTTCGCCGCGTACCAAACGGAAATCATGAATGCTCAGGGCAGGGTCAATGTCCTCTAAAATCGTCTCGGTCAAGACCCGCAGTTCACGCACCTGTTCATCCTGCGTATCCACCGGATCCATGTGAATACACGCCGTAATATTGAGCTCGCAAACCAAACGACGCTCCACGGCATCGATCAACTCATGACTATGTAAAATATCCCCGTGCGCCGGCACCTCCGCATGCAACGACACAATACAGCGGCCGGGACCGTAATTGTGCACAATGAGATCGTGAACGCCAACGATCCCCTCGTTTTCCAGTACGATGTTTCGAATCCGATCCACAAGTTCCGGATCCGGCGCCTCACCAAGCAACGGCGACAGTGTTTCTTTGAGCACCGAGAAACCGGACCAAACGACAAACAACGAAACCGCCGCACCAACGTAACCGTCGATCGGAAGATCGGTAACAGCAGTAAACACCGAAGAAACCAGCACCACCAAGGTGCAGATCACGTCGTTGCGACTGTCCGTTGCAGCAGCGATCAAGGTGTTTGAGCGGATGCGGTCACCGATATTGCGATTAAACCGCGCCATCCACAATTTTACAAGGATCGAGGCCACCAGAATCACTGCCGTCACCCACGAAAACGCAGAGGGAGACGGGTTCATAATCTTTTCAAAGGCACTTTTAGCAAGTTCAATACCGGCGAGCATAATGAGTGCTGCCACGGTCAGCGTAGACAGATATTCCATTCTTCCGTGACCGAAAGGATGCTCCTCGTCCGGCGGTGAGCCCGCCAAGCGGAAACCAACCAGCGTCACCACGGAAGAACCGGCATCGGACAGGTTGTTAAACGCATCGGCAATAATGGCAACACTGCCGGATAACGCACCGGCAAGCAGCTTGAACAAGAACAGAATGACGTTCGCCGCAAGTCCGGCAACGCCGGCTAATTTTCCGTAAGCGGTACGGACGGACGGCACGGCCGTGTTTTCATAATCGCGAACGAAACGGTGGATCAACGCTTTGGTAAGCATTTAAAATCCTCCCCTCCCGTAAGATCGCGCCCGATGATTTTGCCGATTGCCTCAAACACAAAACAAAAGTATCCCGCTCCATAGTGATGAAATTGGCGGCGGCGCAGCATTTCAGCCAACTGCGCAACCGTGACCCAGCGCGCTTGCGACACTTCTTCACGCTGCAGGTGCATATCCGGCACCGCTACGTCACGGCGGACCAGCCACACGTCACACAATGAGTTTCGACGCACTAACCGACCAAGAAACTCAAATTCTGTTTCCGGCAATTGAATACCCAACTCCTCGCCGAGCTCACGCCGCGCTGCATCTGGGCTCTCCTCCCCGGCAACCACCGAACCGCTGGTCACCGCCCAGATGTTCGGCATCAGCTTGCGATGCTTGGAACGGCGCTGAATCAGCACACGATCAACAGAGTTGACGACCCAAATATGCACCACTTTATGGTATTCGCCCGCACGCAGGCGCTCGCCACGTCGGATCGTACGACCGAGCGGCGCACCGTTACGGTCGAACAAATCCCAATGTTCCATGTGTCATCAACTCCTTCCCATACAATATCACTCTATATTTTACCTTCTTTTGGCAGAATTGTCCACCTTTTTTTATTGACATAAGAACACTCTTTGCGTACAATGGTAGGTATATTGCGAAAAGGAGGTGCACCGCCGTGGAAAACGTGCGTTTAGATACGTTGGTACGAGAACAGTTCCATGTGTCACCGGAAGAGGCGACCGGCCTTATCATGGCGGGACGCATCTGGATCGGTCACGTGCCGATGGACAAGCCCGGCATGACCGTGTCAGCCGATGCGACACTCACACTTCTCGAAAAGCCAAAAAAATATGCCAGTCGCTCGGGCTACAAACTTGCCAAGGCCTTACAGGTCTTCTCGCCTGACGTCACAAACAAGATCGTCTGCGACATCGGCGCCAGCAACGGCGGCTTCACGGATTGCTTGTTGCAAAACGGCGCGCGGCACGTATATTCCGTTGACGTGGCATACGGCATCCTTGCCTGGGAACTGCGCAACGATGACCGCGTTACCGTCTTGGAACGCACCAACGCTCGGAACTTAACAGCCGAACAGCTCGGCGCGGTGTGTGATCTTGTCACCGCCGACGTTTCGTTCATCTCACTAACCAAAATATTTCCGGCCATGCGGCGGGTACTGATCCCGGACGGTGTTGTGATCACACTCATTAAACCACAGTTTGAAGCAGAGCGTCGTCAGCTTGGCAAAAACGGCGTACTGAAAGATCCCGCCGACCTACCGCCATTGTTGTGCCGTTTGTTTGATTCGGCAGCAGAAAACGGGCTGTATGTAAAGGGGTTGACCGTCTCCCCCATCCACGGCACCAACGGGAACGTGGAATATTTAGCGTATTTTGAAAGTGACGCACCGCTCGCCGAAGACGAGCGGCAACAACTGATTAATAAAGCACTGGCGCAAACGCCGGATGATTGAGGAAACTTATGAAACGCATACTCTTTTTAACGGCAGCGCTGTGCGTGCTGCTGACGGGCTGTATCGGTGATACGAGAACTCCCGTCACGTCGTCCACGACCGACACCACAATCGTCACCACCACCACTACTACGACCACCACAACGGAAGCGACCACCACAACTACGACGGTCGCGACGGTGGGCGGAACCTTAAGTGTGGTTACCACCCAGCCGAACAATCCGGACGGTTTTGCTTTAACCGCCGAGCAGGTCGCCTCCCTTGATTCGCTGATCGCCTCGTACGAAGGCACCTTGTCGGTCGGGTATTACGACATTACCTCCGGATACCAATACATCTATAACGGTGACATCACCTTTGATGCCGCCAGTCTTATGAAAGCCCCCTTTTGCCGCTACGTGCTGGGTATGGCAGAACAAAACGGACTGGATCTGTCAAGTGAATTGACTTACACCGAGGATATGCTTCTCAGCGGCACGGGCATTATTAAGGACGCCGAATTTGGGACGGTCTATACGCAAGAGGAGCTAATCAAACTTTGCATCCGTAAAAGCGACAATATTGCTTTCAAAATGCTGCGGCAGGTGTATCCGGCAGCGGGCTTTAAACAGTATGCGCGAGCGATTGGGATCACGGACATTGCCGGCATCAAAAACGTGAGCGCCAGCAATATTAACGCTGTGAACGCCATCACCTACATGAAAGATATTTACACCTACATTACGGGTGATACGCAATACGGCAAAACGCTCGAAATGCACATGCGCAGCACCGTCAACCCCATGATCCGTTCCAAGTATCCGGTCGTGCGTAAGTACGGTTGGATGGAAGGCGCTTATCATGACATGGCGATCATCAAAGCACCACGCCCTTACATAGTGGTCATCTTATCAGATCACGACGATGGCTCCGATGAGGACGAAGAAATGTTCCGCGTGATCTCCGCAGCCATTGAAGCCGTATCGGGAAACTAAACTCATAAAAAACGCGCCGAAGGACAAGTCGTCCTTCGGCGCGTTTTGTCATGTCAGGGAATCAATTAACTGCTGTGCACAGCGAATACCGTCCACAGCGGCGGACGTAATACCACCGGCATATCCGGCACCCTCACCGCATGGGTATACCCCTCGCACAGCGGATTGGCAAGCATCGTCGCGCGGGATCCGCACAGGAGAAGAACTGCGTGCCTCCACACCCGTGAGCACCGCATCATAGCGATCAAAACCGCTTATCTGCCGTCCAAACCGCGGCAATGCCTGTTTTAAGGCATCGGAAACAAACGACGGCAAGCATCCACGCAGATCACACAGCGTCGTCCCCGGTCGATAGGATGGTTGTACCTCCCCGAGTGCCGTGCCGGCAGTACCTGTCAAAAAGTCACCGACCAACTGAATCGGGGCACGATAATCGCCGCCGCCAAGCACAAATGCCGCTTGTTCCATCTGCCGTTGCAAGGCAACGCCCGCAAGCGGGGACTCACCCGGCAGATCATCGGGAGTAACGTTCACAAGCAACGCACTGTTGGAATTCTCCGCATCGCGCGCAAACTCGCTCATACCGTTAACGCACACGCCACCCTCTTCCGATGCAGCGGCAATCACCACCCCGCCGGGGCACATGCAAAACGAATAGACACTTCTGCCGTTTTCCAAATGACAAGCAAGTTTATAGTCCGCCGCTCCAAGTGCCGGATGATCGGCAAACCCACCGTATTGACTGCGATCAATCATGCGACGCGGATGCTCAATACGAACACCCACCGCAAACGGCTTTTTCTCCATTGCGATACCACGACTTAACAGCATCGCGAACGTATCGCGCGCGCTGTGACCAACGGCAAGGATCAAGTGCGTGCAAGCGATTTCTTCTTGGTCGTTCACGGTAATACCGCGCAACATCCCCCGTTCGATATGAAGATCGGTAACGGTAGCCCCAAAGCGAACTTCTCCGCCAAGCGCCAGAATGCGCTCACGCAGGCCGCGCACCGCCACGCACAATTTATCGGTGCCAACATGGGGCTTTGCTTGCCACAGGATCTCAGGAGGTGCACCGGCTAAAACCAATTCTTCCAGCACGTAACGGATCCGCGGATCTTTAATACCGGTATTCAACTTACCGTCTGAAAACGTGCCGGCACCGCCTTCGCCGAATTGAACGTTGGAATGGGGATCCAACACACCGGTACGGCGAAACAAGTCCACCGCCAAACGGCGTTCTTCCACCGATTCACCGCGTTCAAGAACGAGCGGCTGCAAGCCGGCACGCGCTAAGATCAGAGCTGCAAACAGCCCCGCCGGACCGCTTCCCACCACCACGGGGCGGAGGGTTGCCTTTGCCACGTTCGGAACATCCAGAACGGTCGGCAACAGCGGCGATACGTCCGGCAAACGCAAATATGCCGCCTCATCAGCGGCAACGCTAACCGCTGCCGTAATTTGAAACGAAACCGCGTCCTTGCGGCGTGCATCTACCGAGCGCTTGTACAAACGGCAGTCGGTAATCTTCTCTGCCGCGATCTTTAGCTTTCGGGCAACGGCACGGCGCAGATCGTCGTCCGTGTATGATAGCGGTAATTTAATACCGCCCACTTTGATCATTGACTCACCGCCCGTGCTGCCGCGTAGCCGGATGCCCACGCCCAATGCAAATTGTATCCGCCGCAATCGCCATCCACGTCCAACACCTCTCCGATCAGATACAAGTGCGGCACAAGGCAGGATTGCAAGGTAATGGGGTCTATATCGTGCGTATCGATTCCGCCGGCGGTTACCTGCGCGCCACCAAAGCCCTGCGTTCCGATCACCTTAACCGTAAATCGCTTAATCGTCGCTGCCAAACGGCGGTAATCCGTTACCGTGTCACCAAGCGACAAGCCCGCTGCACGGCACACTGTCTGTCCAATGCGTTTATGTAACAATCCCGTCAAGAAATCCTCTGCCGTGCGGGCAGGACGGGTGGCAAGCTGTGCCATCAACGCCTCCTCCGACAAAGCGGGAAGCAAGTCGATAACCGCCTCCATCGTACCGTTCTTTCGACGTTCCCAATCACCGACGACACGCGAGATCTGCATCACAGCAGGTCCGGAAATGCCGTATTCGGTAAACAGTAATTCATCGGTGCGCCTGCAAAGCGGTTTGCCGTCCTGCACAAAGGACACGGTCGCATCGGTACGAAGACCTTTCATGGCTTTCACAAACGTCGTGTCGGTTTTTACCTGCACGATCGACGGAAACAGCGGCGTCTTACGGTGACCGAGTGCAGTTGCCAGTGTATATCCCTCTGCCGAGCCGCCGAGCGACGGTGCCGCTGCACCGCCGGTTGCCAAGATCACGTGTTTCGCATACAGCGTTTCGTTGGCGGTCACAACGGCAAATCCGCCGTTTTCGGGGCGAATGGCAGTCACCGCCGTATCGCACTGTTCGGTGACACCTAACGTTTTTAATTCCAAGCGCAGGCAATCCAGCACAGCAGCCGCCTGCTCACAAAGCGGGTATTCTCTCCCCTCTTCGCGCGAGGAGCAAACCACACCGAGTGATTCAAAAAAGTCAATACACGCCTGAGGCGGGAAGGCATCCAGCACGGAGGCGACAAAGGACGCATCCGCACCGTGATAGTGCGAGAGGTCAGCATGGCGATTGGTGATGTTGCAGGTTCCGTTACCGGTAGCCAGTAACTTTTTGCCGACACGCGGGGATTTTTCCAACAGGATAACCTGCTCGCCTCCGATACTGCGTGCACAAAACACCGCCGCCGCGAGCCCGCTCGCGCCGCCGCCAATAATCAGCGTATGCCACTGTTTTGCCATATTTCCCACCTCTTTTTCCCCTTTAGTATATCGGTTTTTACCCTCGTCGTCAAGATTTGAGATCTCATTAAAAATTTTCTTCCGTTATCGATATAATGCGCCTGTTCCGGCATACACTATTCGAGATAGGAGGCAAAAATATGATCTACACCAACGAATTATTTGATCTGTCCAAAAGCATCGCGGGCAGGTACTTGTCGGGATACCAACACCCGTGGGACGCCTTACCGCATATCGGCGAACATCTCCTGCAATTAGCAAAAACGCTTCCGGACGAATTGTTTGAACAACGTGGTGAGAACATCTGGATCGCACGATCAGCCAACATGTACCCAAATGTAACAATTCTGGGTCCGTGCATTATCGACGAGGCCGCCGAAGTGCGTCCGGGCGCTTTCATCCGCGGTAACGTGCTCATCGGCAAGCACGCGGTTGTCGGCAATTCCACTGAGCTTAAAAACGTCATTTTGTTTGACGGCGTGCAAGTGCCGCATTACAACTACGTCGGGGATTCCATTTTGGGGCATCGGGCACACATGGGTGCAGGAGCGATCACCTCGAACGTCAAGAGTGATAAATCGCTCGTCGTCATCCGAAACGGCGACGAGTGCGCCCAAACGGGGCTTAAAAAGTGCGGTGCCATGCTCGGTGACTACGTTGAGATTGGCTGTAACAGCGTCTTAAACCCCGGCACGGTGATCGGAAAGGGCTCACAGGTATATCCGCTTTCTTCCGTACGCGGTGTGATCCCTGCACGGCACATTTATAAAAATGCACAAGAAATTGTGCAGAAACGGAGCGAATAAGATGGGACGATTATTCGGGACAGACGGCGTTCGCGGAATTGCGAACACTGAACTAACATGTGAATTGGCATACGGCATCGGGAAAGCATCGGCTCTGGTACTCGCCAAAGACGGGCGCAGACGCCCGGTATTTTTGATCGGTTCGGACACGCGCGCCTCTTCGGATATGTTGGATGCCGCGCTGACTTCGGGACTGTGCGCCGTAGGCGCCGACGTCATCCGCCTTGGTGTAATTCCCACTCCCGCCGTCGCATTTTTGGTCGGTAAATACAAGGCGGACGCAGGTATTATGATTTCCGCATCACACAATCCCGCCGAATACAACGGCATTAAACTTTTCTCGGGCGATGGATATAAGCTACCCGACGCCTTGGAAGAAGAGATCGAACAGATCGTGCTGGACGGTGAGACAGTCTTCCCCGCCCCGATCGGCGGTGATATTGGTCGGGTAACGGTAGCTGAAAACGCTGCAAAAGATTACATTGATCACCTCAAAAGCACCGTGCTGTACGCGCCGGACGGAATGCGTATTGCGGTCGACTGTGCCAACGGTGCGGCATCCGTCACAGCCGAGCGATTGTTCCGCGAACTGCGCACCGATGTGCATCTTCTGCACCACACGCCGAACGGCATCAACATTAACCGCGACTGCGGTTCCACCCATTTGGATAGCTTAGCAAAATACGTTGTCGAAAATGGTTTGGACCTCGGCATCGCGTTCGACGGCGATGCTGACCGTTGCCTGTGCGTGGACGAAAACGGCAACGAGGTCGACGGCGATCAAATCATGGCGATCTGCGCCATGGATATGAAAGAACGCGGGAAATTATCGGGTAATACCGTTGTCGGCACCATCATGACGAATTTCGGCTTCAGCAAATTCTGCAAACAGAATGACCTGCAGTTTATCGCCACTAAAGTCGGCGACCGCTATGTGCTGGAAGAACTGCTTCTCGGTGAATTTTCCTTTGGCGGCGAACAGTCGGGGCACGTGATTTTCCGCGATTTCGCCACTACCGGCGACGGTCAACTGACCGCGATCCAACTGTTATCCTATCTCAAACGAAGCGGTACAAAGCTTTCGAAACTTGCCGCCATTATGACAAAATACCCGCAGCTTAACATCAACCTTACCGTATCGGCAGAAGCAAAACTTCAATTTTATACGAACAGTGCCATCAAGAAAGCCATGGCGAGTTCCAAAAAAGCACTGGACGGCATCGGTCGAATCGTGGTGCGCCCCTCCGGCACCGAACCGCTCATCCGTGTGATGGCAGAGGGCGATGATCCGGCACTTGTAAAAGAACAAGCAGAAACGGTCGCCGCCGTCATCCGCGAACAATTACAGTAAAAAAGCGCCTCCCTGGCGGGAGGCGCTTTTTATAAGACACCACGCTTATACAACCCACGCGTGAAATCGGCGGGCGGTTTACCGCCGTTTCGGTACTGATCCAACACGCGGGACACCCTGGCAGGCGCTTCATCCGTAAAATGCAAATACAGAAAATCGTGTGTCGGTAGTGCAGGGAGCATATCCGCCAAATAGAGCGGCACGGCATTTAAGAGTTCACTGCATTCACCCGCACAGCGTACCGGAAATTCGGCACCACGCCGATCCGTCAGGGTACTGCTGCCGCCACACGACAAGCATCCAACCGCTGCCGATACGGGGCACGCCCGCAACAGCATGAGCGGCTGTCTGCCGTAAGCAAACAAGCCAACACACCCCTTTCCTTCAGCAAACCGCATCTGTGGAAAGGTGAGTTCAAAAGAAAGAATCGCCGCTTTGGCACCATCCTCGGCGATGGCGGAGAGTGACTCGCTGTTCATGATATGTAAAAAGGCACCTGCAACCGGTGCAAGCCCCGCCGCTTTGGCAAGCGGAATCGCACCGACCGTGTTACACAAAGCAAACGATGCGCCATCCGCGGCGGCACGATCCAGTTGCCGCTTCACAATCGCTTCTCTGCCAAATAATCCACGCGGAATTTCCACACCCCAAAACGGAACTTGGGGGCGTTTACCCAGCGGCACGATCCACGCATCTGCTTCTCCGCGGATCTGTTCCAGGGATTCCACCCGCGCCACCAGTCCGTGCAAAAAAACGTTCGGTAAAAGGGCAGTCGGCAACGTTTTATCCTCAAACGGAATGGGCGTCGTTTGTGAGCGAACGCTGAGCAATTCCTCCAACGCCCGCCGACGCAACGCGTTCACGGCGGATAACGGCACTGCCGCCGGCTCGGCAGTAGCAACAGCCGAAAACGGTGTACCCCCGGTCTTTTGTAAAGCAGTAATTAAACGATCGGCATCCAAGACGCTGTCCATCTTCGGTGCAACCTGATCGGTAACCGTTACGGTATGCCCGTCACGATCCTCTGCCACCAGTGTCAGCGGATCGGCAGTTAACGTCAAAGTAATTGGCACCGATTGCCGCTCGCGGCTATACAAATGCGCCAAACGGTTGAGCACCGCCGGCGGGGCAATGTCCTCCAAGCGGCGCTTACCGAACAGTTCGGCATCGCGCATACCGGTAAAATATCCATCGGTAAAACCGGTGCGTGAAAACACCGCGCGCAGATCGTCAAGCGTTTGCACGTCCGGCTTTTTACCGTCCAACAAATCGCGTAACACGGCGGTGGCGGCGGCAACGTATTCGGGGCGTTTCATCCGTCCCTCGATTTTAAGTGAAGCAATCCCCAACTCTGTCAATTCGGGAATGTGCCCGTAGAGCGAGTTATCTTTTAAACTCAGCGCCGTTTCGTCTACATCGGGACGGTGCCCCACCGCAAACGGTAAACGGCACGGCTGTGCACATAACCCACGGTTACCGCTTCTACCGCCCAGCATGGCGGATAGTTCGCACTGACCCGACACCGACATGCACAACGCACCGTGCACAAACACTTCCAATTCGCACCCGAGACCCGCACACGCGGCAATCTCCTGCTTGGTCATCTCACGTGCGAGCACCACGCGAGAAAAGCCCAAATCGCGCAGTTGTTCAACGCCTGACGGAGTATGGCAGGTCATTTGCGTAGAGGCGTGCAACGGCATGGTCGGCGCACAAGCATGAATACGGCGAGCAAGACCGCGGTCCTGCAAAATCAACGCATCAACGCTGCACTCGCACGCGGTTTTCGCGATCTTCAGCGCATCGGGCAATTCACGATCCAGTACCAGCGTGTTGAGCGTCACGTATACCTTCACGTCACGGGCATGACAAAAAGCCACCGCCTCTTGAAGCGAGGGGGTGGCATCGGTATTGGCTTGTAAAGAAAAATTCTGAGCATGGCGGCGCGCATTAAACGAGCCAACACCCAGATACACCGCATCCGCACCGGCACGGACGGCGGCTTCCATCGCTTCCCAAGAACCGGCAGGTGCTAACAACTCCGTCATCACGAATACAACCGACGCAGCGCTTCCATTTCAGCACGCAGCGCTTTGTTTTCTTCCAAATACTCGGTCACTTGCGTGCGCAGATGATCTGCGGTCGCCTCCGACTTGTGGGAACGGTCGGCATTGTTGATAGCGGTAAGCACCGCCGCCATATTCATGGACATACGGGGATTATCCTCCATCAGCTGACGGATCTCACGGTCAACTTCTTTGCCCAATTTTTCCATATACTCCACCGACTCATCCGAAGAAAGCATAAACTCCGATCCGCAGATAGTCAGTTTCACACGATTGCGTGCCATGAACGATTCCTCCCCCGCATACTCTTTATTTTTAGTATAACACAATAAATTCTAACTAGCAATGCTTTTTAAGGATATTCATTCACATTTAAACTAAAACAAACGCACGGTACAGGGAATAGAGTTGCCTTGTTGGTACGACATCGTCGGTAGCAAAAACCGTAGTCTCCCGGGAATCATTTTTTGTGCACCTTCCCACAACTCGTCGTAAACACAAGCAGCTTGCAAGTGTAACAAAGCGGTTGCTTTCACGTCGATCACAGCACAAAAAAATAACCGCATGCCGGCATGCGGTTATTTTTTATGTTTACTATTTTTACGAAACGTTTAGCGCTATTATGCCAAAGCTGCTTTTCTTTTCTCTTTGTTCATATACATGGCGTGGTCCGCTTTAGCAAATACGTCTTCGTATATGTTGTCGATGCTGGGATCATACAGTGCCACGCCGCGCGCTACCGAAACCGGTACTCGATTATCAGATACGGTGATAACGTCGTGCGCGTAGGCATCGTCCAATTTTTCCAATAAGTCGTGGTATTGCTTATAGTCATCACCTTTTAGCAACACCGCAAACTCGTCACCGCCGATACGGAACACGACGCTGTTTTTAAACGTCTCCATCAGGATGCGCGCCGTATGTACGATCAAATCGTTACCGACATCGTGCCCATAGCGGTCGTTGGTTTCTTTCAGGTTATTGATATCTGCTACCACCACACCGAACTGCGGGTTATTGCAATTGATTTCTCTATTGAGCTCTGCGATCGCTTCGGTATACGCAGTGCTGTTTTTAATACCTGTCAGCGAATCGCGATAAGCCAACGCGTTGATATAGGTGGTATACTCTTGAATTTTCTCGTAGGTAGTACTTAACACACGGGACAGTGTGCCGACCTCGTCTTTGGAATTCACCGGGATGTTGGCTAATTGCGCCTCGTTGATCCCTTCGGAAAGATCTTCCGCCGCCTTCGTTAACTGCTTTAACGGACGCACGATACGGTGTGTTACAAAAATCGTATACAGAATGGAGAAGAACAACACGATCAAAAAAGCAAAGACGATCTTTCTGAGCATGGGATGAATTTCGTGTTGAATGTCCTTATAATCCGCACGCAATTCCAACTTCATGCCGTTGAGCAACGTGGCAGTGGCTTTGGTGTGCGGGTTGTTGGTATCTGCCGATTCCACTTGATTATAGACGGTTTGGGTATCGCTCGAAAGCAACACTGCTGAGCCGTGCTCGTACACCGAAATGTTGTTGATCTTATCCACCAAATATCCGAAATTCATATCAAACCCGATAACACCGACCAATTCGGAATTTGCATATACGGGGATGGTATAGGAGATCATTTGCATATCATGACCGGGGAAATAGTAGGGGTCTAACCACGTGCCCTCGCCTTTTTGGATCGCCGTGTAATACCAGCCAACGTTTTTAACATCGTTTTCGGGGTATTTGGAAAGATCCGTGACCGGCATATTTTTGGTGGAACCGTTCTCGATCACGCAATAAAAGCCGGTTTTGCTATCGGTATATTTCGGATTCAGACGCATGAAAAAGCCCTCTGCGCCGTTGGTGTTAAGCGCGATCTCCGAAAACATTTTTTGAGCTTTCTCGACGTATTTCGCCCGAAAATCGACATCCGTCAGTTGCGTAACCGATTGTATCTCGGTATTAGCATAATGCGCCATAACGGCGGCGGATTTTTTGATGTCACCAAGCGAATCATTGATCAGTGCTGCTTCTTTTTGTGTGACGTTGTTGAGAATCCTGTCCGCGTCTTTGTGCATGATCTCGTGTGTCATGTTAACAGCAATGGCCGAAACAACAGCGGTGATCACCAGCAATCCCGAAATCACCACGATCAAAATTTTATTCTTAATGGACTTCATGTGTTCTGTTCTCCTTTTGTGGGGACAAGTTTGCAATACCCTTCCAAAACGATCATACCGTCGGCATCGTTTACGCGCTTTCCGCTAAAACGCACCGTGACCATTCCCAGCGAAGGATGTAGCCACGGGAACTCCGTTTGAATAGCGTTTCCGCACTCAACCATCGTTTTAATACTTTCGTATACTTCTTCCGCAAAATCCGGGTGAATGTTAGACATATAATATGCATACCACTCTGCAGGGGTATACTTCACGTCTGCTGCCATGATCTGCTCCATTGTTTCATCCACGTGGAGCTCGCGATGCGCAGTTGCTTTGCCGATGCGCATCATCCAAAGGCCGACACCGTTTTCACGCAAAATATCTTTTGGGTCAAAATGTAAAATTCCCATTTTTGCCTTAAATTCATAAATTGTTTCAAGGAATTTAAGACGCTCTTGGTATTCGTTGGTGGTGGGGTCAATATATGCTTTTTCAATCGCATCCGCGGTGTTGGGTTTATCGAACAAGTACCCTTGAATAACGTCGGGCAGCAACAATTCCAGAATTGCCAGTTCACGGGCACTTTCCACACCCTCGCAGCAGGTGCGGATAGCATTACCTTTGGCAAATTCAATGACGTTACTGACGAGTTTGTGATTGTACGTATCTTTTTCAATTCCGCTGACGAATACGCGATCGATCTTGATCTCGTCTACGTTCAATTGCTTGAGATACCCCAGATTGGAATATCCCGTGCCGAAATCGTCGATTGCAAAATGCATATTGTATGCGCGAAGTTCTTTCATCGTGTTGATGAGCTGCTCGCTGCTATGCAGTTCGATGGACTCCGTGATCTCAATCGTTAACGCCTCGCTCGGCAAACCGACTTCACGGAGTGTACGGATCACTTTTTCGGCTAAAAAGGCATCTTCAAACTGAAGCGCCGAAAAGTTTACGCTGACGCGCAGTTCGGGTAAGATTTCCCTCCATTTTTTACATTGGCTAACCGCTTCTCGCAGCACCCAAAGCCCCACGTCTTTGATAAGTCCCGATTGCTCCAACACGGGGATAAATTCATCGGGGAACACTTTTCCGCGTGTTTTGGAATGATAGCGAAGCAGTGCTTCAACGCCGTAAATTTCATAATTTCCGGCATGAAGTTGCGGTTGATAGTGAACTTCAAATTCCTTGTACCCATTTTCAACACTGGCTTTGAGTTCTTCAAGTAAAGCAAGTGTTGAAATTTTTCGGCTGAGATCTTCGGAGGAGAAGAATTCAATGCGGTTATTGGAAATGTTCTTTGCTTTTTTGAGCGTCATGTTGATGGAATCGAGCAGTTGTGTTTCATCATAGAACAGGGCTTTGTCGATCGGCACCGCACCGGCGGTAAAGGTGCATTTTTCAATCATGGATTCTTTGATGGTTTCAAAGATCGCACGCACGTCCTCTTCCGAAACGGCATCCACGATTAGGGCAAAATAATTGTGGTCCACATGATACGCCGCCTTAACACGGGTGGCGTTTTCGAGCAGCTCTGCAATTTCTTTCAAAAGTGCGTCGCCGTATTCACGACCGTGGGATAAATTGATTGCCGCAAGACCATCAATATCCAAAAACATCAGATAACCTTGGCTTGTTTCGAGAACACTTTTAAGATCTTGGCGAAGTTTGTTTTTGTTCCACAGTGCGGTGAGAGGGTTGTATAAATGCCGCAGGTTTTCCTCTGATGCTCTGCCGATCATCAGGTGAGGTTTTCCGCTGTCGTCGCGAATCACCGTGCCGTGGCAATTGATCCACACCTTTTCCCCGTTTCGGTTGACCCAACGGTAATCCATGTTGTGCGTGTCTTTTTTACCGTTTTTAATATCGGTAAGACTTGCTAAAACAGCATCACGATCGGCGGGGTAGATAATCCGCATCATGTCGGGTGTGCTATTTGTGTTACTGCCGTCTTTACGGATATCGTAGTAGATATCGATATCGCCGAAAAACCACCGCGTATCCGCACCGATATCCCATATAAACAAATAGTCGTCGGTAGAGCGATTGATGGTTTCAATGAGCTTTAACGTTGTGTCGAACCCGTCACTTGTTTTTAAAAATTTATCCATGATATTCACCGTTATACTGGATAAGAGTGGCGTCGTCGACACCCTCTATATCGCGGATTTTATCGAGGAAAAACAGATCGTTGTCTTTGCAATATACTTCGACCGCCATTTCGGTTTTACCTTTGCGGACGGTTTTTGATTTAACAAAATACTTCATCTTGCCAAACGCGCGAATGACCATGTCGCCGACCTCGTCGCCAACATAGTGAATGACGGCGATGTAAATGCGACCTTTTTGCTGCTTGTGGTAGAACAAAATGACCATGCCGATCATCACAACGGCCGTTACCAATACCAGCAAATACATGCCCGCCCCCGACGTAATGCCTGTTGTGATGGCCCAGAATAAATACAACAGATCCAAGGGGTCCTTTACCGCGGTACGGAAACGCACGATGGACAACGCGCCGACCATACCAAGGGAGATCACGATGTTGGTACTGATGGCGAGTGTAACCATGGCGGTCAGCACCGTCATACCGACCAAGGTGATGGCAAAGCTTCTGGAATAAATAACGCCGACGTAGAATTTGCTGTAAACGTAATAGATGACCGCTCCCATCAGTACGGCGGTTATCAAGCCCAGTGCAATCGTCGTAAGACTTGCACCATCAAAAGCACCCGATTCCAGTATGGAATTCTTAATAAAATCCTGAACGCTCATATAAATCCCCTCCGATTAGTTTTCATACCAGTATTTGAAACTGTTCATGTACTCGGTTTTTTCATAACACAGCACGTATTTGGAAACGGCCGTGAATTCTGACGCTCTGTCGGGTAGAAGTTCTCTAACAAACTGCGGAAGGAATTCCGTGAATTTGACTTCCATAACGCATTTGCCCGGTTCCAGCACCGATAGGGTTGGTAATGTGGGATCGAAAATGTCGAAACTGCCCACGGCGGCACGCACGTCCATATCAAAGGTGATGCGCACCGTTCCCTCGTCCAACACCCACGGTTCACGGTCGTAATCGACAATGGTGCGAGGGCGCATCATGTTGCTGACACACTCCACGTAAAATTCCCGACACAGCGGTTGGTCGCTGTGTAAGAGGAATTCATAATCCCCCTCGAGGATCTTATAGACCTCGTCTTTGGTAAGCGATGCCGCTTCTTTAAAGATATAAGCACCGAACTTTTTTTTGCGTTCCAACTTGATACTGCTGTCGCCGCAATCGTAGATACGAATACGGTATTTTTTTCGCCGAAGAACGCCTGCGTCCTTTTCTTCGTACGCCGATTTATAACAATCGTCAAAATACAGACTGCGCAGCATATATCCGCCGTTTTTGGCGTGTTTGTCAAGCTTTAGCATAGGATCTAACCGCTGGCAGATGAGTTGTTTCTGAGCGGTATCGATCAGGTATTTCCACTCGTTACGATATCGTTCAGCTTTCGACATAGACGTCCTCCGCAACGTTCCCCTTCTTATCCACGTAGAAGCTCTTGGTACCGTATATTTTTCCTTTTTCCAAAATATAACTGTCGAACGCCACTTGACTTTGCCCACTTTCATTGGTGGCGGTCACGCGCATAAAATACTGACCGGCAGGCAGCTTGTTCAGCTTAATCGTCGGGATAGAAAGCCCTGTTTCCTTTACAAGGGTACTCGTAAACCGATAGTTGCGGGACAGCTCAAAGGTGTAGGTGATATCCTCACCGTTGAAATCAAACGAGCCCTCCCACTGTACCGTGTATCCATCGTCCTTTTTCTTCGGAACACCGATGTAGAACGGCATTGGTTTTTTGAGTGATTCTTCATACCGTGCATAGTTATCGGCGATTTCTGCGTTGATGCTGTTCACCACTCTGTCGTACTGCGCCGGTGTCAGCCGCGCATAAGTTAAGTCACGACCGGAATAGATCAGGGGCTTGAGCAATTTGGCATACGGTTTTACGTACGAATCCACAAGCTCCGGAGTCAGCAGTTCTTTTAAGTCTTTCATCGCTTCGTCCAATGCTTTGCGGAAAGATTCGGATTTTAAGCAGCGTTGGAACAACACGTTACCCCAATAGTTACTGACACCGCTTTCCCAACCCTCGTAATCTTCACGACCGACAATCTTATACTCAGTACGCGCTAAGGAGCCGTCCATATCCCACGGCAAAATATACCAGCGGTCGACGTTTTGAGGACTGTATAGATAGAAGTTACGGCTTTGGGTGTCGACGTTGCCGAGTATCAAGTTAAACGCCATCCAATAGGCGATGTTTTCCATGTCGAATTTTTCGGCGAGGATGTCTTCGATCGGTTTTGAGAAATCGTTGACCTCTTCGAGCAACTTGATCAGCTTGGTATGGTCATCGTCGCCTTTGATCTCTAAAATCTCTTCGAATTTTTTGAGATCATACCGCGGGTCGTCTTTTAGCACGATGGTGTCTTCATACCGATAAAACTCACAAAAGTTCACCTTATAAAGATGTCCGCGATTATCCAAGCCGTGTGCCTTTAGGGCAGTTTTATTAAGTTGTTCAACCTGTGTGTAAATACCGTAGTTTTCAAATTTAGCGTTATCGCCTGCAGTGGTATCCTTAACGTACAAGCGCACGAAGGTGGTGCGCAAACCCATTAATTCTTCCACGTGGGTCAGTAAGTCAAATGCTAACTTATTGCGGAAACGCAGACCGTCACCTTGGTGCTTGTTGAGTGCGATGGTGGTTTGTCCCCGCCAATCGCCCTTGTTTTCTTTGATGGCAATTTTGTAGTTTTTCTGCGGATTTCGGCTGGAAGACTGGCCGCGGATCTGAACGGTACAGTTAGACGCGACTTGTCCGTAACCGAATTCGCCCGGGATCAAACCGTTTTTGTCGCCAACCTGCAACAACCCTGCCACTTTATAGCGGTCAACGCCCATGCGATCGTAATCGTACGCGGAATAGGTATTGATCTCTTCCCACGTATGATCGGTGCCCTCACCCTCGTTACCACGGGAAACGGTTAGGTACATCGTGACGATCTCGGTGTCGTCGTACATGTCGTACAACAGATCTTTGTCGCGCAAATGAATACCCATTTCATCTTGGATCTCTTGCTTGTCGATCTCGGTACCGAACTGCGAGCCGACCGACTGCGTAGACGGGGCACAGCCACAAACCGTACCCAACACGAGGAGCGCTGTTAATACAAGCGCCAAAATGCGTTTCATTCCCATACTATCTCCTTTCAAACCGTTCTTCCAAAAAGACACCGAGCCGTGAGAATCTTCCCGAGCGGTCCTCGGCGACCAACGGTTGCACCGACAAAATATAATACGGTAACCGCTTGGTAAAATAATCCAACCGTCTGGCGGTCGCAATCACAAATGCCATCGCAGCGAGCAAAAATCCGAACCCGTAATACACGTTCGGGAACAATAGAGATACCAGCGTGAACACGATGGTGCAGCCCGCAAACAAGGCGGTGGTTAAACAAGCCCCTTTATAATCGGTGAAATACAGTAAGATGAGCATTAACATGTTACCGATGGCATACAAACCGTATGCTACGCAAAGCGTGCGGAAATAGCCGCGCATGATCTCGTTGAAGCCGAGCGGTAACAAATCCAGCAAATATCCGCCCAAGGCAATGCAGGCGGCAGTAAACAACAGTTGCTTGAGTGCGGTATAGAAAATCTCGGTTTTAAGTGTGCCGAGCATTTCTTTTTCGGATTGTAAAATATCTTTAATGGTACCTTTATCGTTGTAAAGACTGTAGTGGTTACGATATTTGGGATAAAAATTGACTTCCACCGAAACGACGAAGTTTACGGTTGTCATTAAAGCGGTCATAAACGCGAGAAGCGCCGGAACATCGTGCCACGGAGCTCCGTAAAACAACCCGTGAACGTGTACGCGAATGTCCGAAAACCACATGATCACCAAGTGTGAAAACATACCGATGTTCATGAACAGTCCCGAAAGAGCAAGCGGTAAAAAGGCATCGATCCATCTTAAAAAGGTGAACGCGCCGAGGTCGGTATGCGGGAAATAGCGATGAAGTAAAATGACGTTCCAAACGAGCATTACGCCGTATCCGACCGACACCGCAAAAAGAAGTGCCTCCACAACGGGTAAACGAAGCCATAACAGCAAGGCGCCCAGCGCGATCGCCACGGCAACGGATGTGAGGAACGAAAGGAAAATGCCACGGTAATCCTTGATAGCGGAGAGAAAGCTCATGGCATTCCATACGATAATGAGTTCGTTAAACAGTACAAAGCATAAAAGCCCTTGAAACAAGGTGGCACCGGAAAACAAGAGAAAAATGCCGTACAGCACACTGCCGACCGCCATCATAATGACGGTGGAACCCCAAAAGCACGGCAACACCGCGTGATTTTTTTCTTCAAACAGCATATCTGCCACGTAGCGGGTGACCACCATGGAGAAAAACGAAGAAACCGTGACCGACGCAAGCAAGGTGTAGGTGATCATACAGATCAAAAGTTCACGCGTATGCGTTGCCACCTCAAATGCGGTGCACAGCGCCATGATGCCGAGAAGCAGGATCACGCCGAGCAGCATCGGGCCGGCACAAATGACGGTTGCATAACCGTAGGCCTTGGCGGTGTTGAGCACACCTTTTTTATGGAACAGTTTTTTTAGTTCAAAGCCGATGCCTGCCACTCGGTTTCCACCTCTTTATACAAATCTCGGTATTTTGTCAGCATGATATTGTATCGAAAATACTTGTAGGCACGCTGTTGCCCGATCTCGCCCATTTCGCGGCGCAGGTCGCCGGACTCGCACATCATTTCCATGGCATCGGCGAGCTTTTCGCGTTGCATGGGTGGGACGAAATATCCCGCTTTTCCCAGCGTGTCTTCGGGTTTGCCGTTGATCAGCTCGCTGCAACAACCGACGTCGGTGGTTACGCACGGGCGATGTGCCGCAAACGATTCCAGTACCGAAAGCGGTTGTCCTTCCGAAAGACTGGTTAAGATCGTAAAATCACATTTTTCCAGATATTCCACAACGTTGACGGGCCCGGTAAAGGCGATTTTATCTTCACCTAACCCCAACTGTGCGGCAAGCGCTTCGCATTCCGCGGCATATTCGGGGTCTTCCGTTTTGTTGCCCATCACGTACAAAAACACGTTGTCCATACGGCATGTCAATTCAAAGAAGGCGTATATCAACGTTTTGACGTCCTTAATAGGCACCAAGCGGATGACCGCCCCGATCACGACTTTGCCGTCGTCTTCCTTAAGCGGGATATCGCAAAAGCGTTCGTAGCTGATACCGTTTTCAATCACGCGGCATTTTTCGGGAGCACAACCCATGTCGATCTGGGTGTGCATTGCACGTGTGAACAGCGATGTGACGCGAAACGCCCTTTTGTATATTAAGTCGGACAACATATAGAAGAAATTGATCCAATGCGGTTTGAACGCTCGCTCCACCCACTTGGCACGAATGATCTCTTCCTCGCGCTCGCGGGTGTAGATGCCGTGTTCGGTTAGGAGCAAGGGCTTGTTGTAAATGTACGCGCCCATGGATGCCAGTAACCCGCCGTAACCCGTGCTGATCGCATGGTAACAATCGGCTTTGGGGACTTCGGTACCCATCAAGTACAGCACCGGCAGTAGCCGTGAACGAACGGAATGAAACGCATCCGAAAAAGCAATGAAGGGGAATTCTTCTTCACACGTTTTGGTAAGCGTTTCCAAAAAGCTTTGGCTTTTCAGGTAAGACATGGGGTTGATCTGCTTAACTTGGTACAGATCAAACAGCAAGTCCCAGTTTGGATTTCCGGAAGTTACCAGTTCTCGGTGTGCCTGCATTTCGGCATCGTTAAACGTATAGTTGAAGATGCCGCTGTCTTTGACGCGCAAGGCATCATCCAGAAATACCTGATGTATTTCCACCACGTTTTTCGGCAGCGTATACTGAAAATTATCCTTATCCTCTGCTTTGGCACCGATCACCCACAACACGAATTATGTTCCGGCATTTCGGTTATGTATTGATGCATCCAGGTGGAAACACCGCCCTTGATGAACGGATAACACCCTTCCAGAATCAAACAAATTCTCACGTTATACTCCTACTTAAAAGATACCGTTACGGTATCCGTATCCGCATCCAACAAATATAAGTTTCCTGTAACGGAGGTCAGTCTACCGCCTACCACGGTATCGGGCCTCTTTTCGTTAAAGCGAACCAAGAATTGCGCATCATCATAAAAATTTTCGATGGTGATTTTCATATTGGTGGTGCCAACGTTGATGTGAGGGGTTACCGCCACAAACCGCTGCACCGCCGCCGACGTTTCGGTGCCGTTCAAATTCCGCAATTCCGGTGCCGACGAATATAACCAGTTCATATATCCGTCAAACCGCTTATACAGTTCTTTCCAGCCGAGCTGTGCACCACGCTCGGGGTCGAGCGCATCGTCGGGGTGGGTGAAGTGGTTGTTGATATAATGTAAATTCAGTTCCGACATGGCACCCATCGTCATAAAATCATCGATATCACAACCGGAGATGATACGGGGTTGATCCACAACGCCGTTTTCGTCCACTTCGTATTCCTGCAGCAACGCAAAGTCTAACACGTCGTCGGGCAGATAGATGCCGGACAAGGTTTTAATGTGCGGGAATTCTCGAAGCAACATTTGCCGCCCTTCATCGGATAACAGATTGGAGGGCGGCACGTATACCGACATCGGCACGTCCGGAAACAGCTCGTCGCAAAAATCGATCAAATGCTGAAAGGCGGTAATCATGGCGTCGGTAGATTGCCACGTTTTATAATCGTAAATATCGTTGTAATCTTTATTGCCGAGTGCGAGCGGCTGGTGATTATACCCATGATACCCAAGTTCGCCGCCTTTGCGAAGCAACATGTTACCGAAGTTCAAAAAGGTGCCGGTATCGGGGGCTGCATCGGTGGTGCCGTCTACCGCGTCATCATAACTTTCAATCGCCAGGCCGGTGTATTTAACACCGTATTTATCGGCCAGATTCATCATATCCGGCCACCAAATGTTGATATAGAAATCGCGAATGGTGGTACCGAAATCACGCGTGATGTAGTCACTGTTTCCTTCGGGAATCTGCGACGGGAAATCATCCAAATAGAACGTTGACGCGTTGATAACGGGATACGCGAACACGTCACCGAACAAGCTAAGCGATGCAGCAAAGAAACCACGGTACGCTTTATCGCACATGCCAAAGTTGTTTACCACGAATTTTCCTGTGCCGTACTCCGCTTCCCAAATCAGCGGCACACCGTTTTCGGTATCCAAACTGGCATGCACCTTGGTCGTTTTGGGGTTGAGTTGCACCGTTCGAGCAGAATCGTACGCATCCGTTACGGTGTACGCCTTGCCGCCGCCGATCATGAAATCGGAATGTACGTAAATGCTGTTAACAAAAGAATAATTAAACGAGGCCACCATGCCGATCTTGTTTTCGACGACGGCGGAATACGCATTCTGTTCGAGTGTTAACGGAAAATACACGTTACCGCCCTCGTCGCGTACCCAATTACACAACGTCAGCACGTCGTTCCCCAAATATGATAGGTCTTGGAGCAACACGATCACCGTATCATAGCCCTGCAAAAGCGGTACGGTCGTAAAGGACAAATCCACCACACGGGTGCCGATCTTCATATCCGCAAGGATCACGTCGAACTGGACGTAGGCGTCCGCGGATGCTTTATTATCAGACGTGTATACGAGCAACGTATTCACGTCCAACCCACAGCAGGCGTCCGTTTTGGTAACGACGTTTTCTTTTGGCAGAAGGTCCAGCGTGTGTCGGCGATAATTAAAATGCACACCGCTGAGTTCAACAAGCAAAATCGCCGCAATGATGGCAAAGATCAGTGTGATTACGAGAATACCTTTAAATCGAAAATTCTCGAATTTCTCTTTTAATCTTCCCAAAACGCTAAGGCCCCCTTTGCCGTTGATGACAAATAAACGTGTTTTTTATTGATCTCTTTCAGAAGTGCCTTGATATCCTCGCCTCTGCCGAGCGATGCCAAATAGTCGATCCGGCAAAGATAATAGTCCTCTTTGTCGTCATAAAGCGTTCGCATCTGCCGTAACAGCACGGAAGCAGCAGTATAGTTTTTTTGCTTCAACTCATTCTCTACGGCGTGTTTGAAATCGGCAACACTGCCCGTTTTCAGTTGCAGTTTCTTTTGCATGAGAGTTGAAAACAAATGGCGGTTAAGCACTTCGACCTGCCCTTGCATCAGGTTTTGGGAAAGGCAACTCCACAAGAAATCGGTGTATTCTGTCAGTATCTGAAGATTTTCGGGGTCCAGCGAATACCGTCTTTCAAAGTCCTGCAGCTTATAGTCGTTTTCTTTGGAGATTTCCACCATGGCAGTCACGGCATAGTGCACGACTTCGGTATCTTCGTTGTTTCCCGCTTTTTGCAAAAATTCAATGTACTCTTTTGGGTTGTCGTTGAGCACGTCCATAATAATGCTGCGGCGCTCTTTGGCGGAGTTTACCACAAGCGCCTCCTCGATCGGTACGGTGCTGTTTGCAATCTTTCCGTCGTCTATCGTCACACTCTTGTAAAGCTCGGACTCCAGCTTCAACTTTTCAACTCCCACGTCGATACCGTCATCGGCACGGAACAAAATTTGAAAATGCAGAACGAGCACTGTCAGTACGCCCCAGAAAGGCAGAAACAGCGCGACAAAAAACATGTAGTTATGTACTTTTAAAATTTCGGAGCGAATCCCCAAAAACACGAGTGCACTGACAATCAAATGCACCACAAGAAGAAGGATAGTCCACATGCTGCTTCTTTCCTTACTATATCGTAAAAAGTATCACACAATGGTTACTTCAACGTCAAAACCGTCAAAACGAGGTAAAATGAACGGCAGGTCACGTTCGGTGGCTTGCGACAACAACAAGCGCAGCTTTCCGTCCGCCGAGGCACCCATAATATCGTTTGCACGCACCTTGCGTTCAAAGAGGGCATTCAACTCCTCATACGAGCGCCCGCCCGCATCCACGGTGAGCAACACACAGGAAGAGACCTTCTTTTCCGAAAGGGCCGCATAGTTTTTGAGCACCTCGTCAAATGTCTCCGCGTTCATGATGTGCGTACGTGCCAAATACTGCTTTTCGTAAACGGCCTGATTGTAATCAAACGCGCGTAACAACGACATTTGCACTAAGTCGCGCAGGATCTTGAACAGGTTGACGTAGTACAACGAGCGCTGATCCACGTCGGCGTGCCACAAGAAAATTAACAGTACCAGCTCATCGCCACGGTACACACCTGCCGCGTACATCGGGAAATCCGCTTTGAGATCGGTGTTGCGGAAGATCTCACCGCCTTGTATTTTTTCAATGACTTCGCGGTACGTTTCGGTGGAAATGGAACGCGAAACGGTTTGAATGATATCACGAGAGGCGACTTCCAAGCGTCCGAACGTGCTTTGCTTATTTACCGAATACACGGTAATATTTTTGTTTTCCAGCACCTCTTCAAAGGTTTCCATGATCCGCAGATACAACAGTTGCGGTGCTACCGTGTCAAGTTTTCTGGTAATGTCAAAGATCTTGCCGAAACTATCTTTGGAACCGATGATCTGTTTTTTGAGATCCCGCTTTTCGCGGTAGGTGTCCTCATAGATATCTCTGGTGAAGATCAGTTTATCTTCCAACAATCGGTTTTGATCACTGACAAAACGGATGGTATCATCCTTGCGCAACTTGATATAGCCACACAAGGCACCTACAAGGAAGAAAAACACAAATGCCAGCCAGTTGGTCGGCTCATAGAAGATAGTAAGCAGATTGGTGCCCGACGCCACCTTGGCAATCAACCACGAGATACTGCTGAGTGCTGCAGCCGATAAACCGAAATTTAATCCGTGAACGGTAGCCATTACTACGATGTATACCATGCGGAAATCCACGATGGAGAAAATGACAGCCGAATCGGTGAAGAACAACAACAGTTCGGTGATTAAGAACAACAGGATTAATTCCGCAATCTTGACAAACAAACTGTGTTCTTCGATCCATTTTTTGATCTTCTGCCACAGTGTGAGCGTTTTTTCCTGCTTGGACACCAGATAGCGGGTGTATTCTTCTTCTAAATCCTCAAGCAGTGAAACGGTAGCAAACCAACCGTATTCATTACGAACGCCCTTGTTATTGACGGTTAGTTTTCCACTTTCGTGTGTGCCTGTAAAATCAAACTTTGCTTCGTCACACACACCGCATATCTGTTTGGTAAAATCCGAAAAAGTGATCTCAAAATCATCACCAATCGACAAGATACCGCTTTGGCACTTCCAGTTATCTATAATTCTCGAAAGAAGCTTTGAAAGATCTGAAAGTGATATAAAATGCATTTTTGCTGACGGTATTTCTTCTAAAACAACCGTTTTCTTATTATGTATTTCTTCAAAAACCTTATAAAGGAAATCCTTTTCATACACACCCGAATACAAATATGGAATTTGCACAACCTTGATATCAAGCGAAGAATTTTTGGAATAAAACTCACAAAGTCTTTCTTTTGCCGAAGAAAGTATGGCTCTGTCGGTCTGCTCGGTAAAAGAGGAATCCAAAGAGGAAAGGAAGAGGATTTTTATGTTTCTGTCTGTCGCCTTTGCATATTCCAAAACCTCACGCAGTTCCTCGGCATCGTTTTTCTCGGTAGTGTTATAAGTAAGGTCACCCGAAAAATATACAACCGCATCAAAGTCATAGGTCTCAAAAAGGGCTTTTATAGAGGGCTTTTTAATACGGAAAAGCTTAATTTTATCCACAGAGCCAAGAACTGTATTCCCTACAACTGTTACCTTACTTTCGGGAAAGGCCACATCGATAAACTCTTCGGTAAGATATTCGGTATTACCAATACACAAAACACGCTCCGGAACAAATCCTCTGTATTCCGATACAACGGACCTGTTTTTATAGAGTAATTCTCTCAAGGCCACCAGTGAACTATGATTGACAACTTTCATGAGACTTTCTATCAAATCCTCATTGAAAATTCCGCACATACCGCTTGAAATCATTTGAATGGCAACGTCTTGTGAAAAGGCATCCTTATAGCTACGGTTACTCGTAAGCGCATCGTAGGAGTCAGCAAGGGAAACGACCTGAGCGGCCAAAGGAATATCCTCTCCTTTGAGTCCATCAGGATAACCGGTTCCGTCATAGCGCTCATGATGATACCGTGCGATTTGCGATGCATAGTTTTTAATTTCGGGTCTTAACGTGTCAAAGTGACAGTTATCGATAATTTCCGCACCAAAAACAGCGTGCTTCTTTACAATATCATACTCCAAAGGAGAAAGCTTACCGGGAAAATCCAAAATGCTTTTCGGAATTCTTGATTTTCCTATATCATGCAAGGATGAAGCAATGGAAATAGCGTCAATTTCTTCGTCGGATAGCGAATAACCACCCGTTTCATTCAATTGCTTCAAAATCAATTCTGTGAGCATACGGACGTGGAAAATATGAAAACCACTTTCACCGTTAAGCTCATCGGGAATGGACTTTTCGCTAACGGTTAAAAGCCGTATAGTGTTATTATTTTCATTTTGGTCAAGCACTAAAACAGTATTTTCACCTTGCACAAACTCCACTCCTTTCCACACTGAAAAATTACACTATCCCTAAACTAATATTATATGTTATATCTTGATCATTGTCAACGCAGCTTTTATATATAGTTCCCATAAAAAACGGCAGGGATCCCCCTGCCGTTTTTTAAATTTTTACACGGTTTTTGTTTACCCGCTTCTCAAGTTTAATAAATTGCTTGTTGAGTTCCAATATATTCCAACATCCGAGCATAAAGGTTGCGGATATTCATTCACATTTGAGATGAATCAAATGCGCAATGCCGGGAATAGATTCCCCTTGTTGGGACGAAGTCGGTGACATCATCGCACCGGTAGCAATAAACAGCCCATCCCGCCATTTCCCGCTTTCCATGTTACCAAGAATCAGCGAGCAAAGGACAGACGCCGAACACCCGCAACCGCTTCCGCCGGCATGAACGTCTTGGCGTTCGCGATCATAAATCATCAATCCGCAATCCAGGTACTCCTCACCGAGCCGCTCACCGTCACGCGCCATCAAAGTCTTGAATAACGCGCTCCCCTCCGCGCCGAGATCGCCCGTAGCAATAAAATCGTAATCTTCCGGGTGCGTGTCCGTATCCGCCAAATACTTAAACAAGGTATCCGCAGCAGCAGGGGAAAATGTCAAGAGAACACCATAAAATTCCTCAAAAAAATTTTTTTGACCCTTAAAATTGGGAAATTATGGGTGCTGCCATGGGAGCCCCTAATGTTTTACACCATAAATAAATGTTGTCGTTGTTTTTGTA
>JAFSCE010000024.1 GCA_017436915.1 Clostridia bacterium
ACTTGTAATCTCTTGTCCGTCAACTGTAATTTTGTTATCGGACAAGTTGATTTGAGTTCCTTCATTTTTTTGTTCGTTAGAACGACAACCCGAAAGCAAAAGGGTTAGCACCACAAAACACGCTAATATTTTTTTCATATTGCACCTCGATGAACTATAATATGATGTTTTTATTGTAACATATTTATATATAAAAAAGTGAACCGATTGTAAAAAATCGCCCTGCCGAGAGTTCGGCAGGGCGATAAGTTTGCTTTATAAATCTAATTACTTAGATTCTTTGATAGCAGCCTGAGCAGCAGCAAGGCGAGCGATCGGCACACGGAACGGCGAGCAGGACACATAGTCCAGGCCGATGGTGTGGCAGAACTCGACGGACGACGGGTCGCCGCCGTGCTCACCGCAGATGCCGCAGTGAATGTTCTGACGGGTCTCTTTACCCATCTTGACCGCCATCTTCATCAGCGAGCCAACACCGGTCTGGTCGAGTTTTGCGAACGGATCGCTCTCGTAGATCTTGGTGTCGTAGTACGCGCCGAGGAACTTACCGGCATCGTCACGGCTGAAGCCGAAGGTCATTTGGGTCAGGTCGTTGGTGCCGAAGCAAAAGAACTCGGCCTCTTTCGCAATCTCGTCAGCGGTGAGGCAAGCACGCGGGATTTCCATCATGGTACCCACTTCGTACTTCAGGTCCACACCGGCAGCCGCGATCTCCGCGTCAGCGGTAGCCACAACGATGTCCTTAACGAACTTCATTTCTTTCACTTCACCGGTAAGCGGGATCATGATTTCGGGAACCATGTTCCAATCCGGATGTGCTTTCTGCACGTTGATAGCAGCACGGATAACCGCGGTGGTCTGCATCTTCGCGATTTCCGGATAGGTGACAGCCAGACGGCAGCCACGGTGACCCATCATCGGGTTGAACTCATGCAAGGAAGCGATGATGTTCTTGATATCCGCAACGGTCTTGCCCTGAGCTTTCGCGAGTGCCGCAATATCGGCTTCCTCGGTGGGAACGAACTCGTGCAGCGGGGGATCCAAGAAACGGATGCAAACGGGGCAGCCTTCCAGTGCCTCATACAGCTTCTCAAAGTCACCCTGCTGATAGGGCAGAATTTTCGCAAGAGCAGCTTCACGCTCTTCGGCGGTGTCGGAGCAGATCATCTCACGGAATGCCGCAATACGATCCTCTTCGAAGAACATGTGCTCAGTACGGCACAAACCGATACCTTCAGCACCCAGCTCGCGAGCTTTCTTCGCATCGGCAGGCGTATCCGCATTGGTGCGAACCTTCAAACGGCGATACTTGTCCGCCCACGCCATGATGCGACCGAATTCGCCCGCGATCTCAGCGTCAACCGTCGGGATGATGCCGTCGTAGATGTTACCGGTAGAACCATCGATGGAGATATAGTCACCCTCGTTGTAGACCTTGCCGGCGAGTTCGAACTTCTTGTTCTCCTCGTCCATTTTGATCTCGCCGCAACCGGATACGCAGCAGGTACCCATACCACGAGCAACAACGGCTGCGTGAGAGGTCATACCGCCACGAACAGTCAGGATACCCTGAGCCGCTTTCATACCGGTGATATCTTCGGGAGAGGTCTCAAGACGGACCAGAACGACTTTTTCGCCCTTCTCGTTCCAAGCCACAGCGTCGTCAGCGGTGAACACCACGCGGCCGCAAGCAGCACCGGGGGAAGCACCCAGACCCTTGCCGGCGGGGGTAGCCGCTTTCAGGGCTTTCTGATCGAACTGAGGATGAAGCAGAGTATCGAGGTTACGAGGATCGATCATGGCAACCGCCTGTTGCTCGGTGATCATGCCCTCGTCAACGAGATCGCAAGCGATCTTCAGAGCCGCTTTCGCGGTACGCTTACCGTTACGGGTCTGCAGCATGTAGAGCTTGCCGTTCTCAACGGTGAACTCCATATCCTGCATATCGCGATAGTGATCTTCGAGGATCTGGCAAACTTCGGTGAACTGCTTGAACGCCTCGGGGAATTTCTCCGCCATCTGAGCGATCGGCATGGGAGTACGGACACCCGCCACAACGTCTTCGCCCTGTGCGTTGGTCAAGAACTCACCCATGAGTTTCTTCTCACCGGTCGCGGGGTCACGGGTAAACGCAACACCGGTACCGCAATCGTCGCCCATGTTACCGAACGCCATCATCTGAACGTTAACGGCAGTACCCCAGGAATAGGGAATATCGTTGTCACGGCGATACACATTGGCGCGGGGGTTGTCCCAAGAACGGAACACGGCCTTAACAGCGCCCATCAATTGCTCTTTGGGATCGGTCGGGAAATCCACGCCGATCTTGGCTTTGTACTCGGCCTTAAACTGACCGGCGAGTTCTTTCAGATCGTCAGCAGTCAGATCAACGTCCTGCGTGACGCCTTTGGCTTCTTTCATCTTATCGATGAGTTCCTCGAAGTACTTTTTACCGACTTCCATAACGACGTCGGAGTACATCTGGATGAAACGGCGATAGCAGTCCCAAGCCCAACGGGGGTTACCCGATTTCGCGGACAAGGTTTCCACAACGTCTTCATTCAAGCCGAGGTTCAGGATGGTATCCATCATGCCGGGCATGGAAGCACGCGCGCCGGAACGCACGGACACGAGCAGCGGATTCTCTTTGTCGCCGAATTTCTTGCCGGCGATCGCTTCCAGCTTCTCGATGTACTCCATGATCTCCGCCTGGATATCATCGTTGATACGGCGGCCATCTTCGTAGTACTTGGTGCAGGCCTCAGTGCTGATGGTGAAGCCCTGCGGAACAGGCAGACCCATGCCGGTCATTTCGGCGAGGTTCGCACCTTTACCGCCGAGGGTGTTACGCATGGTAGCATTACCCTCGCTGAACAGGTAGACATACTTTTGACTCATTCTACAGTCATCCTCCTACATTTTTTTAACATTTGCAGATAAGATTTTCCTATGCTGACCGAATAGTCAACATAACTGACCATATTATACCAAAATATTATGCACTTGAAAAGTAGTTTTTTTTATTTTTTTAATTTTATGACATTGTACCAGTATTTTTCGGTAAAACGCGCCGACTATGGTAACTTTGACTGTTTTTTCTGCCAAAATTCTGCTTGCAAAACCGCCACTTTTTTGCCATAATGTTGGTAGGTGATATGCTATGTTTTTCAAAAAGACGAAACCCGCGGGCCCCATCGATTACATCATCGTCGGGCTCGGCAATCCGGGTAAAAAATATGAAGGAACACGGCACAATGCAGGATTTGCCGCGATTGAAGCGCTGGCGGAATCCGGCGGTGTGCGGGTCAACCGCGTCAAGTTTAAATCGCTGTGCGGCGAGATGACCGTGGACGGCAAAAAACTTTTGTTGCTCATGCCGCAAACCTTTATGAACAACAGCGGCGAGGCGGTGCGGGAAGCGCTGTCCTTTTACAAATTGCCGCCGGAGAACTGCGTCGTAATCTGTGACGACGTCACGCTGGACGTCGGCACCGTCCGTATCCGTCGCAAGGGAAGTGACGGCGGTCAACGCGGTATGCGCAGCATTATTACCTTGTGCGGCTCGGAACAATTCCCGCGCATCAAGATCGGTGTGGGGCAAAAACCGCATCCCGAATATGATCTGGCGGCATGGGTCCTTTCCCGATTTACCAAAGAAGAGGCACCCGCCATTATCAAGGCGGCAAAAGATGCTGCCGACGCGGCACTTCTGATCGCAGACGGACAGATCGATAAAGCGATGAACGATTTTTCAAGGTAGGATACAATGTCAATTTTTGAAACGGGGCTGTCGGAACTCGATACCCTAAAAGCGGTCTTGCAGGATTTGAAAGCGGGACACTCCCCCGTCCTGCTGACCGGCACCGGTCACATTCATAAGGTATTATTAACACACGCTTTAGCCGCCCGCATGGGCCGCAAAGCGTTTTTCGTCGTGGCAGACGAAGCGGAGGCCACCCGCGTGTGCGAGGATCTTGCGGCGCTCGGCGAAAATGCCCTTATGTTGCCGGCGCGCGAATTATCGCTCAGGCAAACCGAGACCGCCTCACGCGAATATGAACAACTGCGGCTGGGTGTGCTTTCCAAAATGGTAAGCGGCGACTACTCTGTGGTTGTTGCGGGCGTTGATGCGGTGATGAGTTACACCGTCCCGCCCGAAACGTTACGCGCACGCACCCTGCGTTTGGAACGCGACAAAGACTTACCTGTAAACGATCTGCCCGCCGCCCTCGCTCGCATGGGGTATTCCCGTTGCGATCAAATTGAGGGTGCCGGTCAATTTGCGGTGCGCGGTGGCACTATTGACGTGTATCCCGCACAAAACGCTTCGCCCATCCGCATTGAGTTATGGGGCGATACCGTTGATACCATTTCGTATTTTGATATTCTCTCCCAACGGCGCACCGACGCACTGTCCGCCGTCGAAATCCCGCCCGCTTGCGAAATTTTATACGATTCCGCCGAGGAATTGAGCAAACAATTAGAAACGCTCGCCGCCTCTCTTAGCGGAAAACGCGCCGATCTTGTTAGAGAGCATCTTTTGCAAGACGCCCACCGCTTGCGCGGCGGCACACAACCCGTAGCGCCCGATCGGTATCTGCCGCTCATTTACCCCGAAGCCGCAACCGCTTTGGACTACGCAAAAGACGCGTTACTCATTGTTTCCGAAAGCGCCAAGGTGCGCGAGCGCGTTCGGAGCGCCGATTGGCAACTGCAAGAAGATATCCAAACGCTCTTGGAAGAAGGGTGCTTGTGTCGGGAACTGTGCCGTTATCAGATGGATTTCGAAGACCTTTCCCGTCTTTTTGAAATGCACCCCACCGTACTCATGGAAACGTTCGCGCACAGCAGCAACGATATTCCCGTGCGCGGGTTACATTCCCTCACCTGCCGCCAGTTACCGGTATGGTCAGGCGGGCTATCACTGCTGTGTGAGGATTTGCAGGATTGTCTTTCTCGTCACATGGCGTGTATCGTGCTCGCCGGCGCGGAAGAAAAGAACGCACAAACACTTGCCGAGGATCTGCAAAGCCGCGGCATTCCCGCCTTATACGCACCCGCTCCCGAAAAACCGCTTCGCGATCGCGTGTTGGTCCTGCGCGGCGGGCTTTCTGCCGGCGCGGAATTCCCGGATGCAAACTTATGTATCATCACACACGGACGCATCACCGTCAATCGCCGCCGTCGGCGCTTGAACCGCACCGCGGGTGCAGAAATTCACAGTTTATCGGAACTGGTTGTCGGCGACTATATCGTTCACGCGGCACACGGCATCGGTCTGTACCAAGGTATCCACCAGTTAGAAGTACAAGGTGTTGTGAAAGATTATCTGAAATTGCAATACGATAAAGGCGATACGTTGTACGTGCCGGTCACACAATTGGATCTCGTATCCAAGTATATCGGTAACAAGGACGAGGTCAAGGTGCGTCTGCACCGCCTGGGCGGACAGGAATGGCAAAAGACCAAAACACGGGTACGCACGGCTGTCAAGGACATTGCCAAAGAACTCATTAACTTATACTCACAGCGCATGGCAACACCGGGGCACGCCTTTGATCCCGACACCGAGTGGCAGTATGATTTCGAACGCCATTTTGAATACGAGGAAACCGAGGATCAGTTGCGTTGCATCGACGAGATCAAAGCCGACATGGAACGGCCCGTTCCGATGGACCGTTTGTTGTGTGGTGACGTTGGATTTGGCAAGACGGAGGTGGCACTTCGTGCCGCGTTCAAATGCGTTTCGCAAAGCAAGCAATGCGTCCTCTTAGTCCCCACCACCATTTTGGCGTTTCAACATTATAATACGCTGGTCAAACGCTTTGACGGATTCCCGGTACAGATCGAAATGCTGTCGCGTTTCCGCACTCCAAAACAACAAGAGAAGATCTTAAAGGATATGGCGTCCGGCAAACTGGATATTTTGGTGGGTACTCACCGCATGCTGTCCAAGGATGTGAAATTCCGAAACCTCGGTTTGTTTATCGTGGACGAGGAGCAACGCTTCGGTGTGGCACAAAAAGAGCGGATCAAGGAGCTTGCTCCGCAGGTGGACGTGCTGACGCTCTCCGCCACCCCCATCCCCCGCACGCTCAACATGGCGATGAGCGGTATCCGCGATATGTCCATCATTGAGGAAGCCCCGCAGGATCGCCGTCCGGTACAGACCTACGTGCTGGAACACGATAACGGCATCATCGCCGACGCCATCCGCCGAGAACTGCGCCGCGGCGGGCAGGTATACTACGTGCACAACCGCACCGACACCATCGAACGCTGTGCCGCGGGGTTGCAAATGCGCATCCCCGAAGCGCGAATTGCGTTCGCACACGGAAAAATGTCCGAGGAAGAAATGTCGGATATTTGGCGGCAGGTCATCGACCACGAAATTGACGTGCTCGTGTGTACCACCATCATCGAAACCGGCGTGGACGTGCCGAACGTCAACACTTTGATTATTGAAAACGCCGATCGGTTTGGGCTCTCACAACTGCATCAGCTGCGCGGACGTGTTGGGCGGTCTTCGCGCCGCGCGTTTGCGTATCTCACGTTCCTGCGCGGCAAGGTGCTCACCGACGTATCCACCAAACGACTTGAAGCGATTCGTGAATTCACCGAATTCGGTGCCGGTTTTAAGATCGCCATGCGCGACATGGAGATCCGCGGCGCGGGCAATTTGCTCGGCGCACAACAGCACGGACACATGGAAGCGGTCGGATATGATTTGTATCTGCGCCTGCTCGCGGAAGCGGTAGACGAAGAAAAGGGCAAGCCCAAAACCCGTGAAGCCGAATGTCTTATTGACCTGCCGGTGTCGGCACACATCCCCGAAAGTTATATCGGTACTAACGCACAACGCCTCGATATGTACCGCCGCATTGCGGATATCCGCACGGAAGAGGATTCCTTGGACGTGTACGACGAATTGATCGACCGCTTTGGCGAACCGCCCGCAGCAGTGCAAGGATTGGTCGAGGTCGCGTTGCTCCGCAACATGGCGGCAGCTGCCGGAATTTACGAGGTTAAGCAAACTGCCGACACACTGCTTTTGTATCAACGCACGTTAGACTTGTCACTCGGCTCCAAGCTGAACGCGGCACTACCCGGTAGGGTGATGATCAATGCGGGTCCGAAACCGTACGTCGCGGTCAAGATCAAACAGGGTCTATCGTCACTGGACGTGCTTCGTGAAGCGTTACAGGCAATCGAAAATAAGGATCAATAATAAAAACGGGGTGGCGCACGCCACCCCGTTTTTTACCATTTTTCAAACCCGACCAATAAACCGCCGCGTTCCGCATAATAACTGCATAATCCTCGACACTCTTCGATCTCTACGCATGCTAAAGGAAATTCACTCTGTATTTTCTCCGTTAACTGCTTCGCCGCTTTTTCATTTTGACAATGCGCAATACGTACGCGCCCTTTGCAGACGCCTTCTGCTTTCAAAAACGTTAGCATCGTTCCCAAAGACCGTTCTTCGCCGCGGCATTTTGCCAGCGGCTCGAGGTCTCCCGCATCGCTCGCTTTACCGACCACGCGAATCCCCAAAAAACCGGCGATTTTGGCAACCGACGGCGATACTCTGCCGTTTGCCGCAAAATTTTTAAGCGAGGCAAGCACAAAAAGAAGTCCCGTTGACGCTTTGTACGCCTCCGCTTTTGTTTTTAATTCTTCATACGGTACGCCCTCTGTGATCCACTCTTCCAGTTTTTCAACGATTAACGCGGGCTCCGGCCCTGCCGACAACGAATCGATCACGCACACACGTCTGTCGGGGTGTTCTGCCTCGTACATGGCCTTTGTGGCACATGCCGCGTTATAGCTACCCGAAAGACCGCTTGTAATGGTTACGCAAACAACGTCCTCGGCTTCATCAAACGCCGCTAACCAATCCGACGGATTGGGGCACGAGGTTTTCGACCTGCCGCTATAGGCATCAAAATAAGAAATCATATCCTGAACGTCTAACGCTTCATTATCCACAAATTCCCGTTCGGATGTGTGAATTTTTAACGGTGCAACCGCAAAAGAGACGGTTTTTAATGCCAAAATATTAGCGGAAGAATCCGCTACGATTTTTATATTTCTCATTCCGGTTTCCTCTTTCTGTGAAATTGTTCTTACCTTATCACAAAGAGGAAAGAGAGTCCACCTACTGCTTGAAAACGAAAATTCTATCCTGCGTAGAGATGGATTCTACCACGTTTTTCATCAAAAAAGGGTAGGTTTCGTACGAAACCTACCCTTTTGTTTTACCAGCCGCTGATGTGCGCTTTTTGGAGCGCTTCGGTTATTTTGTGACTGACATCGCCATAGGTTTCGGACAGTTGTCCGATCAGTTCTTTGGCGCGCTGTCGATGTGTGACACCATCCACCGGACAGCGAGACTTCACGATCGGTAACCCCTCCCGCTGTACGAACGCCGCAATCTCCTGCTCGGTTAAAAAGATCATCGGGCGAATCAAGGTAATATCGCTGCGGTCTAAATAGCTTTTCGGCGAAAAACAACCGATGGTAGCACCCAATAATAAATTCATCAGCACCGTTTCGGCTGCATCGTCCTGATGGTGGCCGAGGGCAACCTTGTTACAACCCGCTTCTTTTGCCACACGGTGTAGCGTGCCGCGTCTGAGTCGTGCGCACAAGCTGCATGGGGTTTCGTCGCCGATACGCTCCTGTACGGCGTCCCACAACTTCGTGCGTTTGAGCACGTACGGCACCTCTAACCGACCGCACAACGCGGCAACGGCGGAATAGTCACCCTCTTCTCCGTTAAAAGCGGGATCAAGAGTAATGGCTGTTAGCGTGAACGGGTGCAGATAAAATCGTCGCAGCTCCGCAAGCAGCGCAAGCAGTGCTATGCTGTCCTTGCCACCGGATACGCCAACCGCTATATGGTCACCGGCTTCAATCAACCCATACATCTCCACCGCCGCGCGAAACGGCGCAGAGAGATCACGTTTTGCAGACATCCTTTCACTCCCCTTTCTTTTGAAAAACGGCGGGAAGCGATTGCTTCCCGCCGTTTGGTGTTACAATTGATTATTGCGGTCTTTTGCGGAACATGTTGAGGAGATCCTCATCATCGTAGTCGCTGGAATCGGTGCCGCCCTTGCCGTCTTCCGTGGGCGGGACGTACGAACCGTCAGCCGAGAAACCGGTGGCGACCAGCGTGATGCACAGCTCGTCTTCCAGATTCTCATCGAAGGTCAGACCCCAGATGGTGTTAACGTCCGGATGCGCCGCCTCGGAAATGAGGTTACAAGCGATATCCACGTCTTCCAGCGGGATATCCGGCGATGCGGTAACGTTGATGATAAGGCCGCGAGCACCATTGATGGTGGTCTCGAGCAGCGGGCTTGCGATCGCTTCGCGAGCAGCGGCCTCGGCCTTGTCCTTGCCTTCTGCACGACCGATACCCATGTGGGCATAGCCGGCATCCTTCATGATGGCAGTAACATCCGCGAAGTCAAGGTTGATAACGGCTTCTGCGGTAATGAGTTCGGAAATGGACTGTACGCCCTGGCGCAGAACGCTATCCGCCGCCTGGAAGGCGTTAGCCAGCGTAATACGCTGCTCGGTGACGAGCTTCAAACGCTCATTGGGGATAACGACCAAGCTATCCACGTGCTCACGCAGGATGGCAATACCGTTCTCGGCCTGCTCCATACGGCGGCGGCCTTCAAACGCAAACGGTTTCGTAACGATACCAACCGTCAAAATGCCCATCTCGCGCGCGATCTCCGCCACAACGGGAGCAGCACCGGTACCGGTACCACCGCCCATGCCGGCGGTAATGAACACCATATCCGTGCCTTTGAGCGCGGCGGTGATCTCTTCACGGCTCTCTTCAGCGGCGCGCTGACCTTTTTCAGGGTTCGCACCGGCACCCATACCGCGTGTCAGTTTTTCACCAATTTGCAGTTTTATTGTCGCCTGGGAGCGCAGCAAAGCCTGGTGATCGGTATTGATCGCCACAAATTCAACACCCTTGACACCGGCTGTAACCATGCGATTGAGCGCGTTTCCGCCGCCACCGCCGACACCGATTACTTTAATTTGAACGCCGGTATCCAAGACTTCATCATCGTATTCAAAGTTCATGGAACATCCTCCTACCTTTTATTTCGCAACAGTTAATCTTCATTTACAGAGTCACTGTACATTATACTTCTTTAATTCTATCATGTCAACCCCACGATTTCAACACTATTTTTAGAAAATTTTTTGATTTTTTAATTATTTGTTTCGGGGTCGTCATCTACGGGCTCTTCCGCGTCCTTTTGCGCATCCTGTTCAAGCAATGAAGACGGTGTGAAAATGATGGTAGGCGTTTCTACCGTGGCGTCGGAATATTGACTGACGTTGAGCAGTCCCGTCGCCGTTTCACCGTGGCGCGCCAGAATTTTGGGGATAGAGGTTGCCGCCACTGCGATTTCATAGGTTAAATTGGAATCGTTGCCGAGCGCAATATCAATTTGGTTTTTCCAATTCACACGAATATCGTTGAGATTCGTCATATCGATCTCGCTGACGTAGCCAAGTTCGTACAACTCAAACGCGGTGCAAATTTCCCCAATTATCGATAAGCTTCGCTCGTTAAGCACCTGCTTGCCAACCTGGTCGGTTAACGTACCCGCGCCTTTTAAGTACATGCGCCGGAGCGGTCGTTCACTCTCAATTGGAATCTTTTGCAGGCCGACACCGTTTTCATCCACCACGACCCAGCCACCGCCCGCATACACCGCGCCCATTTCTTCCGCTTCGGTAATGCGGATAGTGACCTCACGCTTAAAGCTGATATCAATATCCACGTCTCGCACGTACACAAACTCTTTTTTAAGGCGTTTGGCGGCTTGTCCTTTGTTGACGGAAAACACGCTTTGTCCAACCTTAATACCAGTCACACCAATGATCGCTTCGTTATCATACTGCGTGTTTCCGAGCACGGTAATGCTACGGATACCAAGCGCGGAGGGCTTGTCCTCGGTTGTCGGCTTTTGAAGTGCCGCCGGCAACAGCAGTATTGTCAACACAAGAAGCAGGATATTCACCACCGACAGCACGACAAACAGCCGGAAGCGGTTTTGTTTCCGCTTCTGGCTGCTTTGGCGTTTTGGTTGTGAGCGCCTCTTCTTCATACGTCCGCTCCGTCGTATAAAATATGTGCACCGACCCCCGCAAGAGTCTGCGCCATGGCTTCGTAGCCACGTTCTAAATGATGTAATTGTGTGATTTCCGTGGTACCCCCTGCCGCAAGCCCGGCAAGCACCAATGCTGCGCCGCCGCGCAAGTCGGTACATTCCACCGCCGTGCCCGACAAAGTCGATACACCTTCCACCACGGCAACGCGTCCTTCAACCTTGATGTTCGCACCCATGCGCATTAGTTCACACACGTGCTTATAACGGCTCTCAAAAATAGTTTCAATAAACACACTGGTACCTTCTGCTACGCAAGTAAGTGCCATAATAAGCGCCTGCGCATCAGTAGGGAAACCGGGATACGGCAACGTACGCACCGTGCGGATGCGGCGCAACCGCCCCGGCGCATTCACCAGTAATTCATCCCGCCACGCCGTGACCTGACAACCGGTTTCTTCAAACACCGGGATCAGTGCCTGCACGTGTTCAGGATAGATGTCTTTTAGAAGCAAGGATCCGCCGGTGATCGCCGCCGCGCCCATATAGGTTGCGGTTTCAATGCGGTCCGGTATCACCCGATGACGGCACCCGTGCAAGCGGTCAACACCCTCGATCACGATGGTGCCCTCACCCGCTCCGCGGATACGGGCTCCACAAGCGGTCAAAAAGTTACACAGATCCACGATCTCCGGCTCTCTCGCGGCATTAAAAATAGTGGTGGTGCCGCGCGCCGTTACCGCCGCCAACAAAATGTTCTCGGTGGCTCCCACACTGGGAAACGATAATGAGATCGGACAACCTACCAACCTGTCGTGAACACGACACAAGAGTCGACCGCCCTCCTCGTCGATGTGCAACCCCAACTGACGGAGTGCCGCCAAATGCAAGTCGATCGGGCGAGGTCCCAATTCACAGCCGCCGGGAAAAGTCAGGTGCGCTTTTCCGCTTTTTGCCGCAATTGCACCGAGAAACACGATGGACGACCGCATTTCCCGCATGAGCGTGTCCGGCACCTCATACCCCTGGGCCTGCGACGCATTGATGCAAACAGTATGTCCATCCCGCTCAACTCGGCACCCCAAGTGTTCTAAAATTTTAATGGCCGCGTGAACGTCCGACAGCAGCGGACAGTTTTCGATCTCACACGATTCGCCCGCTAAAAAAGTGGCTGCCAAAATCGGCAACGCGCTGTTTTTTGCTCCGTGAATATGTACCGCACCGTTCAAGCGGTGCTCACCTTCGATAACAAGCTTTGACACAGTCGTCCACCCCTATCTCCGAAATCAACCAACAAGGTCTTATACCTCATCCTATGATTTCGAAAGAAAAAGGTGACAGCACTCTACTTTATGTCTATAAACTCTTTAACAACGGCATAAATGCGGTCGTGCGCATCCAGCACCGCAGCGTTTCCCGCCGCCTCACTCATGCTTTTAAGCGTGTCGGGCGACAACGCCGTTTTCTCTATGGTATCCCACAAACGCGCATCTGTCAAATCTTTTTCCTCAATACAAAGTGCCGCGCCACGATCGGCAAGCGCCATGGCGTTATAAAATTGATGATTTTCCGCTACGTACGGCGACGGAACCAACACAGATGGTTTTCTCATAGCCGGCAGTTCGCTGAGTGTCATGGCACCGCAACGTGAAACAACAAGATCCGCCGCCGCCATGCAACGCGGCATATCGTCAATGTATTCCCGTACCTGCACGTGAACCCCATCCGGCTTAACGCCTAACTCCGCGAGAAGGGCTTGCATCTTTTGATAGTTTTCTCCTCGGCCTGTGCCGACAATGAACTGCAGGTTTTGGTCTTTTTGATTGCGTTTGAGTACACCGGCGATCGCCTCGTTCAAGTGACGCGCGCCCAAACTGCCCCCAAAACACAACACCAGAGGTCGGTCATCCACACCGAGCTCTTGTCGCGCGGTCTTTTGATCCATTGCCGTAAAATCACGGCGCAACGGATTGCCGGTAACCACCACACGTGTCCCCTCCGGCAAGTGTTTGCGTGCGGCATCATCTGCGATCATGACTGCTTTGGCGTATTTGGCAAGCATCTTAACCGTCACGCCGGGCAGGGCATTGGATTCATGTAACAGCACCGGCACGCCCATTCGCGCTGCTTTTTGCAATACCGGTCCGCAAACGTAGCCACCTGTACCAATAGCAAGGTCCGGTGAAAAGTCTTTAATAATCCGTGCTGCTTCAAAGCCGGCGGTAACCGCGCGGTACGCCGCCGCCACGTTACGACCGATATTTTTTAAAGACAACCGCCGCTGAAACCCCTGCACCGTCACGGTCTTGAGCGGATAACCCGCCGCAGGGACCAATGTCGTTTCCATTTTCCCTTTGACACCGACAAACAGGATCTCGGCGTCCGGATGCTTAGCTTTGATCGTATCGGCAATCGCCAACGCAGGGTTGATATGTCCTGCTGTGCCACCGCCAGCCATCAGTATACGCATCATTTACCCTCCTGCCAGCCGTTTTGTTTGTCGCGAAACCGACAACAACACACCCATCTGTGCCAGCAACATGAGCAGCGACGAGCCCCCGTAACTGAAAAACGGCAAACTAATACCGGTGTTGGGGAAGGAATTGGTGATAACCGCCAGGTTAAACACCACCTGCATGCCAATCTGGGCGATCAGACCAATGGCTAACATAGACCCGAATTTATCGGGAGCGCGCATGCCGATCACAAAGCCGCGCCATACCAAGGCGGCAAACAGCAGGATGATCAAAACAGCACCGATAAAGCCAAGCTCTTCACACACGATCGCAAAAATGAAATCGTTTTGCGGTTCGGGCAGGAATGAGTGCTTTTGTCGGGAGTTCCCGAGGCCTTCGCCCATAAGCCCACCCGAGCCGATGGCAAACAACGACTGTACCGTCTGCCACGCCACATCACGACCGGTGAGCCCCGATTCGTACACAACATCCGAGGTGTACACGCCAACGGGATCCAGCCACACGTCAATGCGATCCTGCTCGTATCCCAAAAACACGACCATGATCAACACGCCGACCACACCGATACCAACGATAGTCCCAAGGTGTGGCAAACGCGCACCACCGATGAACAGCATAACCAAGCCGATCATAAGTAACAGGATGGTGCCGGACAAATGCGGCTCAATCAAAATTAAAACGGCGGTAAAGCCCAGAATACCAAGCATGGGTAAAAAGCCATTTTTCAAAGATTTGATCTTTTCGGGATTGCGAGAGATCAAGTGAGCAAACAACAAAATAATCGCAAACTTCGCAATCTCAGACGGCTGAATACTGATCGGACCGAGACGGATCCATCGATGCACGTTTTGAATTTCGGGAAGCAGCATAACCAAGCCGAGCAACCCCCACGAACCGAGCATGATCGGAACGGCAAACCGTCTGAGGACGTGGTAGTCGACAAACGACACACCGATCATAATAAGCACACCGATCACGGCATAGATCAACTGACGTTT
The DNA here is from genome assembly GCA_017436915.1 of Clostridia bacterium. Taxonomy (GTDB): domain Bacteria; phylum Bacillota; class Clostridia; order Oscillospirales; family Acutalibacteraceae; genus RGIG3009. Next base: position 14,623 of record JAFSCE010000024.1, read on the forward strand.
GATGTAATAGTAACTGTCACCGCCGTTACGGTAATACGAATAGGCAAAGCTGGCAGAAAACAAACATACCAGACCAACCGCCAACACGACCAACAGCAGGATAAAAAACGGCATATCAAAACCGTTGGCAAAAGAAAATAACCGCAGCCGCCCGTTACGCTTCGGCACGGCATCATTCGGTGCCGCGTGTGCGGCTGTTGTCCGTTTTGCCATGATAGCTCTCTCCTTCAAGATTTTTACAGTAGCAGCAAAGCAACCGTTCCGCCGATACCGGCTGCCAAACAAGCGACGGCGACGATTTTATTCTCGCTCCAGCCGCACAACTCGAAATGGTGATGCAACGGGCTCATTTTGAACAATCGCTTACCGTGTGTCAGTTTGAAATAACTGACCTGCAACATCACCGAAACCGTTTCCAAGAAATACACAATACCCATCGGCAAGAGCAACAGCGGCCTGCCGATACCAAACGCTACCGCGCACAGCACGCCGCCGATAAACAGCGAACCGGTATCGCCCATAAATACTCGCGCAGGGTGGAAGTTCCATACCAAAAACCCCGCAATCGCGCCCGCCACAGCTGCCGTGAAAACACCGTAGCCGAACGAGTGACCGCATAGAACCAGCAAAAACAAACAAACGATCACCGAAACCGAAGCGCACAACCCGTCAACACCATCGGTCAGGTTGGTTGCATTGGTCATTGCCACGATGATAAACACTGCAATCGGAACAAACCAAAAACCCGCCGTCCACACACCGTAAAACGGGATGTGAATCTGAGTGCCGCCCGTCAGATACACGAGCAGGGCATAGCCACCGGACAACACAATCTGCATAAGCAATTTTTGACGGCTTGTCAACCCCAGGTTGCGCTTTTTAACCACCTTAATGTAATCGTCCAAAAAACCGATCACGCCGAAACCGATCGCCATCACGATCCCGGCAAACAGTCGCGTGATGGTTGCCACCGTATCCGCATCGGTCACGATCTTAACCGGAAGAAACAGCTGACAAACCAACATCACAAACAGTACCACGATCAATATAGCGCCGATGAAAATAACGCCGCCCATGGTGGGGGTTCCTTGCTTCGATTTGTGCCACGCGGGACCCTCATCACGAATCGTCTGACCGAATTTCAGCCGATGCAGTATCGGAATGAACACCTTGCCCAACCGTTCGGATAATACGAACGCCAACAGTGCCGTTACGACCCATACCGTCGATACCAGTATACCCATATTTTGTGCTCCTCATTTCACCATTCAGGTGTTATTCTCGTCCAGCGCTTCTGCCACGATTTCACGTTCATCCAAATGAATCGTTCCGCTGTTTAGTATCTGATACGTTTCGTGTCCCTTACCTGCAAGCAAGATCGTGTCCCCTGCTTTTGCATTACGAATCGCCCAATGGATAGCTTCTGTTCGATCGGCGATCACCGTGTAAGGGGTCTGTGTGTCGGACAAGCCCGCCACAACATCTGCAATGATCGCGTGCGGATCCTCAGTGCGCGGGTTATCCGACGTCACCACCACAAAATCCGACAGTGCCGCTGCCGTCGCCGCCATTTTCGGACGTTTGGTACGGTCACGATCACCGCCGCAACCAAACACGGTCACGAGCCGTCCGATTTTGCAAGCGTTTAAAGTCTCGCAAATATTCTGCAACCCGTCAGGGGTGTGCGCATAGTCGATAACCACCGTAAAATCACGATCGGTCGGGACAACCTCCGCGCGTCCCTTGATGATCGCGGCATCGCACAGCGCCGAGGTCACCTCGTCAAACGAAATCCCCAACGTCAAAGCACAGGCAGCCGCCGTCAGCGCGTTATAAACGGAAAAGCGGCCCGGCGTTTTGAGTTTTACTCTGCCGATAGAACCGGTGGTTACCAATTCAAAATCCACACCGTCCGGTCGCTCACGCAAGTTGTGGGCCGTATACTCAGCATTCGCGCTGACTGCGGAATACGTGACCGTCGGGCAAGGCAGATCCTCGCTCATCGTGCGGTACCACGGGTCATCGAGGTTTAATACCGCCGTATCACTGATCGTAAACAATCGTTTTTTTGCAGCGGCATACTGTGCCATCGTACCGTGATAATCCAAGTGATCCTGCGTCAAATTGGTAAAGGCACCCACCGCAAAGCGACACCCGGTAACACGTTCTTGATCGAGCGCGTGAGAAGAAACCTCCATCACCGCATAACGGCACCCGGCATCCACCATTGCCGCAAACAATTGTTGCAGTTCGTAGGAATCGGGGGTGGTCTGTCCCGTTTGTACCACGCGCTCTCCGATCATATTTTGAATCGTACCCACCAAACCGACGGTGTAACCCGCTCGCTCCAAAATGTGTTTTAGCAAATACGAGGTACTGGTTTTGCCGTTCGTTCCGGTAATGCCGATGAGGCACAGTTTTTCCGACGGACGATCAAACCAGTTGGCACACATCTGCGCCCAGGCGCCGCGTGTGTCGTGCACCACAATCTGGCGCGACAGCCCTAAATCCCGTTCACACACGACCGCAGCCGCGCCCTTTTCCAAGGCCTCGGCGGCAAACTGATGGCTGTCGATTTTCGTTCCGGAAATGCAAACGAACAAACAGCCCTCGGTAATCTTGCGAGAGTCACGGCACAGTGCCGTAATCTCAACGTCATCACAAAAGCCGGTTGTTAAAACATCTTGTAATACCTTCAGCAACTTCATATTTGCACCTCTATTCGATCGCATCTTGGTAAAGAATACGTATCTCTATCACCGTCCCCTTGGGAACGGCACTTAATTTTTCAATGGATTGCGCCGTAACGACTGCCTGCCGCTGCGTGTTCAAATTATCGACCTTGTTGACCCAGCCAACAATGCTGACGTTCAGTCCCGCATCGGTGAGCAGCCCGTTCGCCTCTAACAGCGTTTTGCCCGTCACATCCGGCACGGTTATCTGCTCGGGCGGCTGCCCGTCGGTATACAGAACCACCATGCCGTTTTTAGAAATCACCGTACCTGCCGCCGGACTTTGGGTTGTCACGGTACCACTGCCGACAAGGCGGCTGGATAACCCGACGCTTTTCAAGACAGCACTCGCGGCCGAAGCGGTTTTACCTGTCACGTCCGGCACCGTAGTGCGCAAGGAATTCCATTCTTCCTCCGTATACTGCGGCTCAATACCCAAATAGGGCAACACGTCGGTGAAGATCTTTTGAGCAACGGGCGCGGCCAGTGTGCCGCCGTAGCGGATATAGGTCTGCGGCTCGTCAATCATCACGATCACCGCAATACGCGGATTGTTCGCGGGCGCAAACCCGCAAAAAGAGGCAACCGCGTTCTTGCGGCCGTTTTCGGCAGCCGGCTGATCGGTTTTTTCCGAAGTTCCGGTCTTGCCGGCAACACGGTATCCCGCGACGTAGGCGTTTTTCGCACCACCGCCGTCTACCACACCCTCCAGCATGGCACACATACGCGAAGCCGTGTCGGCCGAAATCACGCGCGTGCGTACGGTGGGGGTATGCAACACGGTTTTGGTGCCGTCTGCCGCCACACTATGACTGACAACGTACGGTGTACGGAGATTACCGTCCCCCGCCACGGCACTCACACCGGTAATCATCTGAATGGGGGTGACCTTAAAAGTCTGTCCAATAGACGAAGTTGCTACGTCCACCGCCGTAATAGCGGAAGCAGCGTGATACAACGTGGCGGTCACACGTGCTTCGCCCAACATATCAATGCCGGTGAGCGACGTAAAACCAAACCGCTCATGGTAAGTCGGAAATCGCGCCGTACCCAGCAACGAACCGATCGTCATAAACGCAGGATTGCAAGAGTGTGAGATGGCCTCTGCCAACGACTGACTGCCGTGACTGCGGGGAAACACGTGACATTTCATGGTGCGCACCCCTGCCATCGTATAGGTGCCGTTGCAGAAAAACTGAGATTTTTCAGAAACGAGTCCTTCCTGCAAGGCGGCGGAAGCCGTAAAGATCTTAAACACGGATCCCGGTTCATAAAACTCCGAGATCGCCTTATTTTTCCACTGCTTTTGCAGGGCGGTAAGCAGGGCATCGGATCGCTCGTCCCCCGACAGCAGCGCGATCTGCGCCGCCGTATCGGGATTTTGCAAAACGCGGGGATTATTCAGATCGTAATCCCCTTTCGTTGCCATCGCGAGCACCTCGTCGGTGCGCACATCCATCACAATGGCACACGCGCGATTGGCGGCACCGGTTTCGGCAACCGCGACCTCTAGATGATTTTCCACGATTTTTTGAACGTTTGCGTCGATGGTGAGATAAATGCTTTCTCCCTCTTCGGCATCAATCGTGGTTTCGTATTGAATCGTGTTGGGAAGCGCGTCGCCCCGCCCGTTTTTGGTGGTGATAACCCTTCCCGCTTTCCCGGCAAGCAACTCGTTGTATTTTGCCTCCAACCCCTCCAGACCGGTGTTATCCGTTCCGGTAAAGCCGAGAACACAAGAGAGAGTACTTCCGTTTGGATATTCGCGCTTATAGTCTTGAATCACGCGAAACGCACCGGTGAGGTTTTTTTCTTTCACCCATTCAATAAAGACGGCGCGTAGCGTTTTATCTATTTTTGACTTAATGACTTCATACCGCGATCCGGTCTTTCGCGTTTGTTTTTCCAGCTTTGCCGCATCGATCTGTAAAAGTTCCGGCAGCTCTGCACAAATCGTCACGCGTGATGCTTCGTTCGGTATTTCCGACGGCATCATGATCACCGTAGCGACCTCAACGCTTTGCGCCAGAACAATGCCGTTACGATCATAGATCGTGCCGCGTTTGTCCGAGATCACGCTGTCTGCAAGCTGCTGTTCCGATGCCAGCGTTTGCCACTGAGCATGCTCAGCAATCTGCAAGGCCGCAAGCTTGCCGCATACGGCGAGAAAGCAGACGATCATCACGGTCAATACCGCTAAGCTACGTTGCCACATCCGACGGGACGGAGCCCGCATTGAAACATCCTGTTGATGAAAGCGTTTCATAAACAGGTGTCCTCTCGTGCAAAATATGTGGATTAATAAATGGTGTCCGCGTAGGTAAATTCAACGGTAATAACTGTACCTTTTGCCACGGATTTCCCCGCCGCAGCCGATTGTCGCGTGGCGGTCGGTGTACCTGCCGTAGCGCTGATACCCGACAACAGCACGTTTACGCCTGCAGCTTTGGCAATTTGGTTGACCTGCGCCACTGTACGACCGGAAAAATCAGGAACGGTGGTCATTTGGGTTTCGCTGTTATTGGTATATAGCCACACCGTACCACCCTTCGGGATAGAGGTGCCGCTTGCGGGTATTTGTTTGAGGACCGTATCACCGCCGCCGACGGTTTGATAGGTCAGTGTAGACGCTTTTAAGGTGCTTGCCGCAGCTGAGACCGTTGCGTCCACGACGTTCGGAACGCTGCGATCCAAGCTTGCGATCTCCTCCTCGGTATAGTTCGGCTCCACGCCGAGGTACGGGAGAATATCTTTAAGTATTTTTTTGGCGCAGGGGGCTGCAACACCGCCGCCGGATTTTAACCGTTGCGGTTCATCGACCACCACCAACACCGCAACCTGCGGGTCGTCCGCCGGGGCAAAGCCACCGAAAGAAGCGATGATCTCAACGTTTGCGTCATCCTCTTCCTCGGATTTGGTCTCGGTTTTTTCAGAAGTACCGGTCTTGCCCGCCACGCGGTAACCGGAAATATACGCATTTTTAATGGAACCGCTGCTAACGGCATTCCCCAACATGGCGCAGATGCGCTTTGAGGTGTTCTCCGAGATCATCTGTCGTTTGACGACGGGTTCCGTGTTGGAAAGAATATTGCCGTTGCCGTCCAAGACCTTCTGCACGATATACGGTTGCATTAAATATCCGCCGTTCGCCACCGCGCACATTGCCGTTACCATCTGCAACGGCGTGACCTTAAAGGTCTGTCCGATAGAGGAGGCCGCAACGTCAACCATGCTGATTTCTTCGGGCAAGTGGTACAACCCGTTTGTGACCGCCTGCTCACCAAGCAAATCAACACCGGTTTTCGCCGTAAACCCGAATCCGGCATAGTATTTGGAAAACAACTTGGTACCAATACGCGTTCCTAACGTCATAAACGAGGGGTTGCAGGAGTTTGCGATAGCTTCCACAAAATTCTGTTGGCCGTGTCCTTTTGGGTAGACCCAACATTTCATATCGCGATCGGCAATATGGAAACTACCACCGCAATAAAACGGACTTTCCTCCGTAACCAAACCCTCTTCCAGGCCCATGGCAGCCGTGAAGGTCTTAAAGACCGAACCGGGCTCGTAAAAGTCGAGCGCTTTGTTGCGGTACTGCTCCAAGCGTGCCTTTACGATGGCATCGGTTTGCTCCTGCCCCGACAACAACGCAATTTGTTCCGCCACAGTGGGATCGGAAATGGTCAAATAATCATTCGGATCGTAGTCACCCTTGGTGGACATTGCCAGGATAGCACCGGTATCCACGTCCATCACGATCGCGCAACCACGATTGGTAGCTTCAAATTCCGTCAGCGTATCTGCCAAATATTTGTCCGTGACCTGCTGAATGTACTGGTCAACCGTCAGCACTAAACTGTTGCCGTCTGCGGCATCCACCGTATATTCGTATTGAAGCGAGGTCGGCAAGTGATCACCGTACGTGTTTTGTGCCGCCACCATGCGGCCGGGCGTGCCGGACAGCAGGTCGTCATACTGCATTTCGAGCCCTTCGCGCGCTACGTTATCTTTGCCGACGAAGCCCAGCACGCAGGACAGTGTGTTTTTAAGAGGATACTCGCGTTTATAGTCGGTAACAATACGGAACACGCCGCCAAGACTGTTTTCATTCACCCATTCAATGAAGATGTCTCCAACAGATTTGTCCACTTTGGATTTAACAACCTTATACTGCGATTCACTATCCAGCGTTTGCTGATACAGCGTCCCGCGATCCACTTCCAACATCACGGATAACTCATCCGCGATCTTTTGGCGGGTCACCTCACGGCGAATGTTGCAAGGGGCCATGACAATAGTACACACCTCGCGCGTCAGCGCCAACACCGACATGTTGGCATCATAGATCTGACCGCGATTAGCGGATATTTTTACATCGGCAAGTTGTTGAGCAACAGCTTGCTTTTGCCATTCGTCCTGTTCCAAAACCTGAATGCGGAACAATTGACACACAAGAAGCACCAAGCACAGGAATGTCGCCGCGATGCAAAGCACCGTGCGCGTCCTCATAGGACGAGTCAGCCCCGTCGTCTGTGCGTGATTGCCTTGATTTGTTGACATCCCGTTCACCTCGCTTTGATAAGAAAAGAGAGTCAAGACGCTACCATCCCAACTCTCACCGTCCGAGGCTTCTTCTATAAATATACGGAAGATTCCTCGATATAGAACTCGTCTATTGCAGCCACACCGTCAGGGTGTTCCAGACAGTGGCCCAAAATCCCTCGCCGTCATCAGTCGATTCCGGTGTGACCGGAGTGACCGTGATATAGTCGATCTGACCGGATTCTACCTGACGAAGTCCTGCGCTCTCTGCGTATTCCTCTACGCTCTGCGCCGACGTTTGAGCGGCAAGTTCGCTTTCAAGCCGTTTTGCCTCGCCCACCGCCTCACTGAGCGTTGTTTCTGCACGGCTGATGGCGCTGTTGAGCTCCGTCAAACGGACCTGACTCGATATCATGAAACCGATCACCAAAAGCACCGCGCCGGAAACTGCCGCCGTGACAACCGTGTTGAGCAGTTTTTGCAAGCGAGCACGGCGCTTATCCGCTTTTGTCGCTTTTTTGCCGGGGAGAGCCCTGATCTTCGCCTTCGGCTCGTACATGGATAAATCGTATGCTTCGGATCCGTAAGTTGCCATCTTGCTCTCTCCTTTCTAACTAACTCTTTATACGTATCGCTCGTGGAGCTTTTCAATGCAACGCAGCTTTGCACTGCGGCTGCGAGGATTCATTTCTAATTCCTCTGTAGAGGCCTCAATCGGTTTTTTCGTCACAAGCCGCCCTGCAGGTGTGCGCCCGCAAACGCAAACCGGAAATTCCGGCGGGCATTCACAGCCCTTGCAAAACGAGGCAAAGCGCTGTTTGACGATTCGGTCTTCTAACGAATGAAAGGTAATAACCGCCAAACGGCCACCTTCCCGCAAACTATCAAACGCAATGTCCAGCGCCTCGGACAAACAATCCAGCTCGGCGTTCACGGCAATTCTAAGCGCCTGGAACACCTTGCGAGCAGGATGCCCGTCCCGCCTCACCGCCGCCGGAACCGCACCCTTGATAATCTCAGCAAGTTGAACGGTAGTTTCGATCGGCTGTTCCAACCGCGCCGCCACAATCGCGCGCGCAATGGGGCGGGAAAACTTTTCTTCACCAAAACGGAAGAAAATATCCGCAAGCTCTTGTTCGGAAAGCTCTTTAATCAGATCTGCCGCGGTTGTACCCTCTTGACTCATGCGCATATCAAGCGGTGCATCGGTATGATACGAAAATCCGCGTTCGGGTTCATCCAACTGGTGAGAGGAAACGCCAATGTCCAACAAGATGCCATCCACGCAGTCAATCTGCTGCTCACGCAGCACCTCGTCCATGTATCGAAAATTGCGCCGTACCACGGTTGCCGGTAAGCCGGCGAGTCGTTCGGACGCCGCCTTGATCGCATCCGGATCCTGATCCAGCGAGATCAACCGCCCGCTCTCAAGTTGCGAGGCGATAAGGAACGAATGCCCGCCGCCGCCTGCCGTACCGTCGAGGTAAATGCCGTTTGATCGGACATTTAAAGCCCCTATCGTTTCTTCCGGTAACACCGGCAAGTGATACTCACCGATTGGTTGTGTCCCTTTCATATCAGAAGCCCAACTCGGCGAATTCCGCCTCAACTTCTTCGGATGTCATGCTTTCAATATCCGCTTCATAGGCCGCAGGACTCCACACTTCAGCGCGGTTGCCGGCGCCGATCACCAGCGCCTCTTTTTCAAGCCCCGCATACTCCAGCAGATGACGGGGAAGCAAGATACGACCCTGTGCATCCACTTGCACATCAACGGCATTTGCCGATAAGTACCGTTGCAGCTTGCGCGCCTGCGTCATGGGCTTTTGTGCAAGCCCTTCCTGTAACTTTTCCCATTCATCCATCGAATACAGGCAAACGCAATGATCCATGACAGCCGCGGCAATAAACAAACTGCCCAGCTTGTCACGCAACTTGGCAGGTACAAACAACCGGCCTTTTGCGTCGATATTATGTTGGAATCTTCCGTATAACATCCTGCATTCTCCATTTATATTTTGAGCAATTGTGGAAAACTCGGTGGAAAATGTGGAAAATCACCACTTTGCACCACTTTGCACCACAGTGACTATATTATACCCCCTTTTACAGAAAAAATCAACCCATTTATACGAATTTGTATCACTTTTTTCGGCATACAAAAACTGGTATTTACGGTTTCGGTAAGCGCCGCAAAACCACAATATTTGCGATACGATTACCCGCCTCACAGACAGAATCGGTCTTTCGTAAAAGCAACAAAAAGGGCTACCCGATCATGTGATCGGGTAGCCCTTTTACAACAAAGCAGAATCGTGTTATGCACAACGTCCCACCGACGCGGTTTGGAGTTCTGCGGTCATATCATACGCCACACGGCGCCACACCTCGCGGCGGCGACGGCGATTGCGCACCACGGCCGCATCGCGCTTCATTGACAGCGCGCAGCAGGAAAGCACCGTCAAGCGGCACAACATCAAAATAACGGTCAGCACAGGGTATTCCCCCATCGCCAAAACGCCGCACATAGCAAGTTCCATAGCTGCCATCGACAGCGGAATCCACGCCATGCGACGGGTGACCGTGCATTTGGCGGCTACCATCATATATAAACTTACCGCACCAAATACGGCGGCTGTAACAACACTAAAGATCATATCGAAAACTCCCTTTTTCGCTGTTCGCAAAAACCGAACATTTGTTTCTTTAATGTCATTATAACAGCCCGATTTGCAAAAGTCAACCAAAAAACGAAAATTTGTTCGGTTTTTTATTTTTCGTTTTTTGCGCGCCGTTTCGCGGCCGTTACCGTGTTTTTGAGGAGCATCGTAATCGTCATGGGACCGACTCCGCCGGGCACGGGAGTAAGATAACCCGCAACCTCGTCAACCGCAGGATCCACGTCACCGCACAGCTTTCCTTCGGCGTTGCGATTCATGCCGACGTCGATGACAGTCGCTCCCGGTTTCACCATATCGGGAGTTACAAATCCGGCCTTTCCAACCGCCGCGACCAACACGTCAGCGCGACGGCAAACCTCTTTAAGATCACGGGTGCGGGAATGGCAGATCGTCACGGTCGCATTTTCGTGCAACAAGAGCATCGCCATCGGCTTGCCGACAATGTTGCTGCGACCGATTACGACGCACTCTTTGCCCTCAACCGAGATACCGCTGCGGTGCAACAGCTCCATCACACCGGCAGGGGTACACGGTAAGAACGAATAATCACCGATCATAATGTGACCAACGTTTGCCGCGTGGAAAGCGTCCACGTCTTTATGCGGCGCGATGGTGGCGATCACCGCCTTGTCATCCAGATGAGAAGGCAACGGCAACTGACACAAGATACCGTCGATATCGTCTCGCGCGTTGAGCGCCTCAACGTGTCGAAGCAGCTCCTCTTGCGTAGTGGTGGCAGGCAGAGCAATCTCTTCGGAATACACACCAATTTCAGCGCAGCCCTTCTTTTTGTTGTTCACGTAGACGCGGGAAGCCGGATCATCACCCACGATGATGACCGCCAACCCCGGAATCGTGCCCGCCGCTTTTAACGCTTCAACCTCTTTTGCTAAATCCTGCCGCACTGCAGCAGAAATTGCTTTTCCGTCAATTTTGTTCGCCATGGGTATCCTCCTCAACAACTTCTTTTTCTTCCGACTCCGCCGCGCGCACCACTAACTGCGGGTCAGCAAGAGGAATCGTCACCTCATCGTCTGTCGCTTCGGCACGGTGGCTCTCCAGGTTTTTAAAAACGAAAAACAAAATCGCACCACCAAGCACCGACAACAACGCAACCAAGCATGATACTTTCATGGTAAACAAATACAAACTGTCGGTGCGCAACAATTCAATGAAGAACCGACCGGTACCGTACCACATAATATACATGGCAAACAGCTGCCCTCTGAACTGATAGGCCTTGCGAGACACAATATGTAACAGCACAAAGCCGAGAATACACCAGAGTGATTCATATAAGAAGGTAGGATGTACCGGAACAGCGGGATCGTACCCGACACCCGCCAGCGGGTTGGCGCTGCTGGAAATCCAGCTGCCCGACATACCCCACGGCAACTCCGTGTTGCCGCCGAACGCTTCTTGGTTAAAGAAATTGCCCCATCTGCCAATGGCTTGTCCAATCAAAAACCCAATGGAGGCAATGTCAAACATCCGCAATGTGTCCACCTTGCGCAGCGGGCACATCCAAAGCCCCGTCACAAACGCGCCGATCACACCGCCGTAGATAGCAAGGCCACCTTGCCAGACGTATAAAATCGTGATTGGGTTTGCCAAATACTGCGCACGATCGTCCGAGAAAAAGACGTAGTACAACCGCGCACCGATAAATGCCATCACCACACACGTCAGCACAACGTCCAACATGGGGTCTTTTTCAATGCCAAAGCGCTTAGCGTTGCGAAACCCATACACAGTCGCAAGCAAAAACCCAACAGCAATCAGCAAGCCGTACCAACGCACGCTGATCTCGGTGTTAAAAAACGGAATAGAGAAGATTTCCTCCTCCAGCGGGATGGTCCATCCCAACTTCGGAAAGGAAACGTACGAATCCATTTTCATCATCCTTTCTGTTCCAACGGCAACACGAGTGAAAGTGCCGCCGCTTCTTCCGAAAAATCGCGTTCCATGCGGTCCTGCACCGCTTTCACGTCCAATGCTGCCACAGCATCCAACGCCGCAAAGGGAGAACGCTCGGCGAAGTGCGCTTCCAGCACCAGATCACCGCACGACTCCACGTTATCAAACTGTGACACCAAACGGCCGTACACCGCGTTGCGCGCCGCCTCGAACTCCTCGCTCGTGACGCCCTCTCGCTTTAAGCGAACAATCTCAGCGCGGAACGCTTCGCACACCGCTTCGGGATCTTTTGACTCACCGCCCAAAATCCAGACACCATAACCGGGCCCATCAAAATATTCCAAACCGAACGACGCGTTGATAAGTCCGCGCCGCATCAGGTCGGCATATAAGGGGTTCGCGCGACTGCCGAGTATCTCCTGCAGCACTTCTGCCGCCGCCAACGCTTGCGGCGATTCACTTTTCATACCGTCAAGCGGTACTTTATATCCCAAATAGAACAACGGCTCAGCTACCGGCATACGCACTTCAATGCGCGCCTGCGCCGCCGTGTGCGGCTCAGCCACCGGTGCACGCGGCGGTACGTTGCCCCGCGATGGTTTGAGCAGACGATCAGCGACCTCCTCCACCTGCTCGCAGGTGACGTTGCCGGAAACCGACAACACCATGTTTTGCAGGTCGTAAAAACTCTCGTAACACCCGTATAACAGCTCGGGCGTGATCTCGGCAATGGAGTCTACTGTTCCCGCAATATCGATTCTTACCGGGTGGCGATAATACAGCGCCGTCAGCAAGTTACAAAACACCGTGCGCGACGGCGAATCCTCACACATGCGGATCTCCTGGCCGATGATGCCGCGTTCTTTTTCCACCGTTTGCTCGGTAAAATACGGATCCTGCACGAAATCCAACAAGATCTCCAGCGACTCCGTCAGGTTCTGCGTACAAGAAAACAGATAAGCGGTATGGTCAAAAGACGTATACGCGTTCGCGTTGGCGCCTGTTTTCGCGTACCGTTCAAACGCATCGCACTCCTCGTTTTCAAACAGCTTGTGCTCTAAATAATGTGCAATACCCGCCGGCAATTCAACCGTTTTTCCGGTTTCGGGATCGATATAAGCCGTATCGATCGCGCCGTAATCGGTAGCAAACACCGCATACGAGGAGGCATACCCCTCTTTCGGCCACACGTAGATCGGCAGACCCGAAGCGTGTCGCATATAATAGCATCGCTCGCCTGTGTGCGAGCAGGTATACTCCGTCCACTTACTCATCTGCCGTTTCCCCCTTTTGCGCCAACAAATAGGCACACTCGTACCGCACCCGCTTGGCAGCGGCAATCACTTCTGCACGCGTGACCGCTTCAATCGCCTCTCTTGTTTTTTCAGGCGTGGTGGGCTGCTCAAGAGCCGCCTGGGATACGTACCAAGCCGTTCTGGCACTTTGGGAATCGTTTACTGCCTCAAAGCTCTGTACAATGCTGCGGCGAGCCGCTTCCAGTTCTTCATCGGTGAACTCACCGCGCCGAATCGCCTCCAGCTGCGCCAAAATTTCGGTTTCGGCACGCTCGGCATTCGCCTCGTCCACACCGCTTTGCACAAATAAAGCGCCCTTGATACGGTCGTACACCGACGAGCAATAATAACAAAGACTCAATTTTTCGCGAACGTTTTTAAACAAAAGTGATGTCGCCGTACCGCCAAGCAATGCGTTCATCAGCCGCGTGGCATCGACACCTGTCTCCGGCTCGGCACACCCTGCGCGAAATCCGAGCACAAGCTTGGATTGCCCAACTTCCATGCGCTCCACCTGCCGGCGGAATTCCGGCAAGCGGGTAACAGTATCGGTATGGCAAGCGCTCGGCTCTCTGCCGCTGACCGCGGCAAACTCGCGGCACAAGGTCTCCTCAACCTCGGGCAAGGCGCGGTCACTCTGTAAAATCAGTTGCACCGATGCCTCCCGTAACACTCTCTTCCACGCAGCGGTCACCGCGCCGGGCGTCAGCGATTCAATCACTGCGGCATCGCCATAGCGGCCGATTCCGTACGCCTCATCAGGACACAGTAACCGCTCGGCTTGGCGGCGCGCATACCACCGCTTTTCATTAATTTCGGCGCGCACCTCTTCCGCTAAACACCGGCGTTCCGTTTCCACGTCCTCGATGCGAAACTCACCGTTTTCAAGCGCCGGACGAAACAGCATTTCCGAAAGAAGCTCGGCACAGGCGGCGGTGAGTTGCTCTCCACCCATCGCAAAACGGTCACTCGTACACTCGGCGGTAAGAATTAAGGCCTGCGTTTCTCCAACACGAGCGACGTCGCCCGTCACCGCTGCACCATACAATTGATTTAAGCGTTGATGCAATGCCGTAAAATCAGGATATGCCGCACAGCCGCGGATCAAAAGCCGCGGCAAAAGAGCATACTCCTCCACCGTTTCCTTGTTAAGCGGCATCAGCAACGCTACCGTCAATTGTGAAGTTTTGAATCGTTCATCGGGAATCAGCAAGCTGTGAACGCCCGCCCCGACTAAGCGGTTATCGGTTTTCATGCGCAGACCTCCGTCTGTTTTTGTTATAGGAATTAGTATATCATAACTTTTCCGCCGTGAAAAGTCTTTATTTGTCATTCGCTGCGCAATGCTTCTACAGGCGGCAGTTTGGAGGCCTTATACGCCGGATAGACACCGAAAACCACACCCACGAACACCGAAAAGGCCGCCAGCGACAAAAACACCGACAGCGGCACTGTCGTTTTCAAGATCAACAACAACACCCCTGCCGGCAACATCCCGATAAGCGCGCCGGCACAAGAAAGCAACACCGCTTCTGCCAAAAACTCTGCCAAAATGCGATTTTGCGTGGCACCAATGGCTTTTTTGATGCCGATTTCCCGCGTACGTTCACTCACCGAAGAAAGCATCACCGTCATGATGCCGAAACCCGACACTACCAGCGAAACCCCACTGAGCACCGTCAACACACCCGCGACAATATCCACCAGACGACTGAGTCGATCCTTTTGTGCGGCAAGATTATCGGTGCGAAACGGCGCATCACCGTCGTACAAGCGATCCAGCAAGCGCTCGATCCGCACCCCTGTTTGTTCGGTAACGTCGCCGTTGACTGTGCGCACGGCGATCTGGTCAAAGCTCTGCCGTCCTGTGAGTTGTTGGAGTGTGGTATACGGTAAATATACCATGCCGGGGATCATGGAGGTGACACTCTGTAACAAGCTGCTGCCGGTTTGCGTGACACCGATCACGGTCAGTTCTTGGGTCAGTTCTCCAACAGTGACCGTAACGAGTTTTCCAACCACGGCCTCTCGGCCGTATGTGGCCTTTGCCGCCGCTTCGTCCAAGACGCAAACGGGAGCTGCCGCCGCCACGTCACCGGCAGCAATCATACGACCGTAACGCAGAGCCAGAGAAATCACCTGGCTGGCGCCCGCATCAATACCGCACAATACCGAATCGCTGTTGCCGCGCGGGGTAGCTATACTGGTGATTTGTAACATTAACGGCATCGCAGAGGACACCTGTGATAAATCCCGTATTTCCTGCAAGGCCTCTTCACTTAACATCGTATCTGCTGTCAGCGCCATGACCGATAACCCGCTGACGCCCATGTTGTCCAGTTCCTCATCCACGAACGCGCGCCCAACGTTACCAACTACCGTCACGATAGACACCATCATCACGCCGACTGCGATACCGCCAACCGTCAGCAGCGTTCGTCCACGTTTGCGCAACAACTGGCGCAAGGCGTTTTTTATCAGTTCCATTGCTTATCCCGCCCGCACACGGACCCGCGCTCCGGATAGGGCTTCCGGAGTTTGTACCACCCGTTCGCCCGCCGATATGCCGGACACCACCAAAACTCCGTCGGCATATTCGTCTGCCACCTCGATCGTTTGCTGCTCGGCAAACCCGTTTTCCCGATACACATACACACATTCCTCTCCTCGTTCGTTTTGCGTAAGACACTCGTATGGGACGAGCAACACGTCCTCGGCGGTCTGTGTCACGATTGCTGCTTTCGCATTGAGTCCCGTTCGCAACGAATTGTCTGTCACTCCCTCATCCAATGAAACGACCGCATCCACCACCGTTTCCGAAACCGTACCGATATATTCCTGGTGCGCCGAGGTGGCGAGAGAAGTCAGCGTGCCGAGGTACTGCTCTTTAGAAAAGGCCACACCTGTGACAATCACCTTTTGTCCGATCTGCACCTGCGGCAAAAAGCGTTCGCGAATGGACACCGCAATCTGCATCCCCTCACCGGACGCAATCGTTGCACATGGCTGCGTATGATCCGCAATCTCTCCCGCACGCACACTAAGGGAGGTGACGACACCGGATACCGGAGCGGTCACCTGCGTGTCGGTGATGTCCGTTACGCCGTTCGGCAAAGACCCTGCCAGTTGCGACAACGCCTCACGCGTCGCCTCCGCATCGACCGAAAACAGCGCCTCGCCTTGTTTGACCGTTTGTCCTTCTTTGACGTAAATCTCTTTTGCAACGCACGGAATCTCAACGTAGACCGCCTGACTTTCGCTCGCCTCCACTTTGCCGGTGCAATTCACCGTTTGTTGTACGGTTTGCGGTTCAATCGTAGTTAAAGTGACCGGTATTTCCTCTGTTGCTGTCCATGCTTTTATGCCGAAAATAGCGGCAACGGCAAGGCCGGTGCCGAGCACCAACCACAGGTATTTTTTCATGCTGCTTCCTCCCTTTTCACTTGCTAGTCTTTGAAAGAAACCGCAAATTATAACAAACAAAAAAGCGAAAGCGTTAACCGCTTTCGCTTTAAATTTTTTAATTATAATTTTTCGTATGCTTCGCGCACCGTGGCAGCACCGATCACCTCGATCGGGTAACTGCCGTGCAGCGTTTTCAGGGTGTGTGCCGGCACGATGATCCGTGTAAATCCAAGACGCGCCGCCTCCGCAATGCGCTGTTCAGCGCCGGATACCGCCCGCAACTCACCTGCCAGGCCGACCTCACCGAACGCGACGACGCCCTCATCCATCGGTTTATCCTTGAGACCGGAAATCAGCGCCAATGCTACCGGTAGATCCGCTGCCGGCTCATCTAACCGCAGGCCGCCGATTACGTTGAGATAGGTATCCAAATTCGAGAAAAAATATCCCGCCCGTTTTTCCAACACCGCAAGCAGTAAGGCCAAGCGATTGCCGTCAAAGCCGGTGGACATGCGGCGCGGATTGCCGAAACCGGTGGGTGACACCAGCCCTTGCACCTCTGCAAGCAATGGTCGTGTTCCTTCCATCACGCAGGCAACACACGTGCCGCTGACGTTTTTAGGACGACCCGACAACAGCATCATAGAAGGATTTTCCACCTCGCACAAGCCGATGTCCTGCATTTCGAACACACCGATCTCGTTTGTGGAGCCGTATCGGTTTTTCGCGCAGCGGAGCATGCGATAGTTGCTGTGCGGATCTCCTTCAAAATATAATACGCAGTCCACGATGTGTTCCATCACCTTTGGACCGGCGATAGCACCGTCCTTGTTGACGTGACCGACAATGAAGATCGGAATATCGTTTTGTTTCGCTTCACGCATCAGCGCAGACGCACATTCACGCACCTGCGTGACGCTGCCGGGCGAAGATGCCACCTCCGACAAGCTGACCGTTTGGATCGAGTCCACGATAACGACATCCGGCTTTTCGGTGCGAATTGCCTCCAAAATAGCATCCATATCGGTCTCACAAAGCAACAGTAAATTCTCTCCGCCGACCGAGAGGCGTTCAGCACGCAGTTTGATCTGCCGTGCCGATTCCTCACCGGATACGTACAGAATACGAAACTTCTCGCTCAAATGACCACAGATCTGTAACAAAAGCGTCGATTTGCCGATCCCGGGATCGCCGCCGATCAGCATTAATCCACCCGGTACGATGCCGCCGCCCAGTACGCGGTCAAGCTCCCCGATACCGGTAAGATAACGCGTTTCCGCCCCAGTATCAATGCCGTCCATGGTGGTAATCTCGGCGCGTCGAACAACTGATGAGCCCGCACGCTGCACCGTTACGATCTCCTCCGCAATGGTGTTCCACTCACCGCACAATGGACATTTGCCCGACCATTTCGGGAATTGTCCCCCACACTCTGAGCAAACGTATACGCTTTTTTGCTTTCCTGCCATGTTACTATCCTCCCAAGACGCCCGCCGCGATCGCGAACGCCATTTGAAGCTGATATTCACGAGTTTTGAGTTTTTCGCGTTCCGATTCGTTTGATAAAAAACCACATTCCACAAGCACAAGCGGCCGTGTGGCATGCTTTAACAAATACACACTACCGTCACCCTTTTTCAGTTCGCGGGTGTTGGTTGGCTGCAGTAGGGCAATTACCGATTCTCGAATCGCCGCCGCTAACACGGGGCTGTCCTCGGAGCCGGTGCCGTAAAAGACCTGCGTGCCGCTATATTGCGTTTGCGGGAATTTGTTTTGATGAACGCTGATCGTCATATCCGCCCGTTCGATCATCGCTAAGCGGTTTTTAATATCGCTGACTTTACGTTCACGCAACGTACTCCCCACCGCATCCACCATCGTATCTTCGGTACGGGTATACGAAACGGCAAACCCCATCACCTGCAACAGATCACCAAGAGGGCGCGCAATCGCTAAATTGATATCCTTTTCCAGCGTTCCGTCGGCGCCTTCTGCACCGCCGTCTGCGCCGCCGTGACCGGCATCGATCAGAATCTGCGGCGAGGTACTCACACAAGTTAAAACACCTCGCCGTTCGGTTACGCCCAACGCCACCGTAACCATTAACGCCGCACTTACAAGGACGATTGCTATATCCGTAGCCGTTGATTTCACGGTGATCCCCCCTCTTGCCACTGTATGCGGCAGGAGGAACGCTTATTTCTGTTTGTTGACAAAAACGATCTTCTCACGCAAGGAAATATGACGATATCCCAAGAAATAGGCAACCGTCGCCACCACAGGCATAAACAACAGCGGCAAGCCCGCACAAAGGATACCACCCCACGAAATATCCGCGGTGGTAAGGGAAACCGCCGATCCCATTGACCACACGATCACGGGATACAACGCCGTGTGACAAAGGCGATACGCCGTCGCCATACCGCCCCAAAAACCGAACAGCTTATCCCCGATCAACGCCAAAAAGCTGATAATCGACGGAATCGCCGCCAACAGACCGAGCTTTAACCCGCGCAACGGATCCCCCTTCATATGGCCAAAGTTCGCTGAATTAGCGTTTTTATCGCCCATATCCCACATTTTGGTATAGATAATCAAGGCAAACAACACGATCTGTAACACCAACGCCACCAAATTCATAACCAACCCGGTGGTTTTGAGTGCCGCGAAAATGGCACCCACCGACAAATATAAAAACACACCCATAATGCCGGCAAGCCACGTGTTTACGTATAACTTTAGTGCCTGGCGAATGGTATCTTTCGACATGATCAACACCTCACATATAAACTCACAATGGCATTGTAACATAGTTTCGCGTACCACGCAAGATAAAAGGGCGCGGAATTCCGTTTGGAATTCCGCGCCCTGTGTTCAAAACAGACTTAGGCGAGTTCTGCGAAGTATTTGATGGTACGGACCATCTGGCTGGTGTAGGAGTTCTCGTTGTCGTACCAGGACACGACCTGCACCTGATAGGTGTCGTCGTCGATCTTGGTGACCATGGTCTGGGTTGCATCGAACAGAGAACCGTAACGGATACCGATAACGTCGGAGGACACGATCTGATCCTCGTTGTAGCCATAAGACTCGTTAGCAGCGGCTTTCATCGCAGCGTTGATGCCCTCTTTGGTAACGTCCTTACCCTTGACAACGGCAACCAAAATGGTGGTGGAGCCGGTGCAGGTGGGCACGCGCTGAGCGGAACCGATCAGTTTGCCGTTGAGTTCCGGAATAACCAGGCCGATCGCTTTCGCAGCGCCGGTGGAGTTGGGAACGATGTTCTGCGCGCCGGCGCGAGCACGGCGGAGATCACCCTTGCGGTGCGGGCCGTCCAGAATCATCTGGTCGCCGGTATACGCATGAACGGTGGTCATGATACCGCTCTGGATCGGAGCATAGTTGTTGAGTGCCTTCGCCATCGGAGCGAGGCAGTTGGTGGTGCAGGAAGCCGCAGAAATGATGGTATCATCAGCGGTCAGGGTCTCGTGGTTCGTGTTAAACACGATGGTCTTCAGATCGTTACCTGCGGGAGCGGAGATAACAACCTTCTTTGCGCCGGCATCGATGTGTGCCTGGCTCTTGTCTTTGCTGCAGTAGAAGCCGGTGCACTCGAGCACGACGTCCACGCCGATCTCGCCCCAGGGCAGATCCGCAGCGTTTTTCTCGGCATAGATCTTCAGCTCTTTGCCGTCCACAGTGATGGTACCGGCTTCGTCGTCCGCAACGACGGTGTGACCGTCGTAACGACCCTGAGCGGTATCGTACTTCAGAAGATGAGCCAGCATGCTGGGTTTGGTAAGATCGTTGATCGCAACGATTTCGTAGCCCTCGGCGCCGAACATCTGACGGAACGCCAAACGGCCAATGCGGCCAAAGCCATTGATTGCAACTTTAACTGCCATAACTAAATTCCTCCAATTTATTTAATCTTTTATCATATTACACTCTTTGAGCGTAATTTTCAAGAACTTTGATAAAATTTTAACCATCCGGTCAAAATTTATACCGTTGTAGCAAGGAAACCGCCCTCGAAACGGATTTTTCGTGGATTTTGCCTAAGAGTCCTATTATTCATCCTCCGGATCATACACCGCAAACCACTGATCGCTGATCAAATACTCGGCACCGTCACCGTCACTATTTTCCTCATCAACCGATTTCTCCGGCTGTTCAAACGTTTCTTCTTCGCAAGGGATTCCGTATCCTTGCGCAAACGCGATCGCGAAAGCGAGCAGTGCTACACCGAAATCCGGAGCCGTGACCAACGCGCAGGTTTCAAACGCCGCCCGATCCTGTGCCAAAAGCAAGCCGACCTGCGTTACCGCACTGATCGTACACAACAATCCGGTACAAAGCGAAATGCCGAAGAAAAAGCGAGACGGCTTTTCAGCGACACCACTAACGTAACGTGCAAACACGACAAAAAACAGTGCTTCAAACACAATAGTCCCCAGATCGTACAGATTGCGATACAAACCAAGCGAGCTGACGTGGGAAGTGATATAGCGAATCAACCGCACCCAACTCCACAGCACAGGTGCTAACGCGAGAAGTGGCATAAAACGACGCGTGCACACCCCTCGGCGCCACCAGTTCACAGCAAGCAGCAAGAAAAAGGCGCCTCCTGCAAGACCGGCAATAATCAACAGGCATACAAAAAAAGCATCGAGACCGCTCGCCGAAGCTTTGCTCGGATACGGCATGATCCCTAAGGTAAGCCATTCGCGTGCAGTTACCACCGAGGTGATCAGCATCGTAGCTCCGGCAACAGCCGCCCCCGCTGCGGAAACGCGCGCCGTGCGACCGCCCGCCGTGATCGGTGGCGTGCTGTTTAAAGCGCACAGCGTAAGCAATACGGCAAGCAAAACACCGGTAACTCCAAGCACAATGCCGTACGGCAACGGCTCATCAAACGCCGTCGGTGTCAACACCGTTCGCCAAAGAGCAAGCAGGCCCGCAGACACCGTTGTCAGCACACAAACTTGTCGCATTTGCTGCTGTGTCATTCCGTTTTGTTGTAATTTCATACGCTTCACCTAAAGTAAAAAATGAATCTCTTTCGAACTGCTCGAAACACGGCACACCGCTTATCTCACGATGTGCCGTCCTTTATTATCGGTTTTTCAATTCAATATACGGCTTATCTTTGCTGAACGGTTTGTATGCCGGTCGGATAATACGGTTGCCGGTCAAATATTCTTCCATGCGATGCGCACACCAACCGCTGATCCGCGCCACCGCAAACAGCGGGGTGAACAGATCCTCGGAAATACCGAGCGAGCGGTATACCAGTCCGGAATACATATCCACGTTGGCGCAGACCGCGCGCGAGATACCGCGCACTTTAAGCATAACGTCCGGCGCCAAACGTTCTACGGCATCCAGCAAACGGAACTCGTCACCGTAACCGTTTTTCTCCGCCATACGCGCCGCCTCCTGCTTGAGCAGAACGGCACGCGGGTCGGATAGGGTATATACCGCGTGACCCATACCGTAAATAAGCCCCGAGCCGTCACCGGCTTCACGGCGCAGCATTTTGCCGAGATACGCAGCGATCTCCTCGTCGTCGGAAATATCCCGTATGTTTGCTTTCAGATCGTGCAACATCTGCGTTACTTTCAAGTTCGCACCGCCGTGACGGGGCCCCTTCAAAGAACCGATCGCCGCTGCAATCGCGGAATAGGTATCGGTGCCCGACGACGACAGCACGCGTGCCGCAAACGCCGAGTTGTTACCGCCACCGTGCTCAGCATGCAACATCAAGCACAGATCCAACAACCGCGCTTCGTCTTCCGTGTACTGCGCATCCGCACGAATGGTGCGTAAGATGGTCTCGGAAGTAGAAAGCCCCGGAACGGTTTGATGGAAATACATACTTTCCTTATTATAGTGACGGCGTTTGACCTGATACGCATATCCCAGTGCCGCAGGCAACATAGCAATTAGTTGAATGCACTGGCGTAGTACGTTTTCCACATTTTCCGGTTCGGGATGATCGTCATAGGAATACATAGCAAGCACCGAGCGTGCCATTTTATTCATAATATCCGGCGACGGCGCCTTTAAGATCATATCCTCGGCAAAATACTCCGGCAGCTCGCGGTTGGCAGACAACAACTCACAGAAATCGCTAAGCTGCTCGGGCGTGGGCAACGAGCCAAACAACAGCAAGAACACGACTTCCTCAAAACCAAAACGACCTTGTCCGTGACTACCCCGCACCAAATCTTCAATCGAGTAACCGCGATAGGTAAGTTCACCCTTGACCGGCAACTTTTCACCTTCGGACATAACGTAACCGTGAACGTTACAAATACGGGTAAGTCCCGCGACAACGCCGGTGCCGTCCGCATTGCGCAAACCGCGCTTAATATCCTGATTATTATAACGTTCCGGATCGATCCGGTTATTTTCTTTGACTTGCTCGCATAAAGATGTAAACAAGCTGTTTTTGCATGCGATATCCAACGAGAAACAGCCCTTTCAAAAAGAATAGTGTTTCCATTATGCACTGTAGACCAAAAAATGTCAAATGTTTTTTGTCGGAGGATGGTTATTATGAAGCCGTACGTAGGAATCTGTTTGCTTTGCTATTGCCTGTTTTTACTGTTGCCGTTACCGACCTTGCCGAAATCTGTCAATTCGTCGGACGAGCCGTCCCCGGCGCCCGATGCCTCACACAAAATCCCAACCGAATCGAACGACGCAGTCTTCAAAGTGTTGGATGCCGACGCAGGCGTCATTTACACCTTTGCCGAGCGGGACTTTCTCATTTATACCGTGGCGTCGGAAATGCCCGCATCCTATCCGACCGAGGCACTCAAAGCGCAAGCAGTCGCCACGTACACCTATTACACGTATGAAAAAGCCCGACAAGCCGAAAACACCGCCGCGTTGCAAGGGGCGGATTTTTCCGCCGTCCCCTCCACCTTCCCCGAAACCTATTCGCCGGAAGGACTCAAAAAGTATTGGGGCGACAACTACGATACCCATCTGCAAACCATCGCCGCGGCGGTGGATGCGGTCTACGGAAAACAGATCCTGTATGACGGCTCGCCCATCTTTGCTGCCTACCACAGCTCCAACGCAGGAAAAACCGAATCCTCCGCCATCGTCTGGGGAAACGAGTTTGCCTATTTACAGCCGGTCGTCAGCAGCGGCGATACGCTCTCACCGCATTACAACACCACCGTTGTCGTGTCCGATTCCGATTTTGCCGCCGCCTTTCCCGAACTGTCTTTAATCGGTGATGCAGGAAATTGGATCTCCGGCACACCCACCGTGACGGATTCCGGCACGGTCACGTCGATCACCATCGGCGGCACAAATTATACCGGCAAGCAGGTGCGCGAAGCGCTGGGGCTCCGCTCCGCCTGCTTTTCGGTCACCCACGGCACCGACGGCTTTACCTTCACCGTCAGCGGCTACGGCCATGGTGTCGGCATGAGCCAACACGGCGCCAAAGCCATGGCAGAGCAGGGCTTTACCTACGACGAGATCCTGCGCCATTACTATACCGGTGTGACTATCAAATAGCCGTTAGTCCTCCTTTTTCTTCTGTACGCGCAACAACAGTTTTTCGACCCACCCTTTTTTGAATTTCAACGAAACGTACCCAATAAGCGAAATCACCGCCGCACCGATCGAATCCACGATCAGATCGGTCATGGTGTCCGAAAGCGCCGCACGGCCGACAAGTGCCTGCCCATTTGCCAAGGAATGTTTTTGCATGTTCATCGTGAGCAACCCATCCGCCGCAAATTCGTAAATTTCCCACACCACGTCCACCGCAACTGCAAAGCAAAACGCAAACACCGCCACAAACGCGGGACTCAAATTAAACGGCACGCGATCGGTTTTGTTAAGAAACGTCAGCACCGAAAAGCCAAGCGCGCCCAGCGCGATCCCGCTGAACGTGTGCAGGATCGTATCCCAATACGGGATAAGAAAGTAAAAACCGCGCACCTCGCCGAGATAGATCGAACAGTATAGAAAAGCCGCATATAGCACCATCATAAACGAGGGGATCTCCACCCCCCATTTGCGGTATAACCAACGCGGAAGCAGCATGGCAAAAATGCCGAGAACGGATTGGAGCAGCATGAGCACGTAGTCGCTTTTGATGCGCGCATACCCCTCGGTGGGAACGGCTGGTGCCAGAGCCATCGCCACTGCCACTACAACCGTGGATACCACCATCGTGATAAACACAACAAGCGATACAACCTGCCGCGCGGATCCTTTGCGTTTCGTTTTCACGTGATCACCTTCTTTGTTCCCAGTATATGCCGTAAAAGTAAGATTTTGGTGAATAAAGCGTAAATTTGCCGTCATCTTTCCTTATCATAACCAAAGCCGAGCAAAAAAGCCGCCTCAAACGAGGCGGCTTATACTCTCTTGTACGAAAAAGGGCCGGGTGAAAACTGCTGGGTTCCTTTGATCAGCCAAGAAAACTAACAATTAGGATTACAACAATATAACAAAATAAGACGATAGAAATAAAATTCAACACCTTATAAAATTTTTGCCAAATTCCTGATTTGCTTTTTAAATGCTGCCCTAAAAAGAAAAGACTAACAACAAGCGGCAAAAACACAATAGAAGTAAAAATCCCTTGTGTTGAAGAACTAAACTCCATATCGAGGATAACGCCATTTTGGACCATCGCACTTGCGATAAAAAAACATACTAAAAGAAAAACAAAAACACACAAAAAAATCATAAAAAGCAGTTTGCTTTTCTTCATAACATCACCGCCTTGGGTTTAGTATATGCTTGTGTTAAATAAGAGACAAAAAATCATAATCCTAACAATTGTTTTTTCTTTGCTTCATATTCATTTTCTGTTATAATTCCCTCGTCTAACAATTTTTTGAATTCTCTTAAGGCCTCTGCGTTTTGCCTTTCGGATGTTTTTGTTTTCTTATTGATTGTTTTTTCATCTTTAAATATTTTATGTTCGTTCATAAACAATATAAGTTCTTGTATTGTTTTAATATCGTCTGTTAAAACGGAAAAACATTTAGAACCTACATAAACTTGAAAGCCATTTGTTTTATACAAAAGTTGAGTTATTTTTGAAATATGCAAATCAAAACCATACTTTGGCGCCAATAATACAATTCTAAAATTCGTAATATATAATGTTCCATCAAATACTTCACTAACATTTCCACGAACTACTTGTGAGGCTCCGCCTCCCGTTCTCATAGAAACCCCTTTTGCCACTCGGAAACTAACTCCTGCACCAGCTCCCGTTCTACCAGTGACTACATTTTTTTCATGATAAGCTTTTGCTTTTTCTTCATAATAACAAACTTCATTTTCCAAAAGTGAAATTGATGGTGTTTTTTCAATTAGCATATTTATTTTTTCTTCTATTGAGTTTTGACTCTTGATAATCGTCGATTTTTTTGTTAATTCGACCTTATCATTTGTGATCTTTTTTAAAAACTTAAACATAAAATTATCCCCTTTATATGTTCAACAGAGTATATCGAATTAGTTTTCCTTGTAAAAATCATACCCTAATAATT
Source organism: Clostridia bacterium (assembly GCA_017436915.1). GTDB lineage: Bacteria > Bacillota > Clostridia > Oscillospirales > Acutalibacteraceae > RGIG3009. Next base: position 40,734 of record JAFSCE010000024.1, read on the forward strand.
CTTCTGCTTGCTTTAATAATTTTTTATAGTTCTCGGAATTAGAAGCTTTCATTCGTCTAAACCCACCAAAAGATTTAGGTGTTACTTCAGGGTATTTTTCAAACATTAAATCATAAAACTCTTTATCTTTTGCAACTTCTTCTTTTTCCTTTACCCTTTTTTTGAATGACTCTTTCTGTTCTTTTGAACGTTCATCCTTGTACTCTCTATTTGACCAGTTAATTATATTTCCGCTATATTCCCATTTGGGTTCATTAACGCCAAACAAAAAAGCATTCAATGGCACTCGACAATACTTGTGTTTATCACTATAATACTTAATGCAATCCGGTAATCGCGGAAATCTTTTGTCTTTTCCATCAATACTAAATATTCTTTTTGCGTATTTGGCACATTCTTCACAACAACACTCTAAATCAAAACTTTCAACCAATCCTCCAAACACATCAATGACGTCTTTTTCAGACAACCCAACTATGTTGGTTTCTATATTTTTACCTTCATATACAACCCGTGTTTTCTGAAACATTTCTTTTATTTTCTGTTCTTCTTTTCTTGCTTCATCAAACTGTCTATCTTGCTTCAAATATTCTACTAACCTCATATAATCTTTTTCTGACCAAGCAAAATTAGAATAAGGAAATATCTCATTTGCTTTTTTTAGACAAGCAATCGCCAAGTCCATTTTTCCATTCTTCTTATGTTCTGTTGCTTTCCTTTGCAGGATATACTCAACATTATTAACTGGGCTGCTCATTCCTTGCAAAGGCTTATAGTTTGGAATTTTAATGCTATTTATTCCTTCAAGAGTTTGAAAATCATATTTTTCTCTTAAAAATATATTTTTTATAAACGATTTTAACAATCCCGCCACCTCAAACTTTTGTATTATCCAACATCATCAAACATGCCACCATTTAAATATTGAATTTAACAGCGCTATTACCGATACTAATAACGCTAAAAAAGGAATAATTTTATCTAACCAGTATCTTATTGTAATTACTCTCTTTTCTTTACGGATCAATTCAATATGTTTAGTTTTTTCAGAAAAATAATCAATAGCTTTAGATGTTAAGTAGTAATAGATTGTATCTGTAAATATACTCCCAACAATATATCCTTCTTTTTTTAATGTTTCAAAATGTGCAAATGTGAAATTCTCACCGTAAATATCTTTTAAACAAACTTCATCATCATTTCCAAACCCAACATTATCTTTTCTATTCAATAAAAACTTTAGGCAGTTTTCTTCACATTCGCTTAAATATTTCATTACTTTTTTACTCCTTGCATTTTTACATTTAGATATTATTAGACACAATACGTATTATACCTATGTCGATTTTGGGACAAATCATAAACATTACCTATAAAAATGTTAATGTTATCTATTAAAATGCAATAATAAGTACAACTTGTGAAATTACAGATAGTTTCAACCACTTAATTGTCTTAATTTTAATTTATCCCACAAAATATGTCTGTAATAGTTGGTGTGACAAAAATCATACTTTTACATAAGAAATCATACCATACTTTTCCTTGTTTTACAAGGATATATCAAAGTATGGTATGACAGTTATTCCTGCCTTGCCTTACAAATTTGATGAAAAAGGCAAGGCAGGAATAATTATTTGTCCCTATTGTAGCACAAGCATAGCATAAAAGCGGTGGAGCAGCAAGGGTAATGATGTATCGCTTATGGCGATATGATGTATTTGCTTCGCAAATATGATG
>JAFSCE010000025.1 GCA_017436915.1 Clostridia bacterium
ATTATACAAGGTCCCCTCGGCATTCTCCGCACGCAGTTGCAGTACCGCCCACGGACGGTGCCCCGTGCGGGGATCGCGAAGCCCCACGGGCTTCATCGGGCCAAAGCGAATCGCATCGGTGCCACGTGAAGCGAGCACCTCAATCGGCATGCATCCCTCATACACTTTCGGTTTATCAAATTCATGCAACAACGCCCGCTCGGCAGAGATCAGCGCCGCATGAAAGGTTTCATATTCCTCTTTGTTCATCGGGCAGTTGATATAATCGCCGTTACCGCTTTCCTCGCGGTCATAGCGCGAGGCGCGAAAGGCCGAATTCATATCCACACTGTCGGCGGTCACGATCGGCGCCGCCGCATCGTAAAAGCTGAGCCCTTCGCCAAAGCGCGCGGCGATGGACGCCGCCAGCGTGTCCGCCGTGAGCGGACCCGTGGCAACCACGGTAATCCCCTCGGTGGGCAATTCGGTAATTTCTCGGTGCGCAATGGTGATGTTGGGATGCGCAGTAATCCGTGCGGTTACCCCCTCGGAAAACCGATCGCGATCCACCGCCAGCGCACCACCGGCAGGAACGGCACATTCACGCGCCACCGCCACACACACGGAACCCATCCGTGCCATTTCTTCCTTAAGAAGTCCCGCCGCACTTTCCAAGCGGGCGGCTTTAAGCGAATTGGAACACACCAATTCCGCCAGTGCGGGGCTGTGATGTGCAGGGGTATACCGCTCGGGTTTCATTTCGATTAATGTGACCGCAACCCCGGCATTGGCCGCCGCCCATGCCGCTTCACAACCGGCAAGCCCGCCGCCGATCACCGTAATATGCTCACTCATCGGTCTTTTTACCCCGACCGACCTTTTCATATCCGCAACCTTCGGTCAGACACATCGTTCCGCCTCCGCGTGCCTTGCGGCGGAATAACGTCTTGCCGCACTGCGGGCACACGTGAGCGGTCGGCTCGTTCCAGGTAACGAAATCACAGGTGGGATAGTGCTCACAACCGAAGAACTTACGGCCGCGCTTGGATTTTTTGGCAACGATAGCGCCGCCGCATTTCGGGCAGACACCCGCCGTTTTATCCAGCAGCGGCTTGGTGTTTTTGCACTCCGGATAGCCGGGGCACGCTAAGAACTTGCCGAACCGTCCGGTCTTGATAACCATATGGCGGCCGCACTTGTCGCACACCTCGTCGCTTTCTTCCTCCGGCACCTTAATACGCTCACCGGACAACGTTTCCTCCGCTTTTTTCAGCGTTTCGGAGAATCCTTTGTAAAACTCGTCAAGCGTCTGCACCCAGTCGGCATTGCCGGCTTCCACCGTATCGAGCTGATGCTCCATATTCGCGGTAAATTCGGTGTCCACGATCTCGGGGAACTGCTCCTTCATCAGGTGCGTGGTCACCTCGCCGAGTGCCGTCGGCTTTAACGATTTTCCCTCTCGTTCGATATATTCTCTTGTTAAAATCGTGCTGATGGTCGGCGCATAGGTAGAGGGACGACCAATACCGTTTTCCTCAAGGGCCTTAATAAGCGTCGCCTCGTTGTATCGTGCAGGCGGTTGCGTAAAATGTTGACTGCTCTGAAGATCACGCAGTACCAGTACGTCGCCCTCGGAAAGCGGCGGCAGGGCACTGTTTTCCTCATCTTCCTCGTCTTTGCCTTCTACGTATAACACGGTATATCCGTCAAACCGCACGGAGTAACCGGAGGCCTTAAAGCGATAATCGCCTGCGGCGATCTCTACCTGGCAGGTATCCTGAACACCGCTTGCCATCAAGCTGGCAATAAAGCGCGACCAGATCAAGCTGTACAGCTTATACTGATCCCCGCTCAAAAAGGGCTTGACCTGTTCGGGGGTTAGCGACGGTGAGGACGGACGAATGGCTTCGTGCGCATCCTGCGCGCTTTTGCGCGTTTTATAATACCGCGGTTTTTCCGGCAAATACTGTGCGCCGTACCGCGCCGCAATATATGCGTTGCCCTCTTTGCGGGCATCCTCCGAAATGCGCAGCGAATCGGTACGCATATACGTGATAAGACCCATCGAGCCGCGCTCACCGAGTTCAATACCCTCGTACAACTCCTGCGCCGCTTTCATCGTGCGCTTGGACGAAAATCCCAGCTTGCGACTGGCCTCCTGCTGCATGGTAGAGGTGGTAAACGGCGGGGCGGGCGACACCTTGCGCTCACCGCGTTTGACCGCTGCCACCGTAAAGGTTTCGGGGCGAATAGCGGCAAGCGCCGCCTCTGCCTGTTCACCGTTTTTCAGTGCGATCTTGTTCTTGCCGCACTTATATAAATGCGCCGTGAAAGGTTTTCCCTTCGCCGTCGCAGACAATTTCGCGTCAATGTTCCAGTATTCCTCGCTGATAAACGCGCGGATCTCCTCCTCACGGTCAACGATGATGCGTACCGCCGCCGACTGCACACGACCGGCGGATAAGCCCTTGCGGATTTTTTTCCATAAGAACGGGCTGATCCGATAACCAACCAAACGGTCAAGCGCACGGCGCGCCTGCTGTGCGTTCACCAGATCCATATCCACCGCACGCGGTGCCGCCATACCCTGCGCGACACCGTTTTTGGTGATCTCGGTAAATGTCACGCGATTCTTCTCGTTAAGATCAACTTTCAGCATTTGTGCCAAATGCCACGAGATCGCCTCTCCTTCGCGGTCCGGGTCGGTCGCGAGAATAACGCCGTCACTGGCGGCGGCCTTGGCTTTCAGTTCGCGAATCAGTGCCGATTTGCCGGCAATATCCACGTACCGCAGCTTAAAATTATTCTCAACGTCCACACCGAGCAAGCTTTTGGGCAAGTCGCGGATATGACCCATCGAGGCCATAACTTCATAGCCCGCTCCTAAATATTTTTGAATCGTTTTGGCTTTTGCGGGTGACTCCACAATAACCAATGTTGACATTTCATTCACCTTTCCTTCACCGGGAATACCGTTTGCCGGGATAACTGCGTGCACAGCCGTACAACTCGAGCTCCGTGAGCCCCGAGAACAGCTTACCCGCCGGAATACCACTTATACTGCACAATTCCTCCGCTGTGATGGGCGTATCGGTCAGTGCTTCGTACACCGCTTTAGCAAGGTCGCTTGCTCCGTCGGGACAAGGCATCTGCACCGGTAGCTTTGTGCCGTCTGCCACGCGCAACGTGCGACGGATCGGCTCCTGCCCATGTTCAAGATAATCGTGGTAAGCCGTCTGAGCACGATCTGCCTCGTCCTCTTGCAATACACCACTGCAGCGGATCTGATATTCACGCAAAATCTCACTCGGCCGCGTGACAAGCGTCGCACCATCCTTGATGAGCTCATTAGAACCGCGACTCTCGGCAGAGGTAATGTTGCCGGGAACCACGAACACGTCCCGCCCCTGCTCACGCGCGTGTCGCGCAGTAATCAGAGCGCCGCTGCGCTCGGGTGCTTCTACCACGCAAACACCCCACGCAAGACCGCTGATTAAGCGATTGCGCACCTCAAAATGATTAGGAAACGCCCGCGTGCCGGGCAAATATTCCGTAATGACAGCGCCGCCCTCTTCCACAATACGCTGGCGCAAATGGCGATTCGGGAAGGGATATTCCACGTCCAAGCCGCACGCTTGTACCACCACGGTACGACCACCGCCGTACAAGGCGCCTTGGTGCGAAGCACAGTCGATACCGGTCGCCCCACCGCTGATCACCACACTGCCCACCGCCGCAAGTCCTGCGGCAATACCGCCTGCGGCTCTGTCGCCGTACGCGGTGCTCTTGCGGGTGCCCACCATGCCGATGGGCGGCACCGCAGGTGTGTTCAAGTTCGGCAAAATTCCTTTGCCGTATAACGCAAGCGGCGGCGAAAACAACTGCCGCAGCGAGTCAGGATATCCCTTATCATCCGGTGTTAAGATCCAGCCCAGCTTTTCACAGCGTTCGGCAGTTCGCTGCATCGCATCCAGCGATTTGCGGCACAAACAGTCCAGCGCTTTGCCGGAAATGCCTGCACGCTGCAATTCCAAGCGACCGGCTGCGTATACCTCTTCGGGCGAGGAAAAGGCATCGAGCAGTTTCGGCACCGCCGAACTACCCTGCCCGACCGCCTGTTGGATCCACATCCAATACGGTGCACTTTTATTCATGGTCTCTCACCATTTCCCAAAAGACGATGCCAGCCGCCATGGAAGCATTAAGCGATTCGGCGCGCCCCGCCATCGGAATGGTAACGCGCTCCGAACAAACCTTAACCGTTTCGGGCAACAAGCCGTTCCCCTCGTTACCGATCACGCAGATCGAGCCGCGCGGAAAAACAGTTTGCTGCACGGCAGTTGCGTCACAGTCCACCACACAGGCGTACGAGCGAAACCCCTCTGCATGCAACTGCGGTAACCGCTCGGCAAGCGTGCCGACAGCGATCAGCGGCAGGCGGAATACCCCGCCCATGCTGCTGCGCAGTACTTTGGGACTGTACGGATCACAGCAACCGTCCGATAAGAGCACCCCTCCCAAGCCGAACGCTTCGGCGGTGCGAATCATCGTGCCGAGATTGCCGGGATCCTGAATCCGCTCCAGCGCGGCATAGCAACAGTCGACATCGAGCGCGTTCTCCGACAACGGAATACGGCAAATACAGAAGATTCCCTGCGGTGTGTCGGTATCCCCCAGATACGCGGCGAGCGCGTCGGGAATGTCCGCCACTTGACGAGCAACCTCTTCCACCTGTGCCACGATCCCCTCGTACTGCAGACGGGCATGCGCCGTAATAAATGCCGTTTCAATCGAGATGTGGGAACGCACGGCATCAGCACAAAGACGCGCCCCCTCCGCCACGAAAAGACCGCGTTCACGGCGATATTTGGCATCTCCGACCAAGCGGCGATACTCCTTAATCAAGCGATTTTCGCGACTGGTAACTTCCATCGTTCCCACCTCTTTTCAACCCTCTTTACAAGGAAACAGCGCCCGCAGGCAATGCCGGCGGGCGCAATTACAGCTTAATTTAAGGCAGCTTTTGCTTTTTCTGCCAGACCCGCAAACGCGGCGGCATCCGATACGGCAAGCTCAGCGAGCATCTTACGATTCAGGGTGATGTTTGCCTTCTTCAAACCATTCATAAAGGTCGAATAATTCATACCGTTGACTTTCGCAGCTGCGGAAATACGGGTGATCCACAGACGGCGGAAATCTCTTTTGCGCTGCTTACGGCCGATGTATGCATACTGGCCGGATTTCATGACCGCTTCTTTCGCGGTGCGGAACAGCTTGGACTTAGCGCCAAAATAACCTTTGGCAAGCTTTAATACTTTCTTTCTTCTTTTGCGCGTCATCATTGCGCCTTTAACACGAGCCATGTTTCATATCCTCCGTTTCTGAACTCTCAATTATTTGTAAGGAATCAGGCGCTTAACCTGAGCCACATTGGTCACATCGGCGATCGCAGTTTTGCGAAGATTTCTCTTGCGCTTGGTCGTCTTCTTGTTCAGAATGTGGGATTTGTAGGCGTGTGCGCGCAGCACCTTGCCGGTCTTGGTCAGCTTGAAGCGCTTCTTGGCGCCACTGTGGGTCTTAATTTTAGGCATGACAATATCCTCCTTAATTGAATCCTTTGTTTATTTCGCAGATTTCGGTGCTAAGAACATCAGCATGTTGCGGCCTTCCATTTTAGCCGGTTTCTCTACAGCGCCGAGTTCGGAACACGTTTCAGCAAACCGATTCATGGTATCCAAGCCGATTTCGGGATGGCCCATTTCACGACCGCGGAACCGAATGGAAACCTTCACCTTATTGCCTTCCTGCAGGAAACGCATGGCATGCTTTGCCTTGGTGTTGAAATCCGCCACGTCGATGTTCAGCGATAAACGGATCTCCTTGGTTTCGACCAGCCGTTGATTCTTCCGTGCTTCCTTTTCCTTCTTCGCTTGTTCGAAGCGATATTTACCGTAGTCCATAATACGGCATACGGGGGGCGTGGCCGTGGGAGCGATCTTGACTAAGTCAAAACCACGCTCTTCCGCCAACGTCAACGCCTCTTGTGCGGACATGACGCCCAACTGGGCACCGTCCTCACCGATGACGCGAACCTCGTTATCACGGATTTGTTCGTTGATCTGCAATTCCTTCGTTGCTATGGGGAAACACCTCCACCATTTTCTGCGTGAAAAAACGCGGACAGAATCCTGCCCGCGTGAGATAACACTGCTTTCGATTTTTCGAAAGAAGATCGTATCAACCTGTCGAGAACGGAATCTGCAGGTGAGAGCGGGCAAACGCTCTGCTTTGTTTTCTTACCCGATGAGTATACCAAGCTTTCCGCGAAAAGTCAATACCCTCCGCAAAAATTTTTTAGATCGAAATTTCGTGTGCCGTACGGTACAGATCCAGATCGAACGGTTTCTTCATTGCCAATGCTTGTTCAATGTCGTAATCCGTAATGCGATCACTCTGGATAGTTACCACGCGATTGCTCTTACCCGCGAGCAACAATTCCACCGCACGATTGCCCATACGGCTGGCGAGCACACGGTCGCGCACCGTGGGGCTGCCGCCGCGCTGCACGTGGCCGAGAATGGTCGCGCGCGATTCAACACCCGTTTCCTCTTCAATGCGTTTCGCGAGTTCCACCACGCCACCGATGCCCTCAGCGACAATGATGATAAAATGCTTTTTACCGGTCGCGGAAGTTTTCTTCATCCGCGCGATCACGTCGCGTTCAAAATCAAACGGCACTTCCGGCACCAAAATACTGGTAGCGCCCACCGCAATACCGACGTTGAGCGCCAGGTATCCTGCGTGACGGCCCATGACCTCGATAACACTGCAACGGTCGTGTGACTGTGCGGTATCGCGCAGCTTATCCACCATCTCCATACAGGTATTAAGAGCGGTATCGTAACCAATGGTCTGCTCACAGCAGTTGATATCGTTATCAATCGTACCCGGCAATCCAATGCACGGAATGCCCGCACGGGTCAAATCCTGCGCACCGCGGAACGAACCGTCGCCGCCGATGACCACCAAACCGTCAATGCCCATTTCGCGGCATTTGTCGGCGGCTTTTTTGACGCCTTCGGGCGTTTTAAATTCCATGCTGCGCGCGGTATACAACGCCGTACCACCACGATGGATGATATCCGACACACTGCGCAAATTCATTTCCTCAATATCACCGGTCAACAAACCGTTGTACCCGTGGCGAACACCGTATACTTCTACTCCGCGGCCAAGCGCCGTACGGGTAACTGCACGCACGGCAGCATTCATGCCGGGCGCGTCACCGCCACTGGTTAAGACCGCGATTCGTTTAATAGCCATACTTGTTTACTCCTTAACGTAGGATAAAATCGTTACTATTATACACACCATGTGTGCCAAGTGCAAGCGAAGTTTTTAAAAATCGGCAGATTTTGCAACAATTCAACACAATTTTGCAACATTTTCTTTTCCGAGCGCTCGCTCAAGTTCGGTAATAAGGACCGCTTCCGGCGACACCCACAGCTCGGCAGGAACACGGATCAACTTGCCGGTATCCGCCACACGCAGATAGACGGGTGTTTGCCCTTCGAATACGCGCAACAACTTTTGTGCTTTTCGCCAATGCTCCCCGTCAAGTGTCGGGATCTTAAGATACAAACCGGGGTTTGCCACCGTGCGCTGCTTTTCTTCGATTGTGGGGATCGCATCCGGTGACGGCGCAGACGATACGTCCGACACCAACACTTTCGGCGCTTCATCCTCGCGCGCATTCAGTTTCCCGTGCACCAAAACAACCTGCCCGGTGCGCAACAGTGAACGGCAGCTTTCCAGCACGCGCGGGAATAAGACCAATTCCAGCGATCCGTACATATCCTCCAGCACCGCATACGCCATTTGGGCGTTGTTTTTGGTTGCCTTCGTCTGCACGCGGTCAAGCATGCCGAGCAGCGTGACGGCTTGTCCGTCGCGGTAAGCCGTATCCGCTTCATCCGCAAACGCATCCAAAACGCGGTCAATGCGCGCCGCTTTCACGTAGCGATGCACCGCTACATACGGCTTCATCGGGTTGCCGGTGAGATATAAGCCCGCCACTTCCTTTTCCATCGCGAGCAGTTCGGAAAAATCAAATTCCGACACATTCGGCAGTTTGGGCTCACCGATCGCCGCGGTGTCGGGATCGTCAAAGAATCCCATCTGCCCCGATAGATTGCGGCGGTTAACGTCTTCCAACTGCTCGAGAATATACGCTGAGGCCTCAAGCATCTGTCGGCGATTGGCGGAAAGTCCGTCCAACGCGCCGCAGCGAATCAAGCTTTCCAGCGCGCGGCGGTTAAATTCGCGGTACGGTGTCATACGCCGACAAAACGCATAAAAACTTTCAAACGGGCCGTTTTCCTCCCGCTCGCGCACCATTTCGTCCACGAAACCGCGGCCGATGTTTTTCACCGCCAACAGCCCGAAACGAACGTGGTCGTCCACCACCGTAAAGCCGGCAACGCTCTCATTGACCGACGGCGGCAGCACACGGATGCGCAGGCGCTCACATTCGGCAATATACCCGGCGACCTTGCCGCTGTCCCACACGCTGGTGAGCAGAGCCGCCATATATTCCTTTGGATAGTATGCCTTCAAATACGCCGTCTGATACGCCACTAACGCATACGCGGCAGCATGCGATTTGTTAAACGCGTACGAAGCAAAGGATGCCATCTCGTCAAAAATATCGTTGGCAACGGATTCGGGTACCCCGCGGCGAACACAGCCCTCCACCGTAACGATTCCCTGCTCATCCGTCAAACCGTGGATAAAAATCTCGCGCTCTTTTTGCATGACATCGTGCTTCTTCTTGGACATCGCACGTCGCACCAAGTCGGCACGACCGAGCGAATACCCCGCCAGATCGCGAAAGATCTGCATCACCTGTTCTTGGTAAACGATACAGCCGTAAGTAACCTCCAAAATCGGCTTTAAGCGCGGATGCGCGTAGGTAACACGCGCGGGATTGTGCCGATTTTCAATATACCGTGGGATCGATTCCATCGGGCCGGGACGGAACAGCGAAATCACCGCAATCAAATCTTCAAAATGATCGGGTTTAAGCTGTGTGAGCACGCGCTTCATACCGGCGGATTCAAACTGGAACACGCCGTCGCTGTTGCCGGCAGACATCATCTTATACACTGCAGGCGCATCCAGCGGAATAGTCTTCACGGAAAAGTCCGGCTCGCGCGTGCGGATCATACGCTCGGCTTCGTCGATGATGGTTAAGTTGCGCAACCCCAGAAAGTCCATCTTAAGAAGCCCAAGTTCTTCCAAAAGTGTCATGGTATACTGGGTTGCAACCATGTCCCCGTTTAAGCACAGCGGCACGTATTCCGACACCGGCTTTGCGGTAATAACAACACCCGCCGCATGGGTCGATGCATGGCGCGGCATGCCCTCAACCTTGCGTGCCATATCCACCAAACGTCGGATCTGCTCGTCGCTGTCGTACAATTCTTTGAGTTCCTTGGACTGCGCAAGCGCCTTGTCCAAGGTCATGTTCAACTCCCACGGCACCCGCTTGGCAACGGTATCGCCCACCGCATACGGCAGGCCCATCGCGCGCGCCACGTCGCGGATCGCCGCGCGCGCCGCCAGCGTCCCGAAGGTGACGATCTGTGCCACGTGATCCTCGCCGTATTTGCGAATGACGTAGTCAATGACCTGCCCGCGTTTTTCATTACAAAAATCAATGTCAAAGTCCGGCATGCTGACGCGTTCGGGATTTAAAAACCGCTCAAACAACAATCCGTATTTAATCGGGTCAATACCGGTAATACCGATGCAATACGCGCACAAACTGCCCGCACCCGATCCACGACCGGGACCCACGGGGATGTCGTGCGTTTTGGCATACTGCACGAAATCGTTAACGATCAAATAATAATCAACGTACCCCATGCGATGAATGGTATCCAGCTCATATTCCAATCGCTGTAACACTTCCGGGGCGGGATTCTGCCCGTATAAGCGATACAACCCTTTATAACACTCGTCACGGAAATAGGCATAACTATCCCCACCGGGCGCTTCAAAATGCGGCAATTTGGTCTTGCCGAACTCCAATTCCACCCGACAACGGTCAGCGATGCGTGCCGTGTTGTCAAACGCCTCCTGCAACGAGGGGAACAACGCCCGCATCTCGTCCTCGGATTTAATATAAAACTCATCGGTGGGAAACGAAATCGGATTCGGCTCATCCACCGTCGTATTCGTCTGAATACAGAGGAGTACCTTTTGCATAGCGGCATCCTCACGCGTTAAATAATGCGCGTCGTTGGTACACACGAGCGGAATTCCCGTCTCGCGCGATAAGCGTACCAGATCTCCGTTGATCGCGGCTTGTTCCGCCATCCCGTGATCCTGAATTTCCAAAAAGAAATTCTCCGTGCCGAACAGTGCGCGATATTCCAATGCGATCCGTTTGGCGGCCACGTAATCACCGCGGCGCAGTGCCGAGGGGATCTCCCCCGCCAAACACGCCGAAAGCGCTATGAGCCCTTCGTGATATTGTGCAAGCAGCTCGCGGTCAACACGAGGTTTTCCGTAAAAGCCCTCGGTCCACGCCGCCGAAATGAGGCGCACCAAATTCGCGTACCCGACCTCGTTTTCACAGAGCAACACCAGATGATGATGCTCAGCATCCGCGCCGTGCACCTTGTCGTGGCGCGTGCGTGCCGCCACGTACGCCTCACATCCCAAAATTGGCTTGATGCCTTCTTTCTTGGCGGCTTTATAAAATTCGATCAGACCGTACATCACCCCGTGATCGGTCACCGCCACGGCGGTTTGTCCCAGTTCCTTGACACGACGAAGCAGTCCGTTCAGACGGCAGGCGCCGTCCAACAGACTGTACTCACTATGCACGTGCAGATGAACGAAGGACACGGTCTTATTCTCCTTTATAAACTTTCTGCAATTTCCAACACCCGTTGTAAACGATGATTCACACCGGAGCGGCTGATCTTCGGCTCCAATGCCTCGCCGAGCTCGCGCAACGAGTAATCGGGATTTTCCACCCGCAGCCGACACAACTCACGCAGATCCTCCGGCAGAGCATCCAGCCCCATCGCTCTCTCGATCTTACGCACCGCCTCGATCTGCGGCAAAGACGCCACCAACGTTTTATCCAAATTTGCCGTTTCGCAGTTTGCGGCACGATTAACATTATTGCGAATACTTTTGACGATCTTAACGTTCATCAGCTCGAGCGACGCGTTCATCGCGCCGATGCCGGTCAGACAATCCTCGATCTGTTCGCTTTCTTTGAAATACACGATATAATTGCCTTTACGTCGCACGATTTTAGCAGCTAACCCCTGCTCGCCGAGCAACGCGATCAGATCACGACTTAAATTGAAGTGCGGAACGCTGAATTCCAAATGATAGTCCACCTGGGGATTGGTCACCGCACCACACACCAAAAACACACCGCGCAAAAACGCGGCAGCACATGCATCGCAGTCCAAGTTTGCACGATTGAGCCGCAGTGCGACCTCGTTTCCCCCGTGGCCAAAGCGGGAAAGCACCCGCCGTCTATCCTCGGCACTGACGGATACCGTATACAAGCCGGACTTGCCTGTCGGAGGAGTTTCCACCGGCGCCGTAACACCGCACACCGTGAACAGCAGCTCGGCATATCGTTCGGCAACCGCCTTGTTTTCGGTCTGCAACGATACCGCGGATGCCGAAAACGCACGACCGAACTCTGCCATGCCGTATGCTTGTGCAAGCTCACAGCAAGCATCGCCGCTCACCGCCACCAATTCATTTTTAATATCCGATGAAAACGACATCCTTTTTCACCTCTCAACGTCCGACCAGCTGCACCTCGCGCTCCAAACTGACGTCGAATTTTGCTTTTACCTGCTCTTGTACCTGACGGCACAGTGCCATTACGTCCGCACAGGTCGCGCCGCCACGGTTAATAACGAACCCCGCGTGCTTTTCGCTGACCTGGGCGCCACCCACAGCAAATCCCTTTAACCCGCACTGTTCGATCAGTGCACCGGCAAAATGTCCCTCGGGGCGCTTAAAAAAGCTGCCGCCGCTCGGGTACTCAAGCGGCTGTTTCGCTTTGCGCGCCGCCATATGTTCTTCCATTCTCGAACGAATCAAAGCGGGATCATCCGGTTTAAGCTCCATCGTCACCGACCACACGGTGAGCGGTTGCTCCATTAAGACACTGTGTCGATAGCCGAACGCGAGTTGCTCGGCCGTCAATTCCACGACCTCGCCGCGCGCCGTCAGCGCGGTCACCGACCGCACCACATCCGACAACTGCCCCCCGTACGCGCCGGCATTCATATACACGCCGCCGCCCATCGTTCCGGGAATCCCGTAAGCAAATTCCAAGCCGGATAATCCGTGCTCACACGCGGCAAGGCACGTTCTTATTAAGGAAGTGCCCGCCTGCACGGTCATGCGAGTACCCTCTACATCGATCGTACTCGCATCTATGTGCAACACTACACCGTCAATACCGCTGTCACTGACCAGCAGGTTAGAACCGTTTCCCATCACCAGCAGCGGTATCTGGTTTTCGCTACAATAGCGAAGAATGAGCGCCGCCTGAATGATGTCGGTAGTGCTAACGAAATATTCTGCTGCCCCGCCGATCTTGAACGAGGTGTGCGCAGACATCGGTTCTGCCTCTTTTACCGTACAACCAAACGCCCGCAGGGCTCCCGCAATATCCGACCCGCTCATACCATCTCTCCTAAGCACGCCGCCCCAATCACGCCGGCATCGTTGCCAAGCGTAGCGACGCACAGTTTCGATTGTCTGGCGCTGTAACGACTGTACCGTTCGCGCTCGATCTTCTCTCTCATAGGTGCAAGCAGCGTTTCGCCCTCTTTGCTGACACCGCCGCCAATACAAATAACCTCGGGCTGGAAGATGTTGATCATGTTGATCACACCTGCCGCCACGTAATCAATATACGCATCCACCACGGCTTTGCCCGCAGCATCGCCCGCACGCATGGCATCAAACGCGGTCAATCCGTTGGCTCTCTCAAGCGATCCTGCCAACTCCCACATGATGCTGTCGGGATGTTCCTTCATTGCCGCACGCGTCTGCTCAACAAGTGCCGTCGCCGAGGCGTATGCCTCCCAACAGCCCTTTCGACCACAGGTGCACGGCGCACCGTCTTTTACGATAACGGTGTGCCCGATCTCCGCGCCGGCGTAGTTAAACCCGGTGTAGATCTTACCATCTATCACAATACCGCCGCCGACACCCGTGCCGAGCGTCACGCACACACAGCTCGCCGCTCCTTTTGCGGCACCTGCCTTGACCTCGCCCCAAGCCGCCGCGTTGGCATCGTTTTCAAGATAGATGGGCTTTCCGAGCCGCTCGTGCATCATATTCTTAAGCGGCACGTTGTTAAATGGTAAGTTGTTGGCATATTCCACTTGACCGGTCTCGGCGTTGCAAGTACCGGGCGCACCGATGCCCACGTATTCCACGTCATCCATGGTCAACCCCGCTTTTTCCACCGCTTCGCGGCTGACGCGCGCCATATCGTCCAGAATTTCCGTGGCAGGCCGCTGCGCTTTTGTCTTGCACTTTGCGTGTGCGAGAATACGATACTCTTTATCCACCACACCGGCAACGATGTTGGTACCGCCCAGATCAATACCGATAGTTACCATCACTATATCTCCTTACCAAACAATACCCTTTTCCTCAAAGAAAGCTTCCAGCGATTCGCGGCTGTTGTTGACGATCAGCTCCGGCGGGAACTTGATCTCCGTCAGCAAAGCGATCGCGTTTTCAAAATGCCCAACGTGCGTGTGAAAATGCGCATCGGAATTCACCGCAATACGCACACCGTACCGCTTGCATAGCGTGGCGATCCGCTTGCAATTTTCATACGAATCGCGCCGAACGCGAAAACTCCCCTCGTTGATCTCCACCACCTTGCCGTGTTGTCCGAACAACGGTATGACCGCTTCATAGTCGAAAGCATAGCACGGTGTACCGGAATGACCGATAATATCAATATCCAAATCGGCGGCAACCGCCGTCCACGCTCTTGTGATCTCTTCCACGCTGCCCTGCGGCATGGAACTTTCATGCATCGATGCGATCACCAGTTCCATCTGCGCACGCAGCTTCGGCGAGGCATCAATGGTGCCGTCAAAATCAATCACGTTTGCTTCCATGCCACGCAGCACCCGCACACCCTCAATCATCGGCGGCAGGCATTTCATGTTGGTAAAATGCCAATGGTGTCCGCTGTCCGGTGTCGCCTCGGCGTGATCGGTGCACGCCACCGCCAGCATCCCGCACTTGGCACCGGCTGTCGCGTTTTCCGTAATGGTGCTGTACGCATGTGGTGAAAACACCGTATGCGTGTGAAAATCCGCGATCGGATGAATGTGACTCATAGTGATTCCCTTCTTTTAAAACGCCGTATACTCGCTGCGATTTACCTCATCATCTGCCATACCGAGATTCTGCATCAATTCTTGCGCCGCGTTGTATCCCATTTTCTTCTGACGGTTATTCATCGCGGCAACCTCAATGATAATGGCCAAATTACGACCGGGTTTCACCGGGATGGTCAGCATCGGCACGGTGATACCCAAAATATCCATATACTGATTCTCGAGCCCCATGCGATCGTATACCTTTTCGTTGTTCCATTGCTCGAGCTGAACGACCATGTCGATCTTTTCGGTAACTTTAACCGAACCCATACCGAAGATACGACGGGCGTTCACGATACCGATACCGCGCAACTCAATAAAGTGGCGAATGTTATCGGGCGCGGAGCCCACCAGCGTTTTGGAGGACACACGGCGGATCTCCACCGCATCGTCCGCGATCAAACGATGTCCGCGCTTAACGAGCTCGATCGCCGTTTCGCTTTTACCAACGCCACTGTCACCCACAAGCAGAATACCTTCGCCGTACGCCTCCACCAACACACCGTGTCGCGTAATACGGGGGGCGAGCTGCACGTTTAAAAACGAGATCAAAGCCGCCGCTACGCCCGACGTGGTGTCGGCACTGTGCAACAGCGGGACCTCGTATTTGCGGCAAGCATCCACCAATTCTGACGGAACTTCCAGCTTGCGCGCCACCACGATCATCGGCGGTTTGGTAGCGACAAACGTATCAATATGCTGCGCCACCTCCGCCGCGGGCAGTGCCTCCAAAAACCCGAACTCACTTATACCGAGAATTTGAATGCGGGCATTGTCAAAATGTTCAAAGTAACCGTTGAGTGCAAGGCCCGGGCGGTTGATTTCCGCACTGCAAACCGTGCGTTGCTCGCCGTCTTCCGGCATATACAGCGTTTCCAACGATAATTCCTTAATGATTTTTTCCAGCGTTACGGTGTACAGTCTTTCCATCGCATAACACCCTCCCTGATATTTATAATTATACATAGTATAGTATATCGTATTCTTTTGTTAAAGAAAAGCCCTTTTTGC
Source organism: Clostridia bacterium (assembly GCA_017436915.1). Classification (GTDB taxonomy): domain Bacteria; phylum Bacillota; class Clostridia; order Oscillospirales; family Acutalibacteraceae; genus RGIG3009. The sequence continues at coordinate 15,453 of JAFSCE010000025.1, forward strand.
ATTTTTATGCCGCGATTACAAAAATTTTCCCAAAATCTTGAATCGCGACGATAAAAGGAGTATACTGATACCATCCAAAAGGAGGATCGTTATGGGTAGTTTTTCAGTGGGGTTGTTCAACGACTCCTTCCCACCGCTCATTGACGGTGTTTCCCAAACCGTTAAAAATTATGCGACACATCTGCACGATCTTGACTGTGACGTCACAGTTGTCACGCCAAACTATCACGGCGTTGAAGATCGGTATCCGTTTGACGTATTGCGCTACCCGTCGGTATCCGTCGGCGAAAAGGTCGGGTACCGCGTAGGTGTACCGTTCGATCCGCAAACGTTGGTGCGCCTGCGCGCCAAAAAATTGGATCTGATGCACGTCCATTCGCCGTTTGCCTCATCGGTATTAGTCAACGCCGTCAACCATCGGCCGCGCGTGCCGGTGGTGCTGACCTACCACACGCGCTTTGATTTAGATATTCAAAAACGCGTGCCCACCGCCGCGATGCGCAAGGTCGCCATGGCGTTTTTGTTGGATAACGTCAACTCCGCCGACGAGGTGTGGGTCGTCACCGGCTCGAGTGAAAAATTCCTGCGTGACATCGGCTATGAAGGCGGCTGCCGCGTAATGGAAAACGGCACCGATTTTGCGCGCGGAAAAGCCACCGAAACGATGATTACCGCCCTGCGGGAGCGGTATCACGTGTACGAGGACAAGCTTGTCTTTTTGTTTGTCGGCCGTATGATGTGGTACAAAAACACGCGTTTGATTTTGGACTCTCTGGAAATTCTGCGGCAAAACGGCATGGAGTTTCATGCGTTTTTCGTCGGCGAGGGCTACGACGCGCCGGATATGCAGGCTTATGCAAACGAACACGGCTTGCAACAGCAAGTCACGTTTACGGGTGCCATTCACGACCGCGAGGAGCTTCGCGCCTATTACAGCTTGGCCGATCTGTTTTTGTTCCCCTCCACCTACGATACCTGCGGTATCGTGGTTAAGGAAGCCGCCGCGTGCGATTGCCCTTCTTTGTTACTAGCAGGCAGTTGTGCCGCCGAGGGCGTCGTACACGGGCAAAACGGGTACGTGGCAACCGAAGATCCCGCCGCATACGCCGCCGTCATCATGGATAGTTGCGCCGACCGCGCGGCACTGCACGCGTGCGGCGAACAAGCAGCAAACACGTTGTATCTTTCTTGGAAAGATGCAGTAGGCCGTGCCCATACACGTTACGAAGAGATCCTTCGTGAATATTAAATTTTTTCAACAACCCCTTGACAACCGACGGAATTTGCGTTAAGATAAATTCCGCTATGGGCTCGTAGCTCAGCTGGGAGAGCGCACGGTTCGCATCCGTGAGGTTCGAGGGTTCGATCCCCTTCGGGTCCACCAAACAAGTTAAAGGCGAACCCATTTCCTTTGGGAGATGGATTCGCCTTTATCGTTTATTTCTGAATCTACATAAGCAAAGCCACAGGCGGTTTCCCGCCTGTGGCTTTGCGATTTTGGGTATCCCTTAGTTTTTATCACTAAGATTCAGTTCTTCTGTTGTTTCCGTGCTTATGGTGCAGTTCGCACCATCATTCATTCGGGCTTGCCATTTCTGCCAATCCCGCTTTCCTTCGTCTGAGTCAATGTACTTCTTCAAAATCGGAAGTAACATTCTTGCTAGAGATTCCATTTCGTACTCCGGAATACCCAAATCATTTCGAGGAATTTTCTTCTTTCTCGGCATGATCGAGTATCCTTTCCTATTGCTTGTTTTTGTTTTGGAATCAGTTCTGGACGGGTTGGTTGATCTGTTTCATCCAGGAATCAAATGACTCTTTAGGGATTCGATACAGCTTGTCGATTCGGATCACGACAAACGGCTTACCGGTTGCCATGGCCTTATCCAAATAAGCATACCCTTTGGATTTTTTCAAATCCAACATTTCCATGACTTCCTTAGCGTCATAAAACAAGCTTTTATTCTCAGCCATATTATTACCTCCTTTTTTGTAGATTCATCAACTCCTCCTTCGTAA
>JAFSCE010000026.1 GCA_017436915.1 Clostridia bacterium
CAAGGTGCAATTGATGCGCTCGTGGAGAACTGCTGGATCTACCAATGCTACGATGCGGGCATCACTCCGCAGGGGGTCGGCTCGCCGCACGTCTATAAGAACGTAGTATTTCGCAATAATTTGATCGAATACTGCAACTATCCCATTGAAGTGTTTGACCGAAACAACGAAACCGTCTGGGACGGACTTCTCATTGAAAACAACATATTGCGTTTTGCCGGCTATGGGTTTTTGTCGGCAGCTGCGCGGCCGGATAGCCGTATCGGCGTCGCAAATTATGTTGGTTGGAGTTGGAACTACGATACGTTCCCTGGCAAGGGGTTCGTGATGCAAAACAACATTTTTGATTGTTCTGCCAGCAACCTTGTTTTCTGGTATGGGAAAACCTATACGGAAGGATTGACCGTTTCGGGAAACAGCTTCTTTCAGAAAGCGAATGCCAACGGCAAAGCGATTCATTTCGCAAAAAATGAGCCACAATTCGCTACAAATCAAGAAGAACTTGAAGCGTCCGTTCGCTTGTTTGATCCCGATGCAAAAGTTATTAAATGGTTAGATTGATTTTGCAAGTGGCCATCAAACGCCTTTGCAACAAAACGTAAATGTTATCACGAACATTATCATGACATTCGTTTAGTGACACGGTTAATATCGAGGTGTTAGCTATGAGTAAATTGCTTTTGAAAGAAGTACATACCGAGGTTCTTCCAAAGGGGAACAGCGCTGCCAAATGGAATCCCCAAAAAGGCGGTGCTGATGTCGAGGCGGAGGCCTTGCGGCAGGAAATTCTGAATGCCGAAGATAAGCTGGTTATCACCGGCACAACCTATTACGTTTCTCCTAACGGTGACGATTCAAACGATGGTAAATCGCCCGAAAACGCCTGGAAGACATTAAATGCGGTTAGAAAGCACGAGGATATCTTTGAAGCGGGCGACGGAGTATTGTTCGAGCGCGGCGGTATCTGGCGTTCCCAGATTACTTTGGAAGCCACCATGTTTAATCCGGCTGTGGAAAAACCGCCGTTACCGATTTTGTTCAGAGCAAAATCCGGTATGTCGTACGGTGCATACGGCACAGGCCCCAAACCGGCGATCTACGGTTCCTTTAAGAACTACGCTTGGGAAGAGTGTTGGGAACCGACCGAGTACGACAATATTTGGAAGGTTGAAACCCCATTTGCCGATTGCGGTGTCATCGTGTTTAACCACGGTGAAGAAGCAGGCATCAAACGCTTCATGGGCCACCACATCGAGAAAATCGATGATTTGAAAAAGAATTTTGAATTTTATCACGATTTCGTAAACGGTATTCTGTATCTGTATTTAGATAAGGGCTGCCCGCACGAAGTGTATGAAGACATCGAACTGTGTCTTCGTGAGGATTTCTTGTTTATTGGACAAGAGATCGAAAACGTAACGGTGGATAATCTGGCAATCAAGTACTTTGGTCACTACGGTAGCCAAATCAAAGCCAAAACCAAAAATATCCGCTTTACTAACTGCGAAATGGGTTGGATCGGCGGATGTGTATGGGTATATTCTTCCTATCCGTATTCTCCCGGTGCTCGTCTCGGCAATGCCATTGAGTTCTGGGATGATTCCGAAGACGCCTTGATGGAATACAACTGGATATACCAAATCTTTGATGCCGGTTTATCTCCACAGGGAATCAGCCCTGCCGGTCATTTCAAAAACATGGTAATGCGTAAGAATCTCCTTGAGTATTCTACGTATAACATTGAGTTCTTCCATCGTACTCCGGGAACCGACTGGGATGGTTATTATATCGAAGATAATATCATCCGTTTTTCCGGCTACGGTTGGGGAGATCAAAGAGACAAGTCATATTCCACTTCTAACATTTGCGGCTGGACGTTTACATACGATGTTTCCCCGCGAATTTATATCCGTAACAACATTTTTGATTGTTCGAAGTATAATACGGTATTTTGGCACTGGGCCGACGGCCGTGAATATCCGGAAGTGGAAATTTCCGGTAACACCTTCTACGAGAAGGATGGTGGAACCGGTAAAGCGATCCATTATGCCGGCAACGACGAAATGACGGCAAGTAATCAAGAAGAATTGGAAGCGGCGATGAAAGCTTTTGATTCCAATCCCAAACTTATCAAGTGGTTACCGTAAACTGCGGTGAATGTTCAATGGAATTTTGTAATTTTTAAAAAAGGTGGTGTCGGCAATGAAAAGGATGTTGGCCTTTGTTGCTGCGTTGGTGTTAGTGGTCGCGTTAGTTCCTGCGTATGGCGTATACGCTGCTGAAACGGATATCGGAACGGAAACCGAGCCGCAAACCGATGCAACAATTATCGAAACCCCCGATGCTTCCTATGAGGCATATCTCTCTGCGCTCCCGTCCTTGGAACAAGCGCAGACGGGTGTGGAGGCGGCTGTTAATGCCGTTTTGGGTAAAGATCCCGTCACAATTACGATTGAAGTACCGGTAGATGGTTTATATTCTATCGGTATGGAGTATAAGGCAACAGAGCGCAAAACGGCGCCTATTGAAGTTGCACTCAAAGTGGATGATAACGTCCCTTATGAGGCGTTAAATGCCCTCGAATTTCCTCGCATGTGGACAAACACGGGTGAGGTCAAAACGGACGGACAAGGAAACCAGATCCCCCTGGAGCAGATTCCGTATGAGGGCTTCTATCGCAACATTGCACTTAACACATCGGGGTGGAATGCTGATCCGTACTTGATCTCGCTGACTGCGGGTACGCACACGGTCACCATTACACCTGTATCAGGCAACTTTGAACTTAAGACATTCTTCTTTGGCGGCGAGGATGCCGTGTCGTCTTACGAGGAACCGGCAGATACCGGCAAGTATTATGACGGTGACATGGTCGTCTTGGAAGGTGAAGCGGCAGATTTGACGAACAGCTTTTGGATCACGGTCAAATCCGATGTGACATCTCCGGAAGTTACCCCCCACGATGCTGAGAAAAATGTTCTTAACTATGTGGGCGGCAACTGGAAAACCAGTGGTGATACGGTCATTTGGAAAACACCCAAATTGAAAGCCGGTTACTATCAGGTCGGATTTTCTTTCCGCCAAAACACAGTTATTGGTTCTTCCAGCTATCGTGCTTTAAAGATTGACGGTAAGTTACCGTTTGCTGAAGCGGGGGAGGTAGCCTTCCCGTACGACAACGGCTGGCAGCGCCAATTCTTTGCCGATAAGGAAAACAACAATACGCCGTATCTCGTCTATTTGGATGAGGGCGAACACGAAATTAGCTTAACGGTTACCCAGGGCACGATGTCCGACATTACCAGCTTGTTGCGTGATGTTGTTTCGGTACTGGGCGATTTGTATATGGATATTGTCATGATTACGGGTGAATCGGTCGACATGTACCGTGATTATGAGTTGTTCAAGCAGATCCCTGATATGGAATCGCGCATCAACGATTCTATAGAAAAATTAAACGAATCATTGGTGCTTTTGGAAAAGGCTTCCGGAAGTACCACCGGTTCCCATGCCGGTGTCATCAAAACGATGATCCAGGTGTTGGATCAAATGCTGAAAAACAAATTTACCGCACATCGTTATAAGAGCAACTACTACAGCAGTTATTGTAGTCTTAGTGCAACGTTGAGCGAAATGCGCAGCATGCCCCTGGATATCGATCAGATTTATTTGACGAAACCGGGCGACAAATTACCGAAGAAAACGGGCTTTTTCAGCAGCATGGCTTTCTCGATTCACCGACTCGCTGCCTCCTTCTATTTGGATTACAACAACGTTTCCGGTGCGGCAGAGGGTCAACAGTCGATTGATATCTGGGTTAACTGGGGTCAAGATCAAGCACAAGTTTTGAACTCCCTTAATCAAACCTTTACCGAGAAGACCGGCATTGCTGTTAATTTGAAGATTGTAAATGCTACGATCGTGCAAGCGGTTTTGTCAGGAAAGGGCCCCAACGTAATCTTACAGCACAACCGAAGCGAGCCGGTTAACCTCGCGATGCGCGGCGTTTTGAGAGATCTAAGCTCTTTCTCAGATTGCAACGAGGTTTTGGAGCGGTTTATGCCCGGCGCAGAAGATCCTTATTATTATAAGGATAAATTATACGCATTGCCGGATACACAAAACTTCTACATGATGTTTATCCGCACCGATATTTTCAAACAATTTGGCCTTGAAATTCCGAAAACGTGGGAAGAATTTGAGGAAGTCACGAAGATATTGGCTCGTAACAATTTAGATGCATCTATACCGTATTTGCAGATTGCGTCTACCACTGCGACAAATGCCGGTGTTGGTAGTTTGAGTTTGTTCCCCAGCTTGGTCATGCAACGCGGATTGTCGCTGTATGCTGAGGATGGCAAAAGCACCACGTTGTCCACTCCGGAGATCATTCAGACCTTTACCGATTGGACAGATTTCTACACGAAACTGAAAATACCGGTTACCGTTGATTTCTACAACCGCTTCCGTACCGGTACTTGCCCGATGGGTGTCGCTGTGTATTCCACGTACAACACCCTCAAAGCAACGGCACCGGAAATTGAAGGTATGTGGACAATGGTCCCGATTCCCGGAACAGTGCAAAAAGACGGAACAATCAACCAAGCGTCTACCGGTGGTGGTACCTCTTGCTCGATTTTGAAATCGACACCGGAAAAAGAGGAAGCTGCATGGAAGTATTTGAAGTGGTGGACGGATACCGAGACCCAGACCAATTACTCCATGACGGTTGAATCCATCTTAGGTCCGACCGGTCGTATCGCCATTTCCAACACCGAGGCAATGTTGGATGGTCTTTCTTGGGAAGATGATGCCGCTGATCAGTTAAGAACAGCGTGGAGTCAGGTGAAAGAAGTTCCGGAGGTTCCCGGTAGTTACTATATCGCACGTTCCATTGATCATTGCTTCTGGAATGTTGTCAATTCCGGTAAGATCCCGAAAGATATGCTCAACAAGTGGGGCCTTGAAGTGGATAGCGAAATTGAGCGCAAATGGAAGCAGTACGAAAACAGGTAAGCAAACCTGATAGTATGTAGTAATTGTTAAGTATCCGGCAAACGACGTCAGTCGTTTGCCGGGCACTCGCAGATTTATGTAACAAGAGGAGGAAACAGGGTGAAAACGAAAACAATACCCACCTCAAAATCGAAACTGTCCGGAGCAGGAGAAAACACAGCTTCCTGGTTGTTGCTGGCACCGTTTATGTCGTTCTTTATTTTATGTACGCTCATTCCGGTCGGCTCTTCGGTCGTGCTTAGTTTCTTTGATTACGATATGGTTTCAACTCCGATTTTCACGGGAATTCAGAACTATATGCGTATGTTCACAGATGACAGTGTGTTTTTCACGGTTTTGGGCAACACATTAAGATTTGCAGTCATAACCGGTCCGTTAAGCTTTTTACTTTCTTTTTTGCTTGCCTGGTTGATCAACGAGTTCCCGCATACCGTCCGCAGCATTTTGTCCTTTTTGTTTTACGCGCCGGCGTTGGTCGGTAATGCCTATTACATTTGGCAGGTTGCTTTCTCGGGCGATAGTTTCGGTTATGTCAATAACTTATTGATCAGTTTAGGTTTCATTACCGAGCCGATTCAATGGTTAAAAGATGTCGCCTACAATTCTACGATCATTATGGTCGTACAGTTGTGGATGAGCATGGGTGTTTCGTTCTTGGCAAACATTTCCGGTTTGCAGAACGTGAATACCGAATTGTACGAAGCGGGCGCGATCGACGGCGTTCGCTCACGTTGGCATGAATTGTGGTATATCACACTTCCGTCCATGAAGAGTATTTTGCTGTTCAGCGCGGTCATGCAGATCCAGTCCGTGTTCTCAATCAGCGTCGTTGTTACGACTTTGGCGGGTTACCCCAGTGTCAACAACTCCGTTGATACGCTGGTTCCGTTAATTCAGGACGTTGGTACAGCGCGATATGAAATGGGTTATGCGGCTGCATTGTCCGTCTTCTTGTTCTTCATGATGGCCTTCTTCAGAATTGTGGTAGGTAAGGCCTTAGATTTGATGGGTAAACAAGATTAACAGAATGTTAAAGTAAACGAATTATGATATATTATATTGCTTAGGCGGTGAGTGTGATTTGACTACTAACACGGTAAAGAAAGTCCGTATGCTGCGACCTAAAAAGCGTTCGGAGTACCGACGGTACACGCGCTCGAAAGGCGGCACGGTACTGTATTTTTCCCTTTTGTTCTTAGCAGGTATGTTCACGGTTTTGCCGATGATATACTGTATATGTACCTCCTTCAAACCGCTGGACGAGTTACTGATTTTTCCGCCGCGTTTTTTGGTACATCGTCCGACGCTGGAGAATTACATAGCGCTTCCCTCGCTGTTGAATACCTTGCGTGTCCCGATGGAACGGTATTTCTTCAATAGCTTGTTTATTTCAATAAGCGGTGTTATTTTGCACGTTATGGCGGCATCTGCCGCGGCCTTTGTTTTCTCGAAATCGCAGATCAAAGGCAGAAAGATTCTCTTCTTGATCGTGCAGTTCGCTCTTTTGTACAACAGTTACACGTTGTCGGTTCCGCAATATCTGATTTTCAGCAAAATCGGTATTGTCGACACCTATTTAGTGTATCTTTTCCCGGCGATCCCATCCGCGATGGGCTGTTTCTTGATGAAACAGTTTATCGACGTTAGTGTGCCGAATGCCTTGATGGAAGCGGCGCGCATTGACGGCGCCGGCATGGGGCGGATTTACTGGCAGATCATCATGCCGATTGCAAAACCTTCGTGGATGACCTTGACCCTGTTTTCGTTCCGCGATTTGTGGTCGACAGTGCCCAGTGGTACGATCTTCAGTGAAGAATTAAAGCTTATTCCGCAGGTTATGACGAACATAACAAACGGTGGTATTGCTCGATCGGGTAGTGCCATGGCGGCAACGGTTTTGATGATGTTGCCTCCGATCATTGTGTATTTTATTGCTCAAAGTAATGTTATCGAAACCATGAGCAGTTCCGGTATTAAGTAAGAAGCAGAGTGACAAGCGAAAGTTAGGTGGATTGTCTTGAAAAAAATAATTTCAGCCCTTTGCGTTGCCATACTGCTGTTTGCCAGTTCAGGCATTGCGGCTTCGGCGGATTCTTTCACACATAAAGATGAGCCAAACTCTTCTACTACGCAGGCGCTTTCTCGCGAACTCTACGAAGCAACGCGTACGATTTCCGCAGTAGAATTAGGTCTTGAGGATTCGCTTGAAGAAGTGTCCGATCTGCATTGTGCGGCAAACGGCGATGTCTACATTCTGTTGGGCAATTCTTCCAAGGTTGTTGTCTTGAATCCTGACTACACCTTGAAAGAAATCCTGGCCGTGCATGATGCGGACGACATGGAAATCGATTTCTCGGGTGCGCAGGGTGTTTATGTTGACACTAATGGTGATGTATACATTTCGGATACTGGAAACAGCAGAATACTGGTCACCGATTCCACCGGTTTGTTCAAAGAGTCGTGGGAGTTGCCGGATTCACCGCTGATTCCTGACGGTTTCCAATATCAGCCGGTGAAATTCCTCAAAGATAAAGATGGTTATGCGTACATTATCAGCTTAGGTTGCTATTACGGTGCGTTAGCATATTCCCCCGAGGGCGAATTCATGGGCTTTTTTGGTGCAAACCGAGTAACTGCTACAGCACTAAATACGCTTTCCTATTTGTTTGATATGATTACAAGCAACGATACGAAGAAAGAGGCCTCTGCGAAGGTGCTTCCGTATTCGTTTATCGATATGGCGTTGGATGCCGACGGATACTTAACGGTGTGTTCCGGTAAGACTGAAATGTGGTCCAACGGTAAAGGTCAAATCCGCAAGATCAGTTCCGGCGGTTCCAACATTTTGTTGAAACGTCAGAGCGATGGTTCAACTGCTGCGGCTGACTCGCTCAATTTCTTGGAATTCTCTGTTCCTAACAAGGCGGGCAAAAACCGTGTACAGGACTTAATTGCCATTGATGTCAGCGCAGACGATTATATCTTTGCGTTGGATAGAGTGTATGGTTTGGTCTATGTCTACGATAACACCTGTAACCGTCTCGGTACATTTGGTGGTGGTATTGGTGCCGGAACGGAAATTGGCGAGTTTGTTGCGCCGTCCGCCATGGCTCTGCATGGTACTTCGGTCTTGGTTGCCGATGCAAAAGCTGAGCAGATCACGGTATTTGAACAGACCGAGTTTGGCGCTTTGTATTTTCAGGCACAGTCGTTGACCTTAAGAGGTGACTATGTCGAATCTCAACCGTTATGGGAACAGGTTGTTGAGCAGGATGCCAGTTGTCAGTTGGCCTATCGCGGTTTAGCAAATGCTGCCTACAGCAACAAAGACTATGAGGCAGCTTTGGCATATGCCAAAAAAGGATTAGATTATCCGACGTATGATTTGGCGTGGCAGGTCCTGATCAAGGAGTTCATAGCCCGCTATTTCATTTGGTTCTTTGCCGGCGCAGTACTTTTGATTGTTGGAATTGCTGTACTGCTTGTTCGCTTGAGCAAACGCAAAGAACCATTGATCCAAAACGAAAAAGTCAAGGCGCTCCTGGGGGTGCCGGCACACCCGTTCCGTGCCTTTGAAGATATCAAATACAAGAAGCGCGGTTCTTTGCTGATCGCATTGATTATCGTTCTTCTCTTCTTCTTCTCTAAAGCATTGGAAGCCACCTCGACCGGTTTCTTGTTCTGTCAGAACAGCGCTCAGACCTATAACATTCTCTTCACAATGGCGCAGACGATCGGTTTGGTTCTCTTGTGGAGTATTGTCAACTGGTTAATGTGCTCCTTATTCTCCGGAAAAGGCACTCTTAAGGAGATTATCATTGTAACAGCGTACTCATTGTTACCGCTTGTTATCTATACGTTCGTTTATGTGGGACTTTCCCACATTCTCCCGCTTTCAGGCGGCGCGCTCATGGGCGGCATCCAAACGGTGCTTTTGATTTATACGTTCTACCTGTTGGCTGTCGGTATGATGACAGTTCACGAATACACCTTCCCGAAATTCCTGACTACCGGTGTGGTAACATTAATTTGCATGATTTTAGCGATTTGTATCGGCTTTATCGTGGTCATCCTGCTTCAGCAGTTCTGGAATTTCTTATACTCCATCTTCATGGAGATAGTGTTTAGATAATCATATCTGAGTGTGGTAATAGATTTTCCTGTATGAAGGATGTGCAGTATGAAAAAGTGTGTATTAATTGTGATGTGCTGTGTTCTACTCCTTTCGATGGTAGGGTGCAGTTCATCCAAAGCAGAGGATTATCCCGTTTATGATGAAAACGCAACGGTTTCCAACGTTGCGGGCGGTGTGGTAGCTTCCAATGCCGCCTATGAACTCATTTGGGATGAAACCGCGTATTGTGTGATGCTTCGCGATGTGCAGACTGGTTATATCTGGTCCAATATTCCGTATGAGTATCTGCAAGAAGGCGGGTTGAACTCAAATGTAAACTCAACCGTCAACATTACAGCCGTTAAGCAGGAAAACTTAACTTGGGACAGCTATCGTGGTTACACGGATGCTGTTGAGGGTGGTAAAGTATCCTGTGAAAAAGTTGAAAATGGTGTTCGTGTAACATACTACTTTGAAAGCGCGCAAATTTCTGTTCCGGTAATTTACACGCTTGGTGCTAACTCCTTGGATGTAACGCTTGATGCACAGAACATCAGCGAAGGGGATGCGTACAAGATCCTTTCGGTTTCTGTTGCACCGTTCTTGTGTTCGGCGCTTAACGAAAACGAAGGTTCCTATGTCATGGTCCCGTCCGGATCAGGTTCTTTAATCTATGCGACGGAGACGGTAGAGGGTACTCGCAAATATAGTGGAAATGTGTATGGTCGCGATCTTTCACAGGCCTTTGTCGAACTCACCACTGAAGAGGAAGCGCTTCGCTTACCGGTTTTCGGTGTTAAGAACGGTGATGCCGGCATGTTGTGCGTGATGAAAGACGGTGCAGAATCGGCAACCGTTAATGTGGAGGCCGGAAACGCTCGTACCGGTTACACAACGGTATATCCGACCTACTATATCCGTGGCTACGATGAACTGCCCACCACTGCCACAAACAAAGATATTCTCGGTGGCGGCGATTACTACTCTGTCGCTTCTTCGATGCGTACGTCTGTTAATCCGACGTTGTCCTACTTCCCGCTCAAGGGTGAGGATGCCGATTATAACGGCATGGCAAAGTGCTATCGTCAATATTTGGAAAGCACGGGTGGTTTGACCAAAACACCTTCCGGAACAAACTATGGCTTAACCATTCTGGGGGGAGCGCAGATCACGGATTCCATTATGGGTTTCCCGCGCAAAGCAACAGTTGCCGCAACAACCTTTACACAAGCACAAAGCATCTTGAGTTCCTTGTTGGAAAACACGACTATTCAGCCGACCGTTCGCTTGGTTGGCTTCGGTGATCGTGGTGTTAATCCCGGTAGCATAGCAGGCGGTTTCTCATTCGCCTCCATTTTCGGCAAGGACGCTGAGCGAGCAGCTTTGGAAGCGTATTGTGCGGATAAGGGCATCTCCTTGTTCTCGGATTTTGATTTGATGCGTTTTAGCATCTCCGGTAATGGTTTTTCCACGACATCAGACGTTGCAGAAAGCGCTAGTTTGCGCAAAGCAAACTGCTACCCGATCGGTACACCGCAACGCGAGAAAAAATTGAAATACGCCTATAAGCTTTTGAGCCGCAAACAACTGATTCCGGCTTCGAAGAAACTGCTTAGCGCGGCAGATAAGGCAAATCTTTCCGGCGTAAGTTTCATGTCACTCGGACATTTGGCTTATTCCGATTTTGCCGATCCTGTCTATGCTGTAAAAGGCAACACGCAAACCGATGTTTCAGCGATCATTAACAACTTCTTAGACGGCGGGCATGCCGTAGCGGGTGGCCCGAACGCGTATTCCGCGGCCGCGTCCTCTGTTGTGTTTGATGTTCCGACTGACAACGGCGGCCATTTTGTTTTCGACGAAGAGATCCCGTTCTATGAATTGGTCTTCAGTGGAACTAAGCCGATCTTTGGCGAGTCCATTAACTTGGCCGGCGACATGAATCGCGCTCTTCTTAAGACCTTGGCCTATGGTGCTAATTTAAGCTTCTCTGTGTTGTACGAATACGATACAGATCTTACGGAGAGCGACATGCTCTACCTGGGAATGGGTGCAAATAAATTGTATTCATGCACTTTCTCGGCAAACGAAAAACTGATCAACAGCACCTTAGAAAAATACGGTGCCCTGTACGAGAAAATCAATAACGCGAGCATGGTTCGTTATACCGCGCTATCAGATTCGGTCACCGAAACGGTGTTTGATAACGGTGTAACTCTGTATGTCAACCACAGTTCGACCGCTGCTGATTCACCGGACGGCGAACTGGCTGCCTACGGAGTGCGGTATTAATGAGAGGAGGGAACAAACTATGAAACCATTTTGGCAAAAGCAAAACGGCTTGGTTGCCCGTCGTGAACGTATGGGTTACACCTTTGTTGCTCACTGGGCATTAGGATTACTCTTGTTCTTTATTGTTCCGCTCGTCTCTTCACTTGTTTATGCATTTTCTAATGCAAGAATCACCGAGGACGGCATGCAGACGACTTTCGTCGGTCTAACGCATTTTGATTACATTTTGAATGTCGATGCCACATACGTGGACAATTTGACGAGTTCATTAGGTTTGATTGGTTACACACTACCGCTTGTTTTGTCGTTGAGCTTGATTTTGGCGGTGGTACTCAACCAGCAATTTGCGGGTCGTACCCTTTTCCGTGCGATTTTTGCATTGCCGATCATCATTGCTTCTTCACCGATTATTAATTTATTATCCGGTAGTTTGGTGAACGCTCCCATCTTCAACTTGACAAGTAGCAGCACCCCGGGTGAATACGGTGGCGTTATCGATTTCCAAAGTATTTTGCAAAGTTTGCAGCTGCCTGACCAGATCAATACGATGTTGGGAAGCTTGCTGGGCAACGTTTTCAGCATTATTTGGAGTTGCGGCGTGCAAACCATACTGTTCTTGGCAGGTTTGCAAAGTATTCCCGCACAGCTGTATGAGGTATCCAAGATCGAAGGCGCGAACAAGTGGGAAGAGTTCTGGATGGTAACCGTCCCGAGCTTGCGTCACGTTATCACACTGGTTTTGATTTATACGATGATCCAGTTGTTCACCGCTACGGACAATCCGCTGATGATTCAGGCGTTTGAACTGTTGCAAGATAAACAGATCTACGATCAGAGTTCTGCTATGTTGTGGCTGTATTTCGGTATTGTTTTAGCGGTTATGGGTTTGATTCTTGGTTTGTACAATCGTTTCTGTATCCGCAAATGGGAATAAACTGTTCTACTTATTGCAATATAAAAACCGATGCGCTCTTTTTGGCGCATCGGTTTTTCTTTTCAATGCGATGTGAGCGAGGGCTGTTACGAGCAAGGTCCGTAAATAGCAGTTTACAAAAAAGATGAACATGGGTATTGCATTATGTTAATTTTAATGTTAAAATTATCTTGTATTGGTTTTCTTATAAATACTCATGAAAATACTAATCGAATTGAGAGGGATATGTGGTGAAAAAGTTCAGTAAACTCTTGGCATTGTCTTTGGTATTACTGTTTTTGATCGTTTGTTTGGCACTTGGCGGTTGTAAAAAGATAGGGACGCAAGGTGAATCCGGTGAAACAAATGGCGACACCGCAACAACTACGGCGGAACAAGGCGTTGTCACAACGACAACCAGCCGCGTTGGTGATGCGGTCGTTTTGCCGGGCGATGAGGGCGAAGATGATGTCGTGATCGAAATTGAAGGCACCGCGTCGTCGAGTACCGTCGATACTTCAAACTTGCCGTCCGGTACTTCATCCTCTAAGATATCTTCTTCTAAGAGTTCGTCGTCCGGTACTTCATCTTCTAAAGCATCTTCTTCTAAGAGTTCGTCGTCCGGTACTTCATCTTCTAAAGCATCTTCCTCTAAGAGTTCGTCGTCCGGCACATCGTCTTCTAAGGGCACGTCGTCAAGTCAATCAAGCAGCTCTTCCCAGAGCCAGACAAACACAACAAAATCAACAAAATATAGCCGTGCTCCCGGTGAAACGCCGATCTTTGGGCCGAACACCTGATTTATTTATTGATACTTCGATATGAAACAACCCAAACAAGATTACATCTTGCTTGGGTTGTTTTTTAGCTTTTAACGTTGTGTGCGAAATACAAAAAGCCACCGTCAACATATAAGAACGGTGGCTTTTTATTAATTTTTTTTCGCAGCAGACCGTTTTTTTTGCTTTGGAGGAACGGCGGTCTCGGTAGAGGCGGCGAGCGAAGAGGCGAATAAGCCGAGCGAAACGTCCCCGTCTTGCTGCAATTCACGTTCAAAGGAGGGAGCATGACCGTACTGCTTAGTATAGACTCTCGAAAAATATTCCAAGGACGAGAATCCGCACATTTCCGATATTTTAGAAATGGGATGTTCGCTTTTTAGTAGGAGTGCGAGCGCGTTGGAACAGCGATATTGGTTGATATAATCAACGATCGAAATACCGGTTTCCTTTTTAAAGAATTTAGAAAGATACCAACGCGAGATTCCCACTTTGTTACCGATCGTTTCCAATGTAAGCGGCTGTGAATAATGCTCGTGTATATATGACGTAATCGCTTGCAAGAGGGGAGGGGTACCATCTTCCTCAGAGGACGTTTTCGTATGTTTGCGTAGCAATTGCAACAAGATCAGTTGTATCAAATTTTGAATATACAAGTTGTTCCATGCCAACGCTTGCTTTTTCTCTCGTACCACCGAACGGAACAGATCAATGACCTTCGGATCTTTTATCAACCCTTCGAACGTGTAGGTCCATACCTTATTCCCTGAAGGCAAGAGCGCTTCGTTGAAGGTCAGGATCCAAGCAACTAATGGTTCATTTGTAACGCCGCGCACAAGTCGATGCGTTTGCAACGGGTTAATGACCACCAATTCACCGGCAACGGCGGTGAAAAAAGAACCATCCACAAAACACCCAAGTGTTCCTTGTTCCACCAAAATTAACTCTAGGTGATCGTGTCGATTAAAAGCAGAAGCGTGCTCATTCTCAAAGTTTTCACAGCGAAGCGAAAATAACTCACCTTTTTTAAGGTGAGTTCCTAGCGGAATATTACTTGGATTGTTGGTAGGTGTATTCATAAGCAACTCCTAAAATCGGCCAACATAATACAAGCGTAAAACAACATAAATACTTGCATATCAAAAGATAAAATGATATAGTGAAAATGAATATAAATTGCCTTATTTTCTGACTTTCTGCCGTAAATTATAGCACAATATCGACAGAGTAGTCAAGAGTGTTTTTGTGAAAGTTCTCGCACCTACTCTACGTGAAATTGATAAAAAGTATCAAAAGGTCCTTACGCAATTTTTTGATACGTTCATTTTTAATCAAGTCTCTAAAATGCGGAAAAACCGTAATTTTAATAAAAAGGAGAGTCCCACATGGCAAAAGAAAAAGTGCTCAACGAATTCATTCTGCACCGTAGCGAACACAATCCGTTGATTTCACCAACGGATTTCCCGGGTGGTTTTGCTGACTCGGTTATGAACTGCGGTCAGGTTATTCACGAGGGCAAGGTCGTCTTACTGGTGGCTGTTGTCTATCGCGGCAGATACAACGGCGCTGAGGCGGGTATCCACGTTGCGACGAGTGAAGATGGTATTCATTTTGAGATTAATCCGGAACCGCTCTGTAAGCCCGTCGATTGGGCTCCTGGTTGGCAGGAGATGGACCGTTGGGTCATCGATCCGCGCGTGACTAAGATCGACGATACCTATTACATTATGCGTCCCGGCCAGTGCCGTCCCACGCTCGGCCCTGTGGCACTTCTCGAAAAAACCAAGGATTTCAAATCTGTCGAGTTTATGGGTTGTGTTGGTTTGCCTGAAAACCGCGTACCGTGTTTGTTCCCCGAAAAGATTAACGGTATGTATGTGCGGTTTGATAGACCGTATGCAACCAAAAATACCCCGCAGGGCGGTATTTGGCTATCCTATTCTCCCGACCTTATTCACTGGGGCGATCATAAACCGCTACTCATGCCGTGGGGTGCTTACTTCGGCCTGAAAGTCGGCCCGACGCCTCCCATCAAGACCAAAGACGGTTGGCTTGAGATCTTCCACGGTGTATGGCGCAACTGCGCGAATGATCGCTACTCTCTGAGCGCGATGCTGTTGGATCTGGAAGATCCGAGCAAGATCATCGGTAAGATGGAAAGCTGGATTTTGACTCCGCAGGCGGATTACGAGCGTTTGGGTAACGTTAACAACGTCGTGTTTGCGTGCGGTGCGTTGGCGGACGAAGAAAAAGACGAGATCCGCGTTTACTACGGTGCGGCTGACGAGCACGTTTGCTTGGCAACCGGTTCTTTGAGTGAACTGATTGACGCCTGTAAGAAAGGGCTGTAATATTAGGAAAGTAATCATACTTCCTTATCCGTATCAGCAAATTTGGTGCGGAAACCGTGCCCTAATAAAAGGAGAATATCAATGATAAACGATAGAAAATACAATGAGTATATCTTACATCGTAGTGAGCATAACCCGTTGCTCTCACCGTCGGATTTTCCGGGTGGTTTCGCTGATTCGGTTATGAACTGCGGTCAAGTTATTCACGAGGGCAAGATCGTCTTACTGGTGGCTGTTGTCTATCGCGGCAGATACAACGGAGCCGAGGCCGGCATCCACGTTGCCACGAGTGAAGATGGTGTTCATTTCACGATCAATCCGGAACCGCTTTGCAAGCCGGTTGATTGGGCTCCCGGCTGGAAGGAAATGGACCGTTGGGTTATCGATCCGCGTGTGACAAAGATCGAAGATACTTACTACATTGTCCGTCCGGGTCAGTGCCCCTCAGGTCCGGTGGCATTGCTGGAGAAGACCAAGGATTTCAAGTCGGTAGAGTATATTGATTGCATTTCGTTGCCTTCTAACCGTGTTCCTTGCTTGTTCCCCGAGAAAGTGAACGGCAGATATGCGCGGCTTGACAGACCGAATGCCGGGGGGATTTGGATTTCCTATTCACCCGATTTGGTTCACTGGGGTAGCTTCAAACCGCTACTCATGCCGTGGGGTGCTTTCTTCGGCTTGAAAGTCGGCCCGACGCCCCCCATCAAGACCAAGGACGGTTGGCTTGTGATCTTCCACGGCGTGTGGCGCAACTGTGCGAATGAACGCTATTCGCTGAGCGCGATGCTGCTGGATCTGGAAGATCCGAGCAAGATCATCGGTAAGATGGAAAGCTGGATTTTAACTCCTCAGGCAGATTGTGAGCGCTTGGGTAATGTTAACAACGTTGTGTTTGCGTGCGGCGCGTTGGCGGATGAAGAAAAAGATGAGATCCGTGTTTACTACGGAGCGGCTGACGAGCACGTTTGCTTGGCGACCGGTTCACTCAGCGAACTCATTGATGCTTGTAAAAAAGGAATCTAATAATCATTTTCTTAAAGCAAAAGGAGAAAGTCAAATGGCAAAAGAAAAGGTATTAAACGAGTTCATCTTACATCGTAGTGAGCATAACCCGCTGATTTCACCCACGGATTTTCCGGGTGGTATTGCTGACTCGGTTATGAACTGCGGTCAGGTTATGCACGAGGGTAAGGTCGTATTATTGGTAGCTGTTGTCTATCGTGGCAGATACAATGGCGCTGAAGCCGGCATCCACGTGGCAACCAGTGAGGATGGTATTCATTTTGATATCAATCCGGAACCGCTGTGCAAACCCGTAGACTGGGCTCCCGGCTGGAAGGAAATGGACCGTTGGGTTATCGATCCGCGTCTGACCAAGATCGACGATACCTACTACATTATGCGTCCCGGTCAGTGCCCCGGCGGTCCGGTAGCGCTGCTTGAAAAAACCAAGGATTTTAAAACCCTTGAGTACATGAGCTGTGTATCGTTGCCCGCCAACCGTGTGCCGTGTCTGTTCCCCGAAAAGATCAACGGTATGTACGTGCGGTTCGATAGACCGTATGCCGTCAAAAACACCCCGCAGGGTGGTATTTGGTTATCGTATTCTCCTGACCTCATTCACTGGGGTAATCACAAACCGGTGTTGATGCCGTGGGGTGCGTTCTATGGCTTGAAGGTCGGCCCGACGCCTCCCATCAAGACAAAAGACGGTTGGTTGGAGATCTTCCACGGCGTATGGCGCAACTGCGCGAACGATCGCTATTCGCTGAGCGCTATGTTGTTGGATTTAGAGGATCCCACCAAGATCATCGGTAAGATGGAGAGCTGGATTTTGACTCCGCAGGCGGATTACGAGCGTCTTGGCAACGTGAACAACGTTGTGTTTGCTTGCGGCGCGATAGCAGACGAAGAGAAAGACGAGATCCGTGTTTACTACGGAGCGGCTGACGAGCACGTTTGCTTGGCAACGGGTTCTCTCAGTGAGTTGATCGATGCTTGTAAGAAAGGGCTGTAATAGCGCTATTCTCAAATAAAGTACCTGCTATATCAGGTCAAAGAAAGGTGATAAAATATGAAATTAGCATTATTAGTAGCAAACCGTGGCTTCTTCCCGAGCTCGGTTATTGAGTCCGCGTACAGTGAGATGCTGGCCGCTTTCAAAAAGGTCGGTGTAGAGGCTCTGTGCATTGATGATGGTATTACCAAGTACAATGCTGTTGAAACCACTCAAGAGGGTATGGCGTATGCTAAGTTTTTGGAAGCACACCATGGCGAATATGACGGTTTGGTCATTTGCTTGCCCAACTTCGGCGATGAAAACGGCATCAAGGCCGCCATCGCGGACGTAAACGTCCCGATCTTGTTGCAGGCATATCCGGATGAAATCGGTAAGATGGATTTTGCTCATCGTCGTGACGCATTTTGCGGTAAACTGGCACTGGGCAGCGTGCTTGCACAGATGGGCAAGAAATATACCACGTACACCCCCTTTGTCGTTCATCCGTCCAGTGAAGAGTTCCACGAGCAGTTGTCGACCTTTGCGGCAACCTGCCGTGTGGTTGCCGGCATGAAGAAGATGCGTGTTGGTTGTATCGGTGCGAGAACGACCGCGTTCAAGAGCGTTCGTTTTGATGAGTTTGCTTTGGAAAACGTGGGTATCGATGTCGAAACTTACGATCTTTCCACATTCGTTCAAGCAATGCAGCAACTGGATGATAACGACAGCGCTGTGTTGGAATGGAAGAAAAATTTGGCAGATGTTGTTTGCTTCGCCAATGCTCCGGAAGGTCGCGAGTTGGCAGTCGCTAAGCTCGGTGTTGTGGTTTCCCGCTTGATCGAGGAAAATCAGTTGGATGCGATCGCGATCCGTTGCTGGAGCGAACTGCAGACCACGTTCGGCATTTCGCCCTGCTCCGTGATGGGCATTCTCAACCAAAACGGCGTTGCGGCTGTGTGCGAGACCGACGTCGCCAACGCGATTGCGATGAAGGGTCTGTCTTTGGCAGCAGGAAAGGGCGCCGGTTGCTTGGATCTGAATAACAACTATGGCGAAGAATTGGATAAGTGCATTCTCTTCCACTGCGGTCCGCTGCCGATGGATCTGATGACCGGTCCCGGCCATGTGGAAAGCCACAAAATGCTAGATAAATCGTATGGCCCGGATTGCAGCTGGGGCTTGAACGTCGGCAAGATGAAGACCGGCGCGGTTACTTATTCGGGTATGCGTACAGAAAACGGCAAACTGCAGTTCTTCGTTGATGAAGGTTGCATCACTGATGATCCGGTCGAAAAAGAATTCTTCGGTGTGCCGGGTGTTCTGCAAACCGAAAACCTGCAGAACAAGCTTCATACCATTGGTATGGCTGGCTTCCACCACCATGCTGCAATCGTTTGCGGCAATGTGGCACAAGCTGTAACCGAGGCCTTCACCAAGTACTTGGGCTATCAACACATTGGTTTCTAAGGAAGCCCTATACAACTATCAAGCTTAATAAAAAACGCCCTGCCCGAGTTTTATCGGGCAGGGCGTTTTACTGTGTTTACGCTTTTTCGATATACGCGCGGATAAATTGCGACAAGGACTGTTCAGTAGCCGTTGCCGCTTCGCGATTGGCGGCAGAAACGGAGAGATAAATTTTCAGTTTCGGTTCCGTACCGGACGGACGCACCACGACGGAACCGGTATCTTTTAAGAAGAACTTGAGCACGTTGGATTTCGGCAAACCGTCAATTCCTAAACTATAATCCAGCATATTAACGACGGAAATGCCCGCCATTTCCTCAAATCCGCATCGGAACGCATCCATGATCGCCTGCATTTTGTGGAAGCCGGATTCGCCCTCAAACTCAAAGGAATACAGCGTGTTGTAGGTGAAGCCGAATTCCTCGTACAGCATCTCCAGCTTTTCCAGCAAGGAGACGCCCTGTGCTTTGTAATAAGAGAACATCTCACAAATGAGCAGAGAGGCGTTCACCGCATCTTTGTCGCGCACGTAGTTTCCGCTCAAATAGCCGTAGCTTTCCTCAAACCCCAGAATATACGAGTCTTTACGGCCGGCAGCTTCCAGTAATCCAATCTGCTCACCGATGAATTTAAATCCGGTCAATACGTCAACGGTCTTGACACCGTATTTATCGGCGATCTTTTTTGCCATATCCATCGTGACGATGGTTTTGACAAAAACGGGTTCATTAGGCATTTTATTGTGTTTTTGCCGCTGTGAACAAATATAATCCAACAAGAGAATGCCCGTTTCGTTACCCGAAAGCAGCACAAACTCGTTGTCGCGGTTGCGTACCGCAATTCCCACGCGGTCACAATCCGGATCGGTGGCAAGCAACAGATCGGCATCCTGTTTCTTTGCATATTCCATACCGAGCATCATGGCTTCGCGGATCTCGGGATTGGGATACGGGCAGGTGGGGAAGTGGCCGTCCGGCAATTCTTGCTCCTTGACCACCGTGATATTGGTGTATCCGCTTTCGGACAAGGCACGCAGTACCGGCTTTAAACCCGAACCGTTGAGCGGGGTATACACGATCGAAACCGATTTGTCGATGTTTTCACCGAACAAAACGGATTGATTTTTTACTTCTTCGGTAAAACGGGTATATACCTCGTCCGGGATATACGTGATGATACCTGCCTGCTTTGCTGTCTCAAAGTCCGTTAGCTTAACGTCTTCAAAAACGTCTGTTTTTGAAATCTCGGCATAGATTTCATCGGCGGCAGCAACGGTGATCTGGCAACCATCACTACCGTAAACCTTATACCCGTTATACTTAGAGGGATTATGAGATGCCGTGACCATCACACCGGCTGCACAGCCCAAATCTCGGACGGCAAAAGACAGACAGGGTGTCGGCATTAATTCTTTATATAAGCACACCTGAATCCCGTTGGCGGCAAACACACGCGCGGCGGTGACAGCAAATACGTCCGATTTGATTCTCGAATCGTAACTGATGGCGATTTTACGTTCACTTTCGCTATAATGCTTCACCACGTAATTGGCAAGACCCTGCGAGGCCTTTGCAACCGTGTACACATTCATGCGGTTGGTTCCTGCGCCGATTACGCCGCGCAGACCGCCCGTTCCAAATTCTAAATCACGGTAGAAAGCGTCCTGAATTGCATCCGGATCTTGCTCGATGTTTTTCAGTTCTGCAATCAAATCGGGATCGGCAATTGCTTTTTCACACCAAAGTTTATAGTTTTTCATACTGCACCTCGTTTTTTAATTAAAGAGAACTCATCAAAATGGATGCCGTACCATTCAGCGTAACGGCAAGATTAGCGGGGACAAAAACGCTTTCACCTTTTTTGACAGTCAGCGTTTCCTTACCGAAAGCGAGGGAGGCGGTGCCCTCCAGCACGACGAGTGACACAAAGGTTTCCGTCTCAAAGATCGAATATTCTTCTTGAAGCTCTAACACTTTTGCAGTGAAGAAATGGCAGGATGCCAATTCGCGAACAGTGTTTGCTCCCTTAGTCGTGACCGTCCCGATCTGCCCATACGGCATAGAGGGTACTTCGGTTTTCGTGACGTCCAGTGCCTTATCAATGTGCAGCTCGCGCGGTTTTCCGTCTGCGCCGAGGCGTCCGTAGTCCGAAATGCGGTAGGTGGTGTTGGAGTTTTGCTGCACCTCTGCAATCAAGATCCCCTCGCCGATCGCGTGCAGGGTACCGGCATCAATAAAGAACACGTCTCCCTTATGTACGGGAACGGAATTGCACACGTCTGTCAACGTGTTGTTATTCATTCTTTCTTTGAATTCTTCTTTGGAAATATCTTCGGAAAAGCCATACAGTAATTCCGCCCCCTCTTGGCAGTCGACGACGTACCACATCTCGGTCTTGCCGAACTCGCCCTCGTTTGCCAAAGCGTACTCATCGCTGGGATGTACCTGCACGGATAATTTCTGTTTCGCATCGATCAACTTGATCAAAATCGGGAAATAGGGGAAAGCAGCCGCGCGCGTGCCGAGCGCATCGTTGCCCCATGCAGCCAATACGTCGGGCAAGGACTTTCCGGTGAATTCACCGTTCACAACGGTATTTGAGCCGTCTTTATGGCAAGAGAGCATCCATCCCTCGGCGGCAATATCGGTGTCAGATTCCAAACCAAATTCGGTTTTTAGGCGCGTACCGCCCCACAGATAATCTTTCACCGGTGGTTTTAATAATAACGGATACATTTTGCAAAACCCCATTTCGTGTTTCTATAGTATCATAGTATCCTTTTTGTGGTATAAAGTCAAGGGAAAAGCCCTTTACAGGATAGTAACTGCGTGATATAATCAACCCGAAAGGAAGATGAAAGCTATGTCTGAACTATTTGAAATTATTATGATCGTCAGTTTCGGTGCCTCGTGGCCGATAAATGTGTATAAGTCGTACAGAGCACGGACGACTAAGGGAAAAAGTCTCGGCTTTTTGTGCTTGATTGTCTTCGGTTACATAGCCGGCATTATTTCCAAGTTGATCAACGAGACATATATGGCTTCCTTTTCTGCCAAATGGTACGTATTGTTCTTCTATGTGTTGAATCTTATCATGGTCAGTTTGGATCTGTGTTTGTACGTGCGCAATTATCGCTTGGACAAAACGAACAACAAATGAAAGAGTTGTTTTTAAAGTCGCCATTCGGGCGGCTTTTTCAATTTTGTTTTTAAATATGGACAAAAAACACAAATATTGGACTGATTTCGCATTGCAATCGGCAAAAGGAGGTGCTATGCTACAAGCATAACAGTAATGTGAAACGAGGGAAAGTTATGACAACTCTGGAACTCACCAAGATCACCATCAAAGGTGGTAGATTGGGTGAAGCGGGCAATTATCCGATTTTATTTTTCCCGCTGATTACACCGAAAAAGAAGATCACCATTGCCGAAACGGAAGGTTTGTATCTGGGCTACGGTTATCAGAAACACGGATTGCCGTATACCACGCAGGGTGATTACGATCACACGGAAGAACCGCGTGAATTTGATGCTTATATTTTGGAAAACGACTATCTGAAGGCAACGTTTTTGCCGTCTCTCGGTGGTCGTTTGTGGTCGTTATATGATAAGAAAAAGGGAAGAGATCTGCTCGGCGTGAATACCGTATTTCGTCCGTGTAACATTGCCATGCGTAACGCGTGGTTCTCCGGCGGTGTGGAATGGAACTGCGGTGCGCCCGGCCATCATCCGTTGTCGAGCGATAAAATGTACGGCGCGGAATATATCTCGGAAGATGGCTCGCCTGCGTTGCGTTTGTACGCGTTTGAGCGTTGCCGCGATATCACCTATCAAATGGACTTTTTCCTGCCGCACGACAGCGATACGCTGTTCTCTCGCGTACGTTTGGTCAACGCCAACGAGCGCGTGACGCCCATTTATTGGTGGAGCACCATCGCGGTCGATCAGGAAGAAGGTTGCCGCGTGGTTGTACCTGCGACGGAAGCGTACGTTAATCACGGATGGGGCGCATCGATTTTCAAAACGCAGTTGCCGATGCGTGATGGTTTTGATACCACGTATGCGACCAACCATACAGATGCTAACGACGACTTCTATAAGATTCCGGATGACAAACGCAAGTTTGAAGCGTGCATCTATAAAGATGGTTATGGCTTGATTCACTCTTCCACACGTTTACTGAAAGGCCGTAAGATGTTTGTGTGGGGTATGGGCGAAGGCGGTCAAAACTGGCAAAAACAGCTTACCAACGAAGAAGGCAAACCCTATTTGGAGATCCAAGCTGGTCTTCGTTATACGCAGCAGGAAAGTATGCCTTTCGCACCTTGTTCCGTTTTGGAATGGGTAGAAGCGTATACGGCGATTGAGATTGATCCCGAAGCGGTTCACGGCGACTGGGACGATGCGCGTCGCAACGTCGAAAACTGGATCGATGAAAAACTCCCCGAATCCGTTTTGGACGAAATGCTCGAAAAACGCAAAGTCGATTCGCTGAAGGAAGTCGAGTATTCTTATAAAGGCTATCCGTGGGGCACGCTGGATAACGAACTGCGTGCAGCCATCGGTCAAAAGCAGATGTCTACCAACCTGTGCTTTGGCGAGTTGGAAGAGGAACAGATGGTTTGGTACAACTTCCTCAAGACCGGCAAGCTGGACGAGCCCGATCCGTCAAAAGTCCCCGTCTCGTATATGGTTCAAGAGGAATGGTTTACTCTCCTTAAAAAAGCGGTGCGCGGCGCCGATAAGGACAACTGGTATGCGTGGTACAATATGGGACTCTGCTATTACGCAAGAGAAGACTTCTATCTGGCAGTGGAAGCGCTTGAGAAATCCGTTGCCTTGTGTCCCAGCACGTGGGGCTACCATGCGCTTGCGTGCTCGTTGTTCTCGCTTGGCGAGTGCGAAGACGCTGCCGTTGCCTTGACGCAGGCGGTTAAAATGAATAACAGCGATATGAACCTTGCCAAGGAATCGCTCAAGCTCTGCGGCCATTTCAAACAATATGAGGCGGCGGACGTTATCTATGAGGCGCTGACCGAAGAATGCCAACAGGATCACTATGTAATGGGTTATCACGCAGCGGCGCTGGCGTATATCGGTAGAGCTGCTGAGTGTAAAGAGATCTTAGAGCAAGATGGCGGTCTGTACATTATGGATATCCGCGAAGGCGATGAAACCATCACCAACGGCTATATCCGCGCCGTGCAGGAACTGGCCAAACTTGAGGGCAAAGAAATTGCCGCCGAGGACGTTAAGGTTCCTCAAAAAATCGACTTCAGATTGTTCAACAAGAAATAAACACAAAAAAGGCGTTCCGAACGGGACGCCTTTTTATCCCATGTGAAAGGATCCGTTGCTATGAAAATTGATTGCCACGTTCATTCCGAAATGCACAGCGTTCATGGAGAGGCAGTGCCTTTTGATTGTCAGATGTTCTTAAACGATTTACGTGCGGCGGGATTGGACGGCGCAGCGCTTTTTTCACCAAATCCTCTTACTTGTGATAAGATACCTGCAGAAGAGCGTATGACGAACACCTTGAACATGTGCAAAGGAGAAAAAACGTTATTTCCTCTCTATTGGATCAATCCGCTGGAAGACGATGCACTCGAACAAGTCGATATGGCGGTGGAGCGCGGTTTTCTCGGTTTCAAAATGATTTGCAGCAACTATCACCCCGGATGCCGCGAGTCGATGGATCTTCTCGAAAAGATAGCTTCTGTTAACAAACCCGTACTGTTCCATAGCGGTATTTTATGGGATGGGATGAATTCCGCCAACTACAACCGCCCCGGCAATTTCGAGGCATTGCTGGATGTTCCTAAACTGCGCTTTTGTTTGGCACACGTTTCGTGGCCGTGGACGGACGAATGCATTGCGGTGTACGGTAAATTTAACAACGCCTATTTCAGACGTCCTGATTTGAGCTGTGAAATGTTTATCGACGTCACGCCGGGAACGCCTCGTGTCTATCGAGAAGAAGTGTTCCGCCATTTGCTGTGCAGCGACTATGAATTGCGCTACAACCTCATGTTCGGCACCGATTGCAGCACGGATGGATACAACGTCGCTTGGTCTAAAGAATGGCAAAAACGTGATAACGAATTATATGCGAAATTCATCGAAAACGACGTTGAGGATTTCAAAGAGCACGTCTACGGCAAGAACTTCTTACGCTTCCTTGGCTTGTCAGATGAATGCCCCGTGAAAAAGATTCCTATGGTGGGAGAATAAAAAAGCGCGCAGGAATATTCCTGCGCGCATTTTTGCAACGGGTCTCGGTAATCCTTTTTAATTGACATTATTCCGTATAAATGGTATGTTGTAAACAAGAAGCGGAGGTGCTCAAATGGCCTATGTGAATTACGGAGATTACGAGGTAGTATACGATGCGGAACAACACCAATTTGATGTTCTTTATCAAAAAAAATCAATAATACAGGCAGCGCGTTTGAGCGGCCTTTATAAGAACGGTGAAAAAAGCGCGGATATAGCCGATTTTAAAATCTGTGAAGTAGACTATGACGTCTCCTCAAAAGAGAACGGTTTTACGATGGCAGTCAAATTCAAACGAAACGTCGATGATGAAGCGCTCTTTGAACTGGACATTTTAGTAAAGCCGACCGGCGTTTATTTAATAACTCACCTGTATGATACCCACATTACCGGTACGGTGTGTAACGGTGCGCTGTGTACAAGCGATGTGTTTCCGGTTTGCCTGACACGCATGGCAACTGACGTGCGCTCTGCATTGGGTGAAGCGGTAACCAATATTGATCACGCTTTGTACAATAAGCAAACCGACACGGCGGTGGTCGTCGGTCGGTCGCGCCACACTAAGTTGACTTATGACTATCAAAATGGCAGTTACACGTTTACCATGCCCGTTTATGCGGCGGAGTCGTGCGACGGGGCAGGAATTTCGGTGCGCACACAGGTGCTGGCCGAACGATATCACATACCGTTCTCACCATATAACCGAGAGTCCACGTTTTCAACACCGCCGGTCGGCTGGATGACTTGGTATGCTGTGAAGTTCCGTGCAAGCGAGGAAACCGTCCTTAAAAATGCGCAGTGGCAAGCGGAGCATCTTAAGGACTACGGGGCTAACACCGTATGGGTGGATTGGGAATGGTATCACGAAGCGTTTCCGGGTGATCGCACGGACGGCGTTAATTCGCTCAAACCGGATCCCAAAAAATATCCCAACGGCTTAAAATATCTTGCGGATGAAATTTGCTCTATGGGATTGATCCCATCGCTGTGGATCGGATTTACGAACGAACCGTCGAAAAATGAATTCATTGAGAAATACCCCGACATTGTGTTGGCGGACAGCGTGCATTGGTGCGGCCGTTATTTTTACGATTTTACCAATCCGCATTACCTCAACGAATATTTGCCGACAGCCGTCGCAAATGTGCATAAGTGGGGATACGAAGCGGTCAAATTTGATACGATTCCAAGTTCGATTCGTATGCATAATATGCATCGCGAAAATATGTACGATCAAACGATTACCGTTCAAGAAGCATATCGCAACATGGTGAAGAAAACGCGACAACTGTTGGGCGAAAACGTGTATATGCTGTCTTGTTCAGGCGCAAATAACGCATCGGTTCTCTGGGGCTCGGATGTGTTCGATGCCGCTCGTGTCGGCGACGATATTTTCACGTGGCAGGAACATTTGGACAACCTTCGCCGTATACAGGAGTTTTATCCGCTGCATACGATTCAGTTCCATGTGGATGCGGATAATGTGGTGCTGCGCAGCGAATATAATACATTTGAGCAAGCCAAGTCGCGTGCCACCATTATTTCACTACTCGGCTTACCCATGACTTTCGGCGATGAATTCGAGGCGCTTTCAGAAGATCGCGTGGATCTTATAAAGCGGACACTTCCGATTTTAGATATTCATCCTATGGATTTGTGCGCGGCAGATGCTGACCGAGAAAATCTGCTGATCAATCTTAGCATTGCAAAATCCTTTGAGAGCTATCAAGTAACGGGTGTATACAATTTGACCGAACAGGATGCGGCACGTACGCTTTCGTTGTGCGACGACCTGCATTTGTCGGGGGAGACGTATTTGGTGTATGATTATTTCCGCGATCAATATCTCGGGACGGTTACCGATACCATTACACTCGATCTTTTACCGCATGAAGGACGTATCCTGTCATTTCGCCCGTATCGCGGTGTGCCGCAGGTAATCAGTACGTCCCGCCATATTACCCAGGGAGCAGCGGAATTGACAGCCATGTCTTTTAAGGACAACACGCTGTCCTTCACAGCGGATTTGATTCAAAACGACCGCTACACCGTGACCGTATATGTACCGGAGGGCTATCGTCTTGCTGAGCAGAGCGGTTTTGAAACGTATACCGAGCAAGAAAACCTCTTGCGTCTTACCGTCCTACCGCAGGAAACAGCGTCCCACTCCTTCACGTTGGATTTTACAAAAGATAACGGCGATTCGCAGTAACAGAAAAACAGCACGCACTATATTGCATGGTGCGTGCTGTTTTTAGAATATTTTCAAAGCATTACCGAAAAAAAGAATGTTCATATCGGATCTCACGTCCGTTATGAACATTCAAGATGGTGCGGGCGACAAGACTTGAACTTGCACGCTTGCGCATTGGCTCCTAAGACCAACGTGTCTGCCATTCCACCACGCCCGCATAACGGATATTAGTGTACCATACTTATACGTGAAATGCAAATCATTTCTGCAAAGAAATAAAAAAAGCACATATAGTATAGGAGGACCCGGAAAAAACTAACAATGCATATTTCGTCGGAAAGTGTTGCAAGTAGTAGTGTTTTTTGGTATGATAATAAGGTAATTGAGGTGATGGCTTGTGAAACGGTGCGCAGTGGGTTTGCTGTCCTTTATACTACTTTTCCTAACAGCGTGCGGCGCCGATTCGTCTGTTACGGACCGAACGACCCTCGCGTCCACAATCACAACGAGCACCATTGAGCAAACCGTGGAGAATACGGAAACAACGACGGTTGATCAAAATACAACGACCGAAACGGCAGGCCGTCCCTCCTCATCGCTCACCTCAAAGAAAAGAAAGACGACGGCTACCACCACTACTAC
>JAFSCE010000003.1 GCA_017436915.1 Clostridia bacterium
AACAAGTTGGTGCTGATGGCGGTGAGGGTACACCCGTTCCCATCCCGAACACGGCAGTTAAGCTCACTTGCGCTGACAATACTTGGCTGGTAGCGGCCCGGGAAGATAGGTAGGCGCCAACACGAAGCAAGACCTCGACGATTTCGTCGAGGTCTTTTGCTTTGTGAATGAAGAGTGAATGATGAATATTGAAGAATGAAAAATGATGGTGTCGCGCGCGGCGCGACGGATTGTATGCGGCGGGAGCAAGCCCCCGCCCTACGAGGTTGGTTGTAGGTGACGTTTTCAACCGTTCCAATACGCGGGCGGATGGTATCCGCTCCTACAAGGTTGGCTTGGGATTGTGGCGAATATGCAAGGCGCCAACACGAAAAGCACTTGACGTAAGTCAGGTGCTTTTTTCTTATACAATAAGCCGTCTGCTGTAAAAAGCAGGCGGCTTTAAAGTTGTAAATTATCCTTCTGTAATTTCCAACAACTCGTTTGGTGTACACTCCAACAGCAGACACAGTGTTTCGATGTTTTCATACCGAATGGATTTTGTTTCGTTATTTATCATTTTGTTGAAGTTCTGATAGCTCATGCCAAGTTGCTTATATAACCAGTATTTTGTTTTCCCGCTTTTCTCCAATAATTCCAGTGCTTTTAAACGTATCATATCTCATTTCTCCGTATCACATCTTTTTATTAGATAGTATCCCAAGAAAGGGCTTTACATATAGACTATTGCAATATATAATGTAATAGTCTATATATGAGGTGAGAAATATGATTGTTGATCCCACAGGTGTTACGTTAGTTCCGGGAAATGGAGGACGAGATTGCCCCGGCAACGGATATCAGGAGAATGTGGAATGTTGTTGTGATGAGTGCGACTATTATTTGTGCTGTTTTGATGCTAATGAAGACTATTGTAAGAAGTGTCACGACCAGTCGTGCCCCCGCTGGAATTAAATGTATATAAAAAACGCCTTCCCAAAAGGGAAGGCGTTTTGTGTGTTTGGAAATACTGAAAAATCAGCGTTTCGAGAACTGGGGAGCGCGGCGAGCACCTTTCAAACCGTACTTCTTGCGTTCCTTCATTCTGGGGTCGCGAGTTAAGAAGCCCGCTTTCTTCAAAGTGGCGCGGAGCTCGTCGCTGTTGTACTGCAGCAGCGCACGGGCAACACCGTGACGGATTGCGCCGGCTTGACCGGACACACCGCCGCCGGCAACGCGGCACTCGATGTCAAATTTTTCAGCCATGTTCGTGAGAGCCAGAGGCTGACGAACGATGACCTTGAGGGTTTCCAGACCAAAATAATCGTCGATGTCACGACCATTGACGGTCACTTTGCCGGTGCCGTTGTACAAACGAACACGAGCAACGGATTTTTTACGGCGACCGGTGCCGTAGAAATACGGTCTTTTATTGTAATCCATGTTTTGCAGCCCCTTTCTTTAAAATTCGTACGCTTCGGGTTTCTGCGCGGCATGCTCATGTTGAGCGCCGGCGTAAACGCGCAAGCGGGTAGCGGCATCGCGGCCGATAGCGTTGTTCGGGATCATGCCGTTAACGGCGAGTTCCATTGCCTTTTCCGGACGCTGCGCCATCAGCGTAGCGTATTTCGTGGCTTTCAGGTTGCCGATCCAACCGGTGTGGCGGTACCAAACCTTCTGCTCCAGTTTCTTGCCGGTGAGCACGGCCTCGGCACAGTTGATGATGATAACGTGATCGCCGCAATCTACGTGGGGCGTATACTCGGGTTTGTGCTTTCCGCGAAGGAGAACAGCGGCCTGAGCGGCTACGCGGCCCAACGGTTTACCGGCGGCATCAATGACGTACCATTTGCGGTCGACTTGACCGGCTTTTGCCATAAAAGTGGACATCGTGAATACCTCCTATTACTTAATACATTGTTTTTTCACAGCTTGCCCATCATAGCACACCCAAAATCGGCTGTCAATACCCAAATTGCGGATTTTTTAATTTATATCCCTCTAACGCTCGTTTTCTCTCGTTTTCTCGCCGTTTTCCTCTGTTTCTCGTTTTTCATTTCATTTTTTGCTTTGACAAATTTCGTTCCCCTCTTTTCAAATACATTCTGATTTGTTATACTTAAACAATACGAAAGAGAGGTGAGCGGAATGCCCGAGCAAAAGAAGGTAAATCCCCATAAAAACCACCGCAGACGCATGAAGCAGCAGTTTATACGCGGCGGCATCGATCAGTATGAACCGCATCAGGTGTTGGAGCTGTTACTTTTCTTTGCCATTCCGCAACGCGATACCAATCCGTTGGCGCATCGCTTATTGGATCATTTCGGGGATCTGGCATCGGTGCTGGATGCAGATTACGAGGAGCTTTGCCGCATAGATGGTATTTCAGAACATTCGGCGACCCTTTTGGTGCTGTGCGGTCAATTATTGTCACGGTATCACAAGGAAAAGAAGAAGAGACCGAAATTTTCAAATTTTGACGAGATTAACGATTACTTGTGTGCGCAACTCACTCATGAAAAATGCGAGACGCTTTTACTGCTGTCGCTCAATAACCGTTGTCAGATGATCAACTGTACGGTCGTTCGCACCGGCACGGTTACCTCAACCGAAACCAGTGCGCGTGAATTGGTGCAGGTGGCACTGAGAGATCGCGCGACCGCGGTCGTGGTGGCGCACAATCATCCTGCAGGGCTTGCCCTTCCTTCCGCGGAGGACGTGGATGCGACAAAAGCGTTTGTTGCCGCTTTCAATATGATGGAGATTGACGTGCTTGACCATATTATTGTTACACAGGACGACTACTATTCCATGCGCGGGAGCGCATACTATGCGCCGCTGTTTTCCAAAGCGGTGCCGAAGATCAATGCACGCAGCAATCGAAAGGGTTGAACAGCATGAGCCAGAAGAAAGAAAAAAAGGCGGGAGCGCTTTCGCTGATCAAACGGTTTTTACCGTACTATAAGCAGTATGCCGGTGTGGTGGCGTTGGATCTGTTCTGCGCCGCCTTGACAACGATTTGTGAACTGGTGCTACCGATGATGGTGCGGTACATTACTGATATGGGCATGAACAATTTACAGGCGTTGACGGTAAAAACCGTTGTGGTGATCGGTGCGCTGTATTTAGCGTTGCGCGTGATCGATACCGTTGCCAATTACTACATGACCTCGATCGGGCATATTATGGGAACAAAAATTGAAACCAAAATGCGCAGTGATCTGTTTGGGCATTTGCAACGGTTGCAGTTTGCGTACTATGACGAAACCAAGGTCGGTACGATCATGTCTCGGATTACGAACGATCTGTTTGAGGTAACGGAATTTGCGCACCATTGTCCCGAAGAATTTTTTATTGCCGGAATCAAGATCGTTGTTTCGTTTGCGATTTTATGCAGTGTAAACGTGTGGTTGACGCTGATTGTGTTTGCGATCGTGCCGCTCATGCTGTTTGTTTGCGGACCGTTCCGTCACCGCATGAAAGAGGGGTTTCGCGAATCCAAGGTGATCATCGGTGACATCAATGCACAAGTGGAAGATAGTCTTTTGGGTGTGCGAGTGGTAAAATCCTTTGCTAACGAAGCGGTGGAAACCGAAAAATTTGAAGAGGGAAACAAGAAATTTCTAAATATTAAACGGCATATTTACCATGCGATGGCGGGATTCCATGCGACCACACGGTTATTCGACGGACTCATGTATATCACCGTCGTGGTGGTCGGTGCATTGTTTATGATGGACGGAAAGATTAACGCCGCGGATTTGGTGGCGTATTTGCTGTATGTCAGCATGTTGCTGACCTCGGTGCGCCGTATCATTGAATTTTCCGAGCAGTTTTATCGGGGCCTGACCGGCATTGAGCGGTTTGTGGAGATCATGGACGCGCCGGTGACCATCACCGACAGCCCCGATGCCAAACCGCTTGGCGATATTCGGGGTGACGTGGAGTTTAAAGACGTCAGTTTCCGATATAGTGAAGCAAGCAAAGACGTGATCCATCATTTGAATTTGCACGTGGAAGCCGGACAGACGTTGGCGCTTGTCGGGCCGTCCGGTGGCGGCAAGACGACGCTTTGCGGGTTGATCCCGCGGTTTTATGACGTGCAAAGTGGTTTCATACGCTTAGACGGTGTGGATATTCACGACGTTACGCTGGAATCGTTGCGCAATGCCATCGGTGTGGTGCAGCAGGACGTGTATCTTTTCTCCGGCACGGTGCTTGATAACATTTTGTACGGCAGACCCGATGCGACGTTGGACGAAGTCAAAGAGGCAGCGCGTCTTGCCGGTGCGGCGGAATTCATTGACGCGTTGCCGCAAGGATATGATACTTACGTAGGTGAGCGCGGTGTAAAATTATCCGGTGGGCAAAAACAGCGTATTTCGATTGCGCGGGTATTTTTGAAGGATCCGCCGGTGCTGATTTTGGATGAGGCGACCAGCGCGCTGGACAACGAGTCCGAGCGGCTGGTGCAGGAGTCGCTGGAACGGCTTGCTAAGGGACGTACAACCTTTATTGTGGCGCATCGGCTAACGACGATTCGCAATGCGGACGTGATTGCGGTGATGACCGAGGAAGGCATTGCCGAAATGGGCTCACACACCGAGCTGATGGAACAAAACGGTGCGTATGCTTCTTTATACCGATTATATGAGTAATCACAACAGCCATGCGGCAGTTTTGCCGTGTGGCTTGTTTTTTATCCAACCGTTACCATGACGACGGGGACTTGTCAGAAGTCGAAAAGTGTGGTATACTATCACCGAATATTGCTAACGGAGAGGAGAGGGGTTTGTGGTCTATTTGGATAACAGCGCAACAACGGCTGTTTGCAAAGAAGCGGTTGAACAAATGACGCGCGTGATGACAGAGCAATACGGGAACCCCTCCTCCTTGCACACACTCGGGATTGATGCATGGCGCGAAATGACGAAAGCGCGTGCGGAGGTCGCGGCACTTGTGGGTGCGAAACCCGAGCAAATCGTGTTTACGAGCGGAGGCACTGAGGCGAACAATCTTGCTGTTTTGGGCAGTGCCGAGGCGAAAGCTCGTTCGCCGCACGTGGCGGTGACGACGGCTATTGAGCATCCGTCGGTTGCGGCGTGTTTTGATCGATTGGAAGCACAAGGGTGGACGGTGATCCGCGTGCAGCCAGAGGCGGACGGCACGATTTCGGCAGAAGCAATTGAGCGGGCGTGTACGCCGGATACCACCATCGTCAGCGTGATGACGGTTAACAACGAGACCGGTGCACACATGGATATTCCCGCTATTGTTACACGAGTGCGACGTGTTGCTCCGCGGGCGCTGATCCACACGGACGCGGTGCAGGCCGCGGGGAAATTACCCATTCGTGCAGAAAAGTGGGGTGTGGATCTGCTTTCGGTCAGTGGTCACAAGCTGCACGGACCGAAGGGTGTCGGTGCGTTGTATATTCGTAAGGGCGTGCGCGTACTGCCTCGCGTTCTCGGCGGTGGGCAGGAGGGCGGCTTGCGCTCCGGAACCGAGCCGACGCCCGCGATCGTCGGGTTTGGCGCGGCGGCCGCCGCACTGCCGAAGTTCTCCGAGCAGGCGGCTCACTACGAGCGGCTTAAGGCGTGTTTATTGGAAGAACTCGGTACGCATCCTGACGTGCGGTTTCATTTGCCGCAGGGTGGCGTGCCGTATATCGTGAATTTGTCGCTGAACGGTTTTCGCAGCGAAACGGTACTTCATTTTTTGGCACAGCGAGGTATTTTCGTATCCAGTGGGTCGGCTTGTGCAAAAGGTGAGCCGAGTGCGGTGCTGACGGCGATGGGGCTGTCATCTGACGAGATCGACAGTTCATTGCGTGTGAGCTTTTGCCGTGACAATACGGAAGAGGACGTTCACGCGCTGTGCGCGGCGCTGCGCGAAGCGGCAAACTCCTTACAAAGGAGACACGGCTGATGAAAGATTGGTTCAAAAAGGTTGGCCGAGGCATCGTTCGCGCGCTGTCATCGGTGATTCCGGTGGCGGGTGATTCAAAGCAGGAATGGCTTCGCAAGATCGCGTTTTTGTTGGCAGTGTTTGTGTTTATCGGGTCAGTGGCATATTTAATAGACGATATGGTGCTGCAACCTCGTCATACGCAGGCGGTTGCGGACACGCTGCGTGATCTGTATTACACAGATTCTTTGGAGGATCCCGAAGCGAATGAAGATACTACCGTGTATCCCGAGGGAATGCTGGACGCGTTTCGTTCGCTGTATCGGCGAAATGCCGACGTGCGCGGATGGCTGACTTTTGCAACACAAGGCGAGGATCTGTTTGGTGGGGCGATCGACAACCCCGTGATGCAGACGGTAGATAACGACTATTACCTTACACACGATTTTTTACACGACATCGACAAAGCGGGATCGCTATATTTTGATTATCGCAACGACTTATCGGCAGTTGGCGAGAACCGCAATTTGATCATATACGGGCACAATTTGAAAAGTGGACTGATGTTTTCTCGTTTTAATTTGCTTTCGAAAGGAACCTTGTTCCGCGCTCGAAAGTTGACGACTCTCACGCTTTCCACTTTATATGAGCAACGTACCTACAAGGTGTTTGCGGTGATGATCGTTAATGCGAACGCCGAGGAGGAACCGATATTTAACTATATCCGCACGCAGTTTACCGACGAGGAGTTTGCGCAGTTTATTGACGACGTGCGCAGCCGTTCGTTGTACGATTTCGGTGACGTGGACGTGACTGCCGAGGACGAGATTCTCACACTTTCCACGTGCAGTAACCCGCGTGAGACGCATTTGAAGGACGGGCGTACGGTCATTGTGGCACGAAAGCTCCGTGAGGGAGAGGATCCAACGGTGGATACCGCCAAAACGGTCCTCAACGAGGACGTGCTGATGCCGAAAACGTGGTACGTTGCACAGGATCTGGAGTTGCCTGAGATATATCAGTAAAAAGGAACGTTGGTATGAACGAAGTTATTCTTATTAAAAACGGGGAGTTGGCGCTCAAGGGGCTCAATCGCGGCACCTTTGAGGAGGCGCTCTTAAAAAATCTGCGTTATCGCTTAAAATCACTGGGTAGTTTTACACTGCGCAAGGCCCAATCGACCGTGTATATTGAGCCGCAGGATGAGGACGTGGATTGGGATGAGGTCAGCGAGCGAGTAGCAACCGTGTTCGGCATTTCCGCGTTTTCCCGCGCGTGCGTGGTGGAAAAGGATCTGGACGCGATCAAAGCGGCGGCGGCAACCTATCTGGAACAGTCGTTATCCGAGGCACGGACCTTTAAAGTGGAGGCAAAACGCGCGGACAAGCGATTCCCGCTGACGTCGCCCGAGATCTGTGCCGCTGTCGGCGGGTACTTGTTGGAAAAGAATCCGCACCTAACGGTGGACGTGCACGAGCCCGAAATGACGGTGTGGGTGGAGATCCGCGATTTTGCGGCGTATATCCACGGCCCGCAGCTGCCCGGAGCGGGCGGTATGCCGGTGGGTACCGGCGGGAAAGCCGGAATACTCATTTCCGGCGGCATTGATTCGCCGGTGGCGGCGTACATGATGGCGAAGCGCGGTATTCAACTGACCGGTATTCATTTCGCCTCGCCTCCGTACACCAGTGAGCGAGCGGAGATGAAGGTCATATCGCTGCTCGAAAAGGTTGGAGTCTATGCCGGACGTATGACATTGCACATCGTACCGTTTACCCATATTCAAGAGGAGATCGGACGCGCGTGTCCCGAAGAACTGTTTACGTTGATCATGCGGCGGTTTATGATGCGCATCGCGACACGAATCGCAAAAAGCACAGAGTGCGGCGCGCTGATTACCGGTGAAAGTGTCGGGCAGGTTGCCAGTCAGACCATTCCGGCGCTTGGCGTTACCGATGCGGTCGCCGATCTGCCGGTATTTCGTCCCGTGATCGGGATGGATAAGGAAGAGATCATCGCGATCGCGCGGCGGATCGATACCTTTGAAACGTCTATTCAACCCTATGAAGATTGTTGCACGGTTTTCACGCCAAGGCATCCGCGTACCCGCCCCCGTATTGATGAAGTGGAAGCGGCAGAGCGGGCTTTGGCGGTGGAAGAACTGATTGAAGAAGCGATTGCAGGAGTACGGCTGATACACATCTGATGAAAGGTGGCGAAACCGATGAATGCGGAAATTATTTCGGTGGGAACAGAATTGCTGCTCGGGGATATCGTTAACTCGAACAGTCAGTTTTTAGCGCGTGAGCTGGCGGCTTATGGGATAGATACCCTGTACCAGTCTACCGTTGGTGACAACCGAGAGCGTTTGCAGCAGGCGATGGAGCTGGCGCTGTCCCGTTGTGAGATGGTCATTCTGACAGGAGGACTCGGTCCGACAGAAGATGATCTGACCAGAGAAACGGTGGCTGAGTGTTTGGGGCTTCCGCTCGTGCTTCACGAGGAGAGTGACCGCCGCATTCGCGCTTATTTTGAGCGCACCGGTAAGGAGTACACCGAAAACAATAAAAAACAAGCGATGTTGCCTGAAGGATGCATCGTGTTTCCGAACGATCACGGTACGGCACCCGGTTGCGCTATTGAGCAGGAGGCGCACCGTGTGGTGATGTTGCCCGGCCCGCCGAGAGAACTTGTTCCGATGTTCTTTGAGCACGTTGCACCGTATTTAACGCGCTGTTCCGGCGGCACGATCCACTCCCATACGGTAGGGGTGTTCGGTATTCCGGAGGCGGCTGTGGACGAGCGGCTGCAGGATTTGATGGAATCCACTAACCCGACTGTGGCGCCTTATGCCAAGGACGGCGAGGTGGTGTTGCGCATTACCGCGAAAGCTGACACGACTACGGAAGCAAACGCGTTGTGCGATCCCGTTATTGCGGAGATTCGTGAACGGCTTGGCAACGCCGTGTACGGTGTGGATGCGGGAGGACTTGCCAAGCGGGTGGTAACGCTGCTTACCGAAAAAGAAATGAAGATTGCAACGGCGGAGTCCTGCACGGCAGGGTTGCTTTCCGGACGCCTTACGGAGGTGCCGGGTGTTTCCGCTGTGTTTGAATGTGGTATTGCCGCGTATTCTAAGGAGATCAAGCATCAAATGCTTGGCGTCCCGGAATCTATTTTGGAACAGCGCGGCGCGGTTTCTCCCGAAACGGCAGGAGCCATGGCGGTTGGTGCGCGGCGCGCCGGCGGTGCGGATATCGGTATCGGTATTACCGGTGTGGCAGGCCCTGATACCAGCGAGGGAAAAGCCGTCGGTACGGTGTACGTAGCGCTTGCCGACGAAAAGCGAGTATGGGTAAAAAAGGTGTTTGCCGGTCACGGTGATGAGGATCGGGAATACATTCGCAATATGGCAACGTTGTATGCCCTGGATATGTCACGTCGGTATTTGGAAGCGTTACCGGGTGTGATGGCTGGCGGTCAATCGCTGGAACAAATGCAACAAGAGGTCTTGGCACTGACAAAAGAACAGAATGCCGTGGCAAAAAAACGCCGCCGTCGTTCGCTGCTGTTGCGGTGGATGTCGGCACTGGCGGCGCTGCTTTTAGTGGTTTCATTCTGGGGATATGTCTACGTGTACGTCCCATACTATAACCAAAAAAAATACGATGAGCTTTACCAAATGTATACCCAAGCCGAGGTGGAAACTGAGGGGTGGTATCCAAACGGTATCTTAACGCAGTTTATGACGCTGTACCGCAACAACGACGACGTGCGTGGTTGGGTGCGGATTGAGGATACGCGCATCAACTATCCCGTCGTGCTGGAGCCGTCGCTCGGTTACTACGAACAACACGACTTTCACAAAAACTCTTCCTCGTACGGAGTGCCGTATTTGCAGACCGGTACGCAGGTGGAGCAGGAGAACATCAAACGCACTTTGACGATCTATGGGAATAACGTTGGGAACCGTCAGATGTTTTCACAACTCGAAGAGTATACCGAGCTTAGCTTTTTGAAAGAACACCCCACGATTGAGATGAACACCATCTATCAGGAGGGAACGTACAAGATCTTTGCAGTGTTGTTAGTGGACGATACGGACAAAGACGAGTACAATTATGCGCGCACCGCGTTTGAGGATGAAGAAGAGTTTATCTATCACGTAACGCAGTTGCGTGTGCGTTCGTTATTTGATACGCCGGTTGACATTGTGGAGGGCGATAGTCTGCTCTTGCTCACGACGCCGATCGACTACGGATACGACGGCGCGCGTGTGGTGGTAGCAGCGCGTCGCGTGCGGACAGGAGAGGACAAGGAAAACGATCTTTCCAAATCGAGAGTGAATCGCGCACCCAAAATGCCGAAAGGATGGGTGGAGGCAAATGGTGGGAATACGGTCAATTCTACCGTCACCACGGTAGAAACTACCGAAATCACGACCGAGCAAACCACGACCACCGAGAAAGTCACTACAACGACCCAAAAAACGACGACAACCACTACCAAAAAAGCGACGACAACCACTACCAAAAAAACGACGACTACTACTCATACGGAAGGTAATGAGTTGATTGGTGAAACCACCGCCCAGCAAACAACGACCGTACCAACCACGCAGGTGGTCACGAAGCCGCCGTCTTCGGATGAGACGCCGTCCCCCGTAGTTCCCAGCGAAGGAACGGTGCAAGGTACGATCTCGGAATACGATTTTATGTCGTACATTGCCGTGAAAAACAGCGGTGCGTTTTCCGGGTTTGCACCGGATGCTGATGGCATCTTGCGCCCGAAGAACAAAGAGCAACTGCAATTGTTGATTGCCGGTATTGTTAAATCCGAACTTGGCAGCGCCAGCACGATGGTTAACTCCACCGAGGCACAAAAAGCACAGGCGGTAGCGTCCTATTCTTATTTGTTGCACTACAATACGCACTCGGGCGCTTATCCGGCCAGCGTATCGGCAATTAATTTGAGTAACAAGTGGGATAAAAAGATCTACGATGCCGTTGGTGACGTGGTGGGCGTTAAGCTGGTAGATACTGCGAAGACATCCATCCCGGCCATGACCTTGCAGACGGTGTATTCCGCCTCTACCGGCGGTTACAGTGCTTCCAGTAACCGCGTGTGGACGGGAGTGCTCCCGTATGCCAAGAGTGTGGTCAGTCAGTATGACGATGCCATTACCAACGCGAAATATGGCGGCAGAAAGTACGTTGCTACAGTTACGATAACTCGCGACGAATTGTACCAAAAAGTAAAAGACTGGGTTAGTGCGAAATCTACGAGCTATTCAATGCCGGAGGAGCAATTTACCACCGCAGCGGGACAAGTCCCGCTTAGAGCGCTCAGCTACGACGGAGATGGCAGTGCGGGTACGGGCGATGCGTGGAACTACGTGTTCCATACCAATTTTTATTACGTGAACGGTAGAGGACAACAAATACCGTTGACCGGATACAATATGCGTAACATACTGGGACTTCGTTCTCATGCGTTCCGCACCACGTATGACGAGGCGACGCAAACGGTGACCATTACAACACAAGGTTGGGGTCACGGTGTCGGACTTAGTCAGATGGGGGCGGTCGGTTATGCGAACGAGGCGGGTTGGAACTACGTTCAGATCCTGCGCCATTATTATTCCGTAACGGATACCAGCACACACCAAATTGTTATGCCCGTTTGGTAAAAATCGGTTGACAAAAACAAAAGACGTGTGCTATACTCCAAACAAGGTGTTGCTTTATGAAACAAAACGTGTTTACAGCAGAATACGCGTATTACTTTTACTTTTACTTTACGAACAAAAGTAAAAGCGTTTTTTGCTGCCGTTGATTAAAGGTCAACATCCTTTAACCGAACCCGTAACAAGGGCCCGCAGTGAAAACGCGGGCCCTTTATTTTTTCATTCTTGGGAGGAATTATCATGATCGCCGTTATTAAACAAGGAGTGCCAGCTGCTCAGGTTGACAATCTTGTCAATTGGTTGGAAACGCAAAACCTTACCGTGCATCGCTCGGAGGGTGTGTATACTACTATTCTCGGTCTGGTGGGAGATACCACGCAGGTGGATATTGAGCTCTTACAAAACTTGGAGATCGTGGAAAGCGTTACGCGCATTTCCGAGCCCTTCAAAAGCGCTAATCGCAAATTCCATCCCGAAGATACGGTGGTGGACGTGTCGGGTGTTAAGATTGGCGGTGGCCATTTTGCAATCGTTGCCGGTCCGTGCTCGGTGGAATCGGAAGAACAGATCATCGCGGTCGCAAAGCAAGTGCAGGCCTCGGGCGCAACATTATTGCGTGGTGGTGCGTTTAAGCCGCGCACTTCGCCGTACGATTTTCAAGGGCTTGCCGCAGACGGGTTGAAATTACTAAAAGAAGCCAAACGAGAAACCGGTATGCCGATCGTGACCGAGATCATGAACGCCAATCA
Organism: Clostridia bacterium; assembly: GCA_017436915.1. GTDB lineage: Bacteria > Bacillota > Clostridia > Oscillospirales > Acutalibacteraceae > RGIG3009. Next base: position 12,322 of record JAFSCE010000003.1, read on the forward strand.
CTTGCCGCTGTTTGAGGATGTAGATCTCGTTCAGGTCGGCGCGCGCAACATGCAGAATTTCGATCTGCTCAAGGAACTTGGGCACATCCGTAAACCGATCTTACTCAAGCGCGGTCTTGCCAACACCATGAAAGAGTGGCTGATGAGTGCAGAGTATATCATGGCGGGCGGTAACGAACAGATCATTCTGTGCGAACGCGGTATTCGCACCTATGAAACCTATACCCGTAACACGTTGGATCTGTCGGCGGTGCCGATGCTGCACGAGCTTACGCACCTGCCGGTGATGGTAGATCCCAGCCACGCGAGTGGCATTAACTGGATGGTCAAGCCCATGGCGATGGCGGCAGCTGCTGCCGGCGCAGACGGGTTGATGATTGAGGTGCATAACGATCCGAAGCGTGCCCTGTGCGATGGTGCACAGTCGCTCACGCCGGAACAGTTTGATGACGTCGCAAAGCGTGTTCGTCAGATTCGAGAGGCGATCAAAGAATGACGGTTGGAATTATTGGGCTTGGGTTGATCGGTGGCTCGCTGGCAAAGGCGTTTAAGAAACATACCGATCACCGTGTGCTCGGCTATGATTTGGATACGGCGGTTACGCAATATGCGCAGCTGAACGGTGCAATCGATGGAGTGGTGGATACCGCCTCTATTGCACAGTGCGAGCTGATCCTGCTTGCGGTGTATCCGCGCGCGACGGTAGCGTACTTGCGCGAAATGGCAAGCGCGATCACGCCCGGTACGGTGGTGATCGATTGCGGCGGTATCAAACAAAGCATTTGTGAGCAATGCCGACCGCTTGCGAAAGAGAATGGATGGGTCTTTATCGGCGGGCACCCAATGGCGGGGTTGCATCATTCGGGTATTAAGTATGCAAACGCCGATTTGTATGTCGGCGCTTCCATGATTTTGACTCCCGAAAACACCGAAGATATTGCGCTTTTGGAAAAGGTGACGGGCTGGATCAAATCCATCGGATTCGCTTCGGTGACGGTCACCACTCCCGAAAAACACGATGAGATCATCGCATTCACCTCACAGCTTGCACACGTGGTGTCAAACGCATATGTAAAAAGTCCGCGCGCAAAGGTGCATCGCGGATTCTCAGCCGGCAGTTATCGGGATCTGACCCGTGTGGCACGGCTGAACGAAACTATGTGGACCGAGTTGTTTTTGGAAAACCGTGAAAACCTCGTGGCCGAGATCGATCATATCGTGCGGTCACTGAAAGAGTATCAGGCGGCGCTCGAAAAAGGCGACGCCGAAACGCTACGGGCGTTGCTCAAAGACGGCAGCGACCGAAAAGAGAGGATCGATAGTCCCTATGGAGAGGATTAAGGTTGGCACATCCCGCACATACGAGATCCATATTGAGGAAGGTCTCCTCGGGCGTGTTGCCGAGGAGTGTTCGGCTGTTCTCAAAAGCGAAAAGCTGTTACTGTTGACGGACAGCAACGTAAAGCCGCTGTATGGCGATGTTGTTTGCCGTTCGCTGACAGACGCGGGCTATCGGGTGACGGAGTACGTCATTCCCGCAGGGGAAGATTCCAAGAATACCGAACAGTATTTGAACATAGTGTCTACGCTTGCCAAAGAGGGTTTTTCGCGCAGTGATGCGATTATAGCGCTCGGCGGCGGTGTGGTTGGTGATCTGGCGGGATTTTGTGCATCATCCTATTTGCGCGGCATCCCGTTTGTACAGATTCCCACGACGTTACTCGCGTGTGTGGATTCGTCGGTCGGCGGCAAAACGGCAGTTAATCTGCCGGAGGGGAAAAATCTGCTTGGCGCGTTCTATCAGCCGTCTTTGGTGCTGATTGATCCTTTAACCTTGAAAACGCTGAACCCCGCTGTGTATGCGGACGGTATGGCAGAGGTTATCAAATATGGTATGATCCGCGACCCCGAATTGTTTACCGCGTTGGAAAACCATGTATGGACGGATACACAGATTATCACCCGTTGTGTTAGCATTAAAAGTCAAGTGGTGGCGGAGGATGAGTTTGACAACGGTTGCCGCTTGCTTCTGAATTACGGGCACACGATCGGCCATGCGGTTGAAAAATGCAGCCGTTTTGAGGTGTCGCACGGCAGTGCGGTGGCGATCGGCATGTCAGTCATGGCGCGCGCCGAAGAAGACGGCGCCGACCTTGCTGACCGGTTGGATGCTGTGCTGAAAGATTACGGGTTGCCTACCGCTTGTAAGTTTTCGACAGAGGAGTTGTACCGCGCGGCGATGGCGGATAAAAAGCGCCGCAACCAAACGTTACATATCATCACCGTGCCGACACTTGGACAGGGAACGGTGGTGTCTATTCCCGTGGAGGAACTGAACACCTATCTGCGGAAGGGGTTGTCGGTATGACGGTGACCGTATCGGGGCGCGCGTTAAACGGAGTAACTCCGATTATTGCGTCCAAGTCGGTTGTGCATCGGTTGCTGATCTGCGCGGCGCTGTGTGATGCGCCGACGGTGATCGAGGGTGTGACCTATTCCGAGGATATTGAAGCGACGATTCGCTGCCTGCGGGCGGGACTCGCCGACGTGACGTGCGAGGGTGACCGCGTGACGGTTATCCCGCGGAGCGACCGAGATCCCGGTGCTCTGCTGGACTGCGGAGAGAGCGGGTCGACCCTACGCTTTTTGTTACCGATCATGGCGGCGTGCGGCGGCGCACGATTTACCGGCAGAGGGCGGCTGTCACAGCGGCCGCTGACACCGATCTATCCGGTACTGGAGGCGCACGGCTGCCAGTTGTCGGCGGAGGGCGCGTTCCCGCTCGCGGTAAGTGGTTGTTTGCAAGGCGATTTGTTTGAAATCGACGGAAGCTTGAGTTCTCAGTTCGTTAGCGGGTTGTTGATGGCGGCGCCGCTTATGGGGGATACCTGCCGCATTCGTGTGACGGGGGAGATGGCCTCCTATCCATATATTGCGCTCACGATCGAAGCACTTTCTCGTTTCGGCATAACCGTGACCGAGGAAAACGGTGTTTTTACCGTTTTTGGGCGGTATCATTCTGCCGGAGTGTTAACCGCAGAGGGCGATTGGTCAAACGCGGCTTTTTGGCTTGTGGGGGCGGCTATCTCGCACAGTGAAGCGTTTGCGTTGTCCGGTGTGTCTGCCGAATCCCGACAAGGCGACCGGGCAATCGTTACTCTCTTAGAACAGGCGGGATTTTCCGTTTCCTATGCAGACAATGCCTGGCGCGTGGCGGGTGATAGCCGACGGTCGCTGTGCGTGGACGCCGAGGCGATCCCTGATCTGGTGCCGATTGTGGCGGTGTTAGCGAGCGCCTTGCCCGGAGAAACGGTGATTTATAATGCTCGGCGGTTAATCCACAAGGAGAGCAACCGCTTACAAAGTGTACGTGATATGCTTGTGGCGCTCGGTGGAAAAGCCGCGATTACCGAGGACGGTTTGCGGATACAGGGCAGTTGCTTACAAGGCGGGACGGTACAAGGGTGTAACGATCACCGCATTGTGATGTCGGCGGCGATCGCTTCGCTGATTTGTAAAAACCCCGTTACCATCGTCGGTACTGAGGCGGTCAACAAATCGTATCCGACGTTTTTTGAAGAGATAGAGAAGAGAGGGGTGAGCGTATGTCATCTGTCTGGGGACGAAATCTGAAAATTACCGTGTTCGGTCAATCACACGCTGAAGCGATCGGCGTGGTAGTGGATGGTTTGCCGGCAGGACTGCGTATTGATACCGTTGAGTTGCAGGCGTTTTTGCAACGTCGCGCGGCGGGCGGTGCGTTTGCGACCGCGCGCAAAGAGGCGGATGTGCCGGAGTTTGTGAGCGGTTTGGTGGACGGTGTGACCTGCGGTGCGCCCGTGACGGCATTGATCCGCAATGAAAACGTTCGATCGGGTGATTACAGTGAACTGCGGGATCATCCGCGTCCCTCGCACGCTGATTATCCGGCATCCGTACGGTTTGACGGTGCCAATGATATTCGCGGCGGCGGGCAGTTTTCCGGTCGCTTGACGGCGGCGTTGTGCGTTGCGGGTGGATTATGCAAGCAATTTCTCAAAACCAAAGGAATCACGATCGGCGCGCATATTGCGTCGATTGGGAATATACGCGACAAGGTGTTTGACCCTGTTGGAGTTACAGCGGCGGATTTTTTAACCGATTCGTTTCCCGTGCAAGATGAGAACGCAAAAGCGGCGATGCAGGAACTTATTACTACCGCTCGTAACGAGGGCGATTCTGTTGGGGGCACGATTGAGTGTGCTGCGATCGGATTGCCTGCAGGTATCGGTGACCCGTTGTTTGACGGGTTGGAAAACCGCATTTCGTCTATTGTGTTCGGCATTCCCGCAGTTAAGGGCATTGCTTTTGGTAACGGCTTTGATGCCGCCGAGCTAAAGGGCTCCGAGAACAACGATGCCTATTATATGGATGGGGATACGGTAAGGACAAAAACTAATCGTCACGGTGGGATCCTCGGCGGAATATCCACCGGTATGCCGCTCACTCTTAAGGTGGCGATCAAACCGACACCGTCGATTGCCAAGGAGCAGGAAACGGTGGAACTCAGCAGCAAAAGTGCGTATATGCTGGCAATCAAAGGACGGCACGATCCGTGCATCGTCCCGCGCGCGGTGCCGTGCGTGGAAGCGGCACTCGCGATCGCACTGGCAGACTATCTCGTGTAAGGAGTAAACAAAAATGGATATTGAAGAACTGCGTAAGGAAATAGACGGCATTGATAAGGAACTGGTTTCCTTGTTCGTTAAGCGCATGGATGTTGCGGCCGAGGTGGCGGCGTTTAAGAAAGAAAACGGCAGGCCGGTGCTCGACCCCGAGCGCGAACGGAAGTTGTTAGAAAAAGTATCGGATCTGGCGGGCAAGGACATGGAATCGCAAACGCGGATCTTGTATCACTTGATTTTGAGTTTGAGCCGTTCGCACCAAAGTCATTTGTTGGGGTTGGACAGCACGCTGACCGACAAGATCACCAAGGCGATCGATACCACCGACAAGGTGTTTCCCGAACGTGCGGTTGTTGCGTGCCAGGGCGTGGAGGGCGCGTATTCCCAGCTTGCCTGCGAAAAGCTGTTTGGTGCGCCGAGCATTATGTATATGAACACCTTTGAAGGAGTGTTTCAAGCGGTGGACAAGGGGCTGTGTCGGTACGGTATTCTGCCGCTCGAAAACAGTACCGCCGGTTCAGTCAACCAAATTTACGATCTGATGCTGCGCTATAACTTCCACATCGTGCGCAGTACCCGCGTGCACGTCCCACACGTGTTGCTGGCGAAAAAAGGGGTGCGGTTTGAGGATGTCCGCGAAATTTATTCGCACGAGCAGGCGATCCAGCAGTGCAGTGCGTTTTTGCAAAAGCTCAAAAACGTTAAGGTGCACGTGTGCGAAAACACCGCAATGGCGGCAAAGGCCGTGGCGGAAAGCGGCCGCACCGACGTAGCGGCGATCTCGTCGGATTCGTGTGCTACGCTGTACGGCCTGGATGTGCTCGAAACTGCCATTTCAAACGTCGAGAACAATTACACCCGCTTTATCTGCATTTCCAAAAACCTGGAGGTGTATCCGGGTGCTCACCGCACCAGTTTAATGCTGACCCTGCCGCATAAGCCCGGCTCACTCTATACGGTGATTGCGAAATTCTATTCGCTGGGTGTCAACCTCATTAAACTCGAAAGCCGCCCGATCCCCGGCAAAGATTTTGAGTTTATGTTCTATTTCGATATTGACGTATCGGTATATTCCAAAGCGTTTACCGACCTATTGTGTCAACTGCAAGCGGAGACGGAGACTTTCCGTTATCTGGGCAGTTATACCGAGATCGTATGATGAAGCGGTATGGGTTACTGGGAAAAACGTTGTCGCACAGCTTGTCGCCACAGATTCATGCGTTTTTCGGGGATTATACGTATGATCTGATGGAAAAATCCGAAGAAGAGCTGGATTCTTTTTTTGCCGACCCGCCGGTCGCGGCGATGAACGTGACTATCCCGTATAAGAAGACGGTGATCCCGTTTTGCACGGAACTTGACGAGGCGGCAAAGCGTATTGGCAGCGTCAACACCATCCGATTTGACGGCGATGCTGTGTGCGGGTATAACACGGATTATGACGGCTTTTTGTATATGCTCAAACGGGCGGGTATCACGGCCGCCGGCAAAAAGGTGCTGGTGCTCGGCAGCGGCGGTGCATCGGCGACGGTGTGCTGTGCATTAGAAGATCAAGGTGCAAAAAGCGTGACGGTGATCTCGCGTTCGGGTGAGAACAATTACAACAATCTTGAACGGCATCGCGATGCCGAGGTTATTGTTAACACCACACCGGTGGGAATGTATCCCGAAACGGCGGTGGCACCCGTGTCGCTGGAGGCGTTTCCCTCTTGCGAGGCGGTGGCAGATATTGTTTATAATCCGCTGCGCACGCGGTTGCTGCTGGATGCCGAACGGCGAGGCCTCAAAACGGCAAACGGGCTACCGATGTTGGTGGCGCAAGCCCACCGCGCGGCAGAAATCTTTTTTGGCAAATCGTTAGACGATGGTTTGATTGAAACAGGGCTCTGCGAATTGGAACGGCAGTTTCGAAACGTTGTGTTGGTGGGAATGCCCGGTTGCGGCAAAAGCACGCAGGCGCGACTGTTGGCGGAAGCGCTTGGCAAAGAAGCCGTGGATACGGATGTTGCCGTGGAACAAAATGCAGGGAAACCCATCCCCGACATTTTTGCCGAGCAGGGCGAAGCAGAGTTTCGCCGCTTGGAAGCAGAAGCGGTGCAGGAGCTCGGCAAATCCGGCGGGAAAGTGATCGCGACCGGTGGAGGCGCGATTCTGACAGAGGAGAACCGAAATGCGATGCGGCAAAACGCGGTGGTGGTGTTTTTAGAACGCAAGCTCGATACGCTCGCCACAAACGGACGCCCTTTATCCAAAAGCCGCGAAGCCATCGAGGAGTTATATAAGCAACGGTTGCCGTTGTACCGCGAAGTCGCGGACGTGACGGTAACGGTGAATGGTACGCCGGAGGAGACCTGTCGGCGTATAGTGGAGGCGATCGGACAATGAAGCTGTATATCGTAAACGGACCGAATTTAAACATGCTCGGCATCCGCGAGCCGGATATTTACGGCAGACACACTTATGAGGATCTTGTGAACGAGCTGACGGCATACTGTGCCGAGAAAGGTGTTGAGCCGATTTTTGTGCAATCCAACCATGAGGGCGAGTTGGTGACGGCAATTCAAAACGCCTATTTTGAAGAGGCCGATGGTATCGTGATCAACCCGGCGGCATATACGCACACCAGCGTAGCGCTTCTGGATGCACTCAAGGCGATCGCGTTGCCGGCGGTGGAAGTGCATCTTTCGGACGTGAGTGCTCGCGAGGACTTCCGTCAGATCTCGTATGTGCGCGAGGCGTGCATTGCCACCATCAGCGGCAAGGGCTTCGACGGATACAAAGAAGCGATCGACTTATTATTACAAAAATAAACCGTATCAACGCAGCCGGAGGACACTGTCCTTCGGCTGCGTTTTTGCGTCCTTATATATACCTTATTATATATATTATAAAAATCGCAGATATAGGGGTGGTGTGCGGCAAAACACTATATCTTGTAGCATTGTCAAAAAAGCTAAAAAAGCCGGATTTTAAGCCGTTTTTTGTTGCAAAATTTTTTGAAATTTTTTTGAAAAAATGCTTGCTTTTTTTGAAATGTTGCGGTAAAATGTTTAGGCATGACTGTGGGAAGTAGGCGAATTGCGCCCTTTTTCAGGTGTCATGCAGACTGCACGATATGCGATGATGCGGGAGGTTGCGGCTGGCAACAGTCGGTTTTTCCGCGGAGTATGTCCGATTTTAAACCGGGCGACAAGGAATAGCTGTAAGAGGCAAAGCAAACGGAACAGAGAGTTGCACTCTGCTTCGGCGTGCTTGCGGCGCATTGCGTTTGCCACAGTCTTTTCAAGACGCTTACACTGCACCCGGACGCTTGAAACCCAACAGGCATCCGGTTTTAAAATGCCGGTGTAGAAACACCCGGCAGGGTGTGCAGTTTTGGCGTCGCCCGCCAACTAAACTTTTAAGGAGGCGTTTTCAGTGGCAGTCAAAGAAAAAATCCGTATTCGCATTAAGGGGTATGATCATCAGCTGGTGGATCAGTCCGCCGAGAAGATCGTAGAGACCGCTCGCCGTACCGGCGCTCGTGTTTCCGGTCCTGTGCCGCTCCCGACTGAGAAGGAAGTCGTTACCATCCTGCGTGCTGTGCACAAGTACAAGGATTCCCGCGAACAGTTCGAATCCCGTACCCACAAGCGCTTGATCGACATTCTTCGTCCGTCAAACAAGACAGTTGAAGCCCTGATGGGGCTTGAACTCCCCGCCGGTGTGGAAATCGAAATCAAACTGTGATGCTCCGGTTTGAAGAGGCGTAACGCTTCTGTTCCACCACACGCGAGGTCATGTTCCCGATCACGGTGAAAACGGTGAGGGGAACCAATAACCAAGGAGGTATAAGACATGCAAAAAGGCATCATCGGTAAGAAGGTCGGCATGACGCAGATCTTCGACGAGAAGGGCAACGCCGTTGCGGTTACGGTCATTGAGGCCGGTCCCTGCGTTGTTGTTCAGAAGAAGACCGAAGAGAACGACGGCTACGCAGCTGTTCAGCTCGGCTTCGGCGAAGTTTCCGCTAACAAAGTGAACAAGCCCATGAAGGGTCACTTTGACAAGGCGGATGTGGCGCCCAAAAAGGCGCTGCGCGAGTTCCGCTTTGAGAACTGCGACACCTACAACGTGGGTGACATTGTTAAGGCAGACGTGTTCGGCGCCGGCGATCAGGTCGACGTTGTGGGCGTCAGCAAAGGTAAGGGCTATGCCGGCGCCATCAAGCGCTGGAATCACAGCCGCCTGAAGGAAAGCCACGGTACGGGTCCTGTTGCCCGTCACGCCGGTTCCCTCGGTGCTTGCTCCTCTCCCTCTCGTGTATACAAGGGCATGAAGGGCGCCGGTCACCTGGGTGCTGAGCGCGTAACCGTGCAAAATCTTAAAGTCGTGAAGGTTGATGTGGAAAACAATCTGATCGCGGTCTGCGGTGCCGTTCCCGGCCCCCGCGGCGGTCTGATCCTCATCTCCGATTCCGTCAAGGCGTAAGGGAAGGAGGAAATAGACAATGGCTACAGTATCTACTTTTGATATGACCGGTAAGCAGACCGGTACCATGGATTTGGCCGATGCCATTTTCGGTATCACCCCCAATGCGACCGTCCTGCACAGCGCCGTAGTCAACTACCTGGCCAATCAGCGTCAGGGCACTCAGTCCACCCTCACCCGTTCGGAAGTCAGCGGCGGTGGTAAGAAGCCGTGGAGACAGAAGGGCACCGGACACGCTCGTCAGGGTTCCACCCGCGCTCCTCAGTGGACGCACGGCGGTATTGCTCTCGGCCCGAAGCCCCGCAGCTATAACTACGTGCTGCCCAAGAAGGTTCGTCGTTTGGCTCTTAAGTCTGCGTTCTCCTCTAAGGTGCTCGCCGGCGAGATGCTGGTTCTCGACAGCTTGTCGATGGACGAGATCAAAACCAAGACGGTTGCTACCATGCTGGGCGCTCTGAACGCCGGCAAGAAGGTTCTGATGGTTCTTCCCGAGAAGAACGACAACGTCATCCTTTCTGCCCGCAACATCCCCGGTGTGAAGACCGCTCAGGTCAACACTTTGAATGTGTACGACATCCTCAACTGCGATACCTTTATCGTGGTAAAAGATGCCGTCGCTCAGATCGAGGAGGTATACGCATAATGAACGCACGTGATATCATTCTTGCGCCGGTCATCACCGAAAAAGCGGTGTCGTTGCTTCCCGAAAAGAAGTACACCTTCCGCGTTGCTGACAGCGCGAACAAAATTGAGATCGCCAAAGCGGTGGAAGAGATCTTCGGCGTGAAAGTCGCTAAGGTCAACACCATCAGCATGAAAGGCCATCTGCGCCGCATGGGCCGTAACCAGGGCTACACTTCCGATTGGAAGAAAGCCGTTGTTACCTTGAAGCCCGACTCCAAGACCATCGAGTTCTTCGACGGTATGTTCTAAGGAGCGCCGCCGAATAACAAAGGTCGCGGCAACGTATGGGACACCCTCTGATTACAGAGAAGCGGCCGTGTCCCGCAAAGCCAAGAAAAAGGAGAGAGAATCGGAATGCCTACAAAGTTTTATAAACCGACGACTCCCGGACGCCGCGGTATGTCCGTTATGGATTACAGTGGCCTGTCCAAGGTAGCGCCGGAAAAGAGCCTGCTGGCTCCTCTGGAAAAGAAATCCGGCCGTAACAGCTACGGTCGCATCACCGTCCGCCATCGCGGCGGCGGAAACCGCCGTAAGTATCGTATCATCGATTTCAAACGCAACAAGCTGGATATGAACGCCACCGTGTTGACGCTGGAATACGATCCGAACCGCAGCGCGAACATCGCGCTCGTTCAGTACGAGGACGGCGAGAAACGTTACATTGTTGCTCCGCAGGGCCTGTCGGTCGGAGACGTGATCTCCGCCGGTACCGGCGCGGACATCAAACCCGGTAACGCACTGCCGATGGCCAACATCCCCACCGGTACCTTCATCCACAACGTGGAGTTGTATCCCGGCAAGGGCGCTCAGCTCGCTCGTGCCGCCGGTGTGATGGCTCAGTTGGTCGGTAAAGAAAACAACATGGCGATGGTTCGTCTGCCCTCCGGTGAGATGCGCAACATCCCGCTGAACTGCATGGCGACGATCGGCCAGGTCGGTAACTTAGAGCATGAGAACGTGAAGATCGGTAAAGCCGGTCGTAAACGCCACATGGGCTGGCGCCCGACCGTTCGCGGTTCGGTCATGAACCCCTGCGATCACCCCCACGGTGGTGGTGAAGGTAAGTCGCCCATCGGTCGTCCCGGCCCGGTCACTCCTTGGGGTAAACCGGCTCTGGGTTACAAGACCCGTAAGCATCACAAGGCCTCCGATAAATTTATCGTGAAGCGCCGCAACGGCAAGTAAGCGAAAGGAGATTCATCATTTATGGGTAGAAGCGTAAAGAAGGGTCCTTTCGTACAGCCCGTTCTGTTGAAAAGGATTCAAGAAATGAATGCCGCCGGTGAAAAGCGCATTTTGAAGACCTGGAGCCGTGCCTCCACGATTTTCCCGGATTTCGTCGGTCACACCATCGCGGTGCATGACGGTCGGAAACATGTGCCGGTGTACGTCACCGAGGACATGGTCGGTCACAAACTGGGCGAGTTCGCCCCCACTCGTACGTTCCGCGGTCACGTCGGATCGAAAACAACGAAGTAAGCGGTTGAAAGGAGAGAAACGCTATGGAAGCAAGGGCACAAGTTACCTATGTCCGTATGTCCCCTCGCAAAGTGAAAATCGTTCTCGACCTCATCCGCAATAAACCGGTTGATGTCGCACTTGCGATTACCAAAAACATTACCAAGGCCGCCGGCGAGCCCGTTTACAAGGTTCTGAAATCCGCGTTGGCCAACGCCGAAAACAATTACAACATGGACCGCCAGAATTTGGTTGTATCTGAATGCTTTGTATGCCCCGGCCCCATTCTTAAGCGCGTCCGTCCGAGAGCACAGGGTCGTGCGTTCCGCATTGAAAAGCGGACTTCGCACATCACCGTCGTGCTTAAGGAAAAGGAATAAGCGAGGAGGAGGACGATTATGGGACAGAAAGTTAATCCCCACGGCCTGCGCGTCGGTGTCATTAAAGATTGGGATTCCCGTTGGTTTGTGAAGAAGAATCAGATCGGTGATACGATCGTTTCCGACTACAAGCTGCGTGAGTACCTGAAGAAGACGCTGTATGCTGCCGGTATCTCGAAGATCGAGATCGAGCGCGATGCGACTCGCGTGCGTGTGAACATTCATTGTGCAAAGCCCGGTCTGGTGATCGGTAAGGGCGGCGCTGAAATCGAGAAGCTCCGCCTGACCTGCGAGAAGATGCTCGGCAAAACTACGTTGGTAAACATCGTGGAGATCAAAAACCCCGATACCAACGCTCAGCTGGTTGCTGAAAACATCGCTCAGCAGTTAGAAAAGCGCATTGCTTTCCGTCGTGCGATGAAGCAGTGCATCGGCCGTGCCATGAAGGCCGGCGCAAGAGGTATTAAAACGCAGGTTTCCGGTCGTTTGAACGGCGCGGAAATTGCGCGTACCGAACAGTACCACGAGGGTACGATTCCGCTGCAGACTCTGCGTGCGGATATCGACTACGGTTTCGCAGAGGCGAGCACCACCTACGGCCGTATCGGCGTTAAAGTGTGGCTGTATCGCGGTGAGGTTCTTGCCGGCGCTGCGAAGCCTCGTCGGGAAGGAGGCCGCAAGTAATGCTGTTACCGAAGAGAGTTAAATTCCGCCGCGTTCAGAGAGGCCGCCTTACCGGTAAGGCCCTTCGCGGCAACAAGGTCACTTACGGTGATTTCGGTCTGGTGGCTTTAGAGCCCGCTTGGATCAAATCCAATCAGATCGAGGCCGCCCGTATCGCCATGACCCGTTACATCAAGCGTGGCGGTCAGGTGTGGATCAAGATCTTCCCTGACAAGCCGGTAACCGAGAAACCCGCTGAGACCCGAATGGGTTCCGGTAAAGGTTCTCCCGAGTACTGGGTAGCCGTGGTTAAACCCGGCCGCGTGATGTTCGAGATCGCCGGCGTTCCGGAAGAGACCGCCAGAGAAGCTATGAGACTCGCAGCCAACAAGCTGCCCATCAAATGCAAATTCGTTTGCAAGGAAGAAACGGATGGTGAGCAGGAATGAAGTCCACTGAGATCCAGAAAATCAGAGAACTGAACGAAACCGAGTTGGAAAAGAAGCTTGCGGACCTCAAAGAGGAACTGTTCAACCTGAGATTCCAGCACGCGATCAACCAGTTGGAGAATCCGATGCGTCTGAAAGCCGTTAAGAAAGAGATCGCGGTCGTCAAAACGATCATCCGCGAGAACGAACTTAAGAACGGCGCAGAAGCGTAACGGAAGGAGGAAACATTGTGAGCGAACGGAATCTGAGAAAAACCCGGACCGGACTCGTCGTCAGCGACAAAATGGATAAGACCGTTGTGGTCGCTGTGGAAGACAATGTCCGTCATCCGCTTTACAAGAAAATCGTGAAACATACCGTGAAGCTGAAAGCCCACGATGAGAACAACGAGTGCCGCGTAGGCGACCGCGTTATGGTCATGGAGACTCGCCCCCTGTCGAAAGACAAGCGCTGGCGCGTCGATCATATCATCGAGAAGGCGAAATAAGTCGGTCAATCTGAAAGGAGGAACACACTGTGGTACAACAGCAGACCTACCTCAAAGTTGCCGACAACACCGGTGCGAAGGAGCTTATGTGCATTCGCGTTCTCGGTGGTTCCGGCCGGAGGTATGCAAATATCGGCGACGTTGTGGTTGCTTCTGTTAAAAAAGCAGCACCCGGCGGCGTTGTGAAAAAGGGCGATGTGGTGAAAGCCGTCATCGTTCGTACAGTGAAAGGCGTTCGTCGTGAAGACGGTACTTACATCCGCTTCGACGAGAACGCAGCCGTCATCATCCGTGATGACAAGAACCCCAGAGGTACTCGTATCTTTGGGCCGGTAGCGAGAGAATTGAGAGAAAAAGAGTATCTCAAGATCTTAAGTCTCGCTCCCGAAGTGCTGTAATGGGAGGTGCCGAAATTGAGTAACAAACTTCATGTGAAAAAGGACGATACCGTCCTCGTTATCAGCGGCGATGACAAGGGCAAAAAGGGCAAGGTCTTAGAGGTCAGCCCGAAAGAAGGCAAGGTCATCGTGGAAGGCCTGAACATGGTTAAAAAGCATGTGAAGCCCCGCAAAATGGGCGACCAAGGCGGCATTGTTGAGGCCGAAGGCGCTATGTACGCCAGCAAGGTGCAGGTTGTCTGCCCCTCTTGCAAAAAGGCAGTACGTGTAGCTTATAAAAAGTTTGCCGACGATAACGGCAAGAACCGCTCGGTCCGCGTTTGCAGCAAATGCGGCGAGACACTGTAAGAGGAGGGACATACGTAATGGCTAGATTAAAAGAGTATTACAAGAAAGATGTCGCTCCCGCGCTGATGAAGAAATTCGGCTACAAGAGTGTCATGCAGATCCCGAAGCTGGACAAGATCGTTATCAACGTTGGTTGCGGCGAAGCGCGTGACAACGCGAAAGTTATTGATGCGATCAACATCGATCTGGCAGCGATCACCGGTCAGAAGCCGGTTGTTTGCAAGGCGAAAAAGTCGGTTGCTAACTTCAAACTGCGTGAAGGCATGAACATCGGCGTGAAGGTAACGCTGCGCGGTGAGCGTATGTATGAGTTCCTGGATCGTCTGTTCAACGTGGCTCTGCCCCGTGTTCGTGACTTCCGCGGCATCAACGCCAACTCCTTTGACGGACGCGGCAACTACAACATGGGTATCAAGGAGCAGCTCATCTTCCCCGAGATCCAGTACGACAAGATCGACAAGGTCCGCGGTATGGATATCTGCTTCGTTACCACTGCAAACACTGACGAAGAAGCGCGCGAGCTGCTCACTCTGATGGGCGCTCCGTTCGCGAAGTAAGGAGGGAAAACGAATGGCAAAGACTTCTATGAAAATCAAGCAGCAGAAAGCGCCTAAGTTTTCCACTCAGGCGTACAATCGCTGCAAAATCTGCGGTCGTCCTCACGCGTATCTGCGCAAGTACGGCGTTTGCCGTATCTGCTTCAGAGAACTGGCTTACAAAGGCCAGATCCCGGGCGTGAAGAAGGCCAGTTGGTAAGCAATAGCTAGAAGGAGGTTGACGGTATATGCAAATCACCGATACAATTGCCGATATGCTGACCAGAATTCGCAACGCGAGTTCCGCAAAGCATGACACGGTGGATATTCCCGCTTCCAACATGAAGAAGGCTATTGCCCAGATTCTTGTTGACGAGGGATATGTCAAAAACTATCAAGTCATCGAAGATGGCAAGCAGGGCGTTATCCGCGTGACGCTGAAATATCAGGGCCCGTCCAAAAAACCGGTTCTGATGGGTCTGCGCCGCGTGTCCAAGCCGGGCTTGCGTATCTATTCCAGCAGTGAGGATATGCCGAAGGTCATGAAGGGCATCGGCACCGCCATCGTGTCTACGTCCAAGGGCGTTATGACCGATAAGAAAGCTCGCAAAGAAAACGTGGGCGGCGAAGTCCTCGCCTTTGTGTGGTAAGGGGGAGAAGAATATGTCGAGAATTGGACGCAAACCCATTACCATCCCCGCCGGTGTGCAAGTCACCATGGCGGACGGCGTGGTGACGGCCAAGGGCCCGAAGGGCACCCTGACCCAGAAAATCCACCCGAACATGACGGTTGCGATCGAAGGCACCGAGATCACGGTTACTCGTCCCAACGATGAGAAAGAGAACCGCTCGCTGCACGGTCTGACCCGTACGCTGATCAACAACATGGTCGAAGGCGTTGCCAACGGCTTCAGCAAAGAGCTGGACGTCAACGGCGTCGGTTACCGTGTTGCGAAGCAGGGTAAAGATCTGGTCATGAACCTGGGCTACAGCCATCAGGTTATCATGAGTGAGATCGAGGGCATCACGATTGACGTGCCCAACCCGAACAAAATCATCATCAGCGGTCCCGATAAGCAGCTGGTTGGCCAGTTCGCTGCGGAAGTCCGCGAGAAGCGCCCGCCGGAGCCGTATAAGGGCAAAGGCATCAAATACACCACCGAGCATATCCGCCGCAAGGAAGGTAAGACCGGTGCTAAGGGCAAGAAGTAAGAGAAGGAGTGAAATCACATGGTCAGCAAAAAAGATAGCAACCAAGCTCGGTTGCGCCGCCACGCTCGTGTGCGCGGTAAGGTTTCCGGCACTGCTGAGTGCCCCCGCTTGAACGTGTTCCGCTCTCTGAATCACATCTATGCCCAGATCATTGATGATGTTAAGGGAGTCACGCTCGTCGCCGCTGCCAGCAACGAAAAAGATTTCGGCATGGCCGGCGGTAACAAGGAAGCTGCCCGTAAGGTCGGCGAACTGATCGCAAAGCGCGCTCTGGAAAAAGGCATTGAAAATGTCGTTTTCGACAGAGGCGGTTACATCTATCACGGCCGTGTCGCGCAACTGGCCGAAGGCGCCCGTGAGGGCGGCCTCAAATTCTAAGGAAAGGAGAGGAAGTACTTTGGCCAGAAGAGAAGAAATGCACGACGAGTACAAAGAAACCGTAGTTGCCATCAACCGTGTCAGCAAAACCGTTAAGGGTGGTCGCGTAATGAAATTCGCGGCGTTGGTTGTTGTCGGTGATGGCAAAGGCACCGTGGGCTTCGGTACCGGTAAAGCCGGTGAAGTTCCGGATGCGATCCGCAAGGGTATCGAGGATGCGAAGAAGAACCTCATTAAGGTTTCGCTGAAGGGCACCACCATCCCGCACGAGGTGATCGGTGAATTCGGCGCCGGTCGCGTGCTGATGAAACCCGCCGCTCCCGGTACCGGTGTTATCGCCGGCGGCGCAGTACGTGCCGTGGTGGAGGCTGCCGGTATTAAGGATATCCGCACCAAGGCTCTCCGCTCCAATAACCCCTGCAACGTTGTTAGTGCCGCGATGAACGGCTTGGCACAGTTGCGTACCGCTGAAGAAGCGGGTGCGATCCGTGGCAAAACTGCCAAGGAAATTTTAGGATAACAGGAGGGCGTACGAAATGGCTAAAAAGGCAAACGATTGCTTGACCATCAAGTTGACCAAAAGCTTGATCGGTGCAAAAAAAGATCAGATCGCCACTGCCAATTCCCTGGGTCTGCGTAAGATCGGCGACACCGTGTGCCAACCTGTCAACGCAGCTACTCAAGGTAAGGTGGCGAAGATCATCCACCTCATCGAGGTAACGGAAGCTTAACCTATACGATCAAGGAGGTGCGAATACTATGAAGCTACAAGAGCTTTCTCCGGCACCCGGCTCGGTTCGGGATGTCAAGAGAATCGGCAGAGGTCACGGTTCCGGCCAGGGCAAAACTGCCGGTAAAGGCCACAAGGGTCAGAAGGCGCGTGCCGGCCGCGGTATGCAGCTGGGCTTTGAAGGCGGCCAGATGCCTCTGCAAAGACGAGTGCCGAAAAGAGGTTTCGTCAACATTTTTGCAACAACTTATGCCACTATCAATGTCGGTTCCCTCAACGTGTTTGAGGACGGTGCTGTTGTCGATGCAGCAGCACTGAAAGAAGCCGGTTTGGTGAAAAAGACCTATGACGGTGTTAAGGTGCTGGCTAACGGCAACCTGACCAAGAAACTCACTGTCAAGGTAGCAGCCTATTCTGAAGCAGCTAAGGCAAAAATCGAAGCTGCTGGTGGAAAGGCTGAGGTGATCTGACATGTTTCAAACCTTACGGAATGCATGGAAGATCGAGGACCTGCGTAAAAAGCTCCTGTTCACGCTGTTGATCATATTGATCTTCCGCATTGGTTCGGTTATCACCGTTCCGTTTGTGGACGTTGCAGCGCTGAAAGAAGCTATCAGTTCGACGGAAAGCGTGTTCGGTTATCTGACCATGATTTCCGGTGGCGGCTTCTCCAATGCGAGTGTTTTTGCGTTGTCCATCACTCCGTATATCAACGCCAGCATTATTATCCAACTGTTGACCGTTGCAATCCCCGCTCTTGAGCGTTTGGCACAGGAAGGGGAAGCGGGCCGCAAGGTGATTGGTAAGATCACGCGGTTCGTGACCGTCGGTCTCGGTTTGATGCTTGGTATTGCCTACTATTTCATGGTGCGCAATAACTATGGCTCCAACGTGCTGGTTCCCGAGGCAAGAAAAGGTTTCGGTGAATGGTTTGCGGCAGTGGTTATCATCCTTTGCTTCGTGGCGGGCTCCGCACTCATCATGTGGCTCGGCGAACAGATCAACGAAAAAGGTCTCGGTAACGGCATTTCTATTTTGTTGTTTGCCGGTATCCTTTCGGGGATCCCCTCCGCCGCTCGCACGCTGTGGGCGTGGTTCTACGAAGCGGGTATTGCACAGCTCGGCACTTATCCGGGTGCGATTTGGAACGTCATCTTGGTTCCGGTTGTTCTGATTATCTTCCTAGCGATGATTGGTTTTATCGTCTTTATGAGCGATGCAGAACGCCGCATCCCGGTACAGTACGCGAAGCGCGTTGTCGGTCGTAAAATGTACGGCGGACAGAGCACGTACATCCCGATCAAGGTCAATATGTCCGGTGTTATGCCGATCATTTTGGCTGTTTCGATCGTGTCGTTGCCCTCGATTTTGCAACAGTTCTTCAGTTGGAAAGACAACTGGTTCTTGAACGCATTTAAGCAGGACAGCTGGGTGTATATTCTCGTTTATTTTGTTATGATCATTGGCTTTGCCTTCTTCTATGTCACGATCCAGTATAATCCGCTGGAGATGGCGAACAACCTTCGCAAAAACTCCGGTGCGATCCCCGGCTACCGTCCGGGTAAGCCCACTTCGGATTATATCAAGCGTGTATTGAATAAGGTGACCTTGATCGGTGCATTGTTCCTGGGCTTTATCGCCCTGTTCCCGAGCGTTTTCGGTAAACTCAGCGGCTTCTACGGATTGACGCTGGGCGGCACGTCCCTCATGATCGTGGTGGGCGTTGCACTGGAAACCACGCAACAGATCGAAAGCCAGATGATGATGCGCCATTACAAAGGCTTCCTCGAGTAACATCCCGTTCGTACGATGAACATACTGATCCGATCCGTCCGGTGGGTGACACCGGACGGTCGGATACGATTGTTTACGAAAAGAGAGGTTGTATTCCATGAAGCTGATCTTATTGGGTGCTCCGGGTGCCGGCAAAGGCACACAAGCTGAAATCATCAGCGAGCATCTGAACATTCCCACAATCTCCACGGGTAATATTATCCGTGAAGCGCTGAAAAGCGGAACGGAGATGGGGCTGAAAGCCAAAGCGTTTATCGAATCCGGTAAGCTTGTTCCCGACGAAGTGGTGATTGGTATTATCCAAGACCGCCTCAAAGAGGACGACTGCCAAAACGGGTTCATTCTCGATGGTTTTCCGCGTACCATCCCGCAGGCCGAGGCGCTTGACCGCATGGGTATCGTCATTGACCGCGTCGTCAGTTTAGAAGTCGCGGACGAAACGATTGCCCGGCGTGTATCGGGCCGCCGTGTCTGCTTAGCTTGCGGTGCCACCTACCACGTCGACTATAAACAGCCGGCAGTGGAGGGGGTGTGCGACAAGTGCGGCGACACCCTTGTTCAGCGCAAGGATGACCATCCCGACACGGTAAAGGAACGCCTTGAAGTGTATCATGAGCAGACCGAACCGCTCAAAGAGTACTACGCGAAAGCGGGTAAGCTTGTCACGGTAGAAGGCCAAGAGGCGGTTGAGGATACCACTCGACTGACCCTTGCCGCTCTTGAGGTTGATTTATGATATCCATCAAGAACAGCCGAGAGCTTTCTTTAATGCGGGAAGCGTGTATCATCTCGGCGAGAGCGTTACAGTTGGCGGGTGAGGCGGTCGAGCCCGGTGTCACTACCGGCGAGATCGATCGCTTGATCCGTAAGTATATCGAGAGCCAGGGCGCCAAGCCCTCGTTCCTCGGATATGCAGATTACCCCGCCAGCGCTTGCATTTCTGTGAACGAAACGGTTATCCACGGCATACCGGACAAACGTGTGATCAAAGCGGGCGATATCGTCAGCATTGATGTGGGCGCGTATTTGAACGGTTATCACGGCGATAACGCCGCTACCTTCGCTGCCGGTGAGGTGTCGAAGGAGGCGAAGGCCCTGATGGATGCCACCCGCGAAAGCTTGTATGAAGGCATCGCGGCGGCGACAGCGGGCAATCGCATCGGCGATATCGGCGCAGCGGTTCAGCGGTATGTCGAGATGCGTGGTTACTCGGTCGTACGACAGTTTGTCGGCCACGGAGTAGGCACGAATCTGCACGAAGACCCCAGCGTTCCGAATTTTGGGACACCCGGTCGAGGCCCACGCTTGCTACCGGGAATGACCTTAGCCATTGAACCTATGATCAATAAGGGTGGTCCGGAGGTCGAGGTATTATCCGACGGATGGACGACCGTCACAAAAGATCGCGAACTGTCGGCTCATTTTGAGCATACCATAGCGATCACAAAAGACGGGCCCGTTATATTGACCATGCCGTAACGAAAGGGAGGAACCAGCATGTCCAAAGCGGACGTTATTGAACTGGAGGGTGTCGTGGTCGAGGCGTTGCCGAATGCAACATTCCAAGTGGAGCTTGCGAACGGCCACCAGATACTCGCTCATATTTCCGGAAAACTGCGGATGAATTTTATTCGCATTCTGCCCGGTGACAAGGTCACGGTGGAAATGTCACCCTATGACCTGACCAAAGGGCGCATTACCTGGAGAACCAAATAAAGGACGCAGGTCTATGACCTGACCGACTATCAAAGGAGGCATTTTCATGAAAGTCAGACCTTCTGTAAAGAAAATCTGCGAAAAGTGCAAGATCATCAAACGCAAGGGCCGCATCATGGTCATTTGCGAAAACCCCAAGCATAAGCAGCGTCAGGGCTGATCCCGACGACTGAAAGCCGTTAAACAACGGCAAAACCGAAAGGAAGGAATACTATTATGGCTCGTATAGCTGGTGTTGACCTGCCCAGAGATAAGCGCGTTGAGATCGGTCTTACCTATATCTACGGTATCGGCCGCAAGACCGCTAACGATATCCTGGCTGCTTCCGGCGTGAATCCCGACACTCGTGTTCGGGATCTGACCGAGGATGAAATTTCCAAACTGCGTGAGTACATTGACCACAACTGTGTCGTGGAAGGCGATCTCCGTCGTGACATCGCGTTTGATATCAAACGTTTGATCGAAATCGGTAGCTATCGCGGTCTGCGTCACCGCAAAGGTCTGCCGGTGCGCGGACAGCGCTCCAAGACCAATGCGCGTACCCGTAAGGGTCCGAAGAAGACCATCGCCAACAAGAAGAAGTAAGCAGGAGGGATAGAGAATGGCTGCTGCAAAAACAACTGCGAAGAAGGGCACTGTCCGTCGCAAAGAGCGTAAAAATATTGAGCGTGGCGCCGCACATATCCAGTCCACATTCAATAACACCATTGTTACCATCACCGACACGCAGGGCAATGCGTTGTCCTGGGCGAGCGCCGGTGAACTTGGTTTCCGCGGCTCGCGGAAATCCACCCCCTTTGCTGCTCAGACGGCTGCGGAAACCGCTGCCAAAGCAGCAATGGAGCACGGTCTGAAGACCGTCGAAGTGTACGTTAAGGGCCCGGGCGCCGGCCGTGAAGCCGCGATCCGTGCCTTACAGACCGCAGGACTCGACGTTACCATGATCAAAGACGTAACGCCCGTCCCCCACAACGGATGCCGTCCTCCCAAGAGAAGACGCGTATAACACGAGAATTTAGGAGGTGCAACCAAAATGGCAAGATATACCGGTGCGGTGTGCAGACTTTGCCGCCGTGAAGGACAGAAATTGTTTTTGAAGGGCGAGCGTTGCTATACCGGCAAATGCGCCGTTGCCCGCCGTGCGTACGCACCCGGCCAGCATGGTCAGGCCCGTAACCGCAAGGCATCTGAATACGGCAAACAGCTCCGTACGAAACAGTACGCAAGACGTTACTACGGTGTGCTCGAGGGTCAGTTCCGTCACTATTTTGAGATGGCGACCAAGATGACCGGCGTGACGGGTGAAAACCTGCTCCGTTTGCTCGAGTCCCGTCTGGATAATGTTGTGTATCGCCTGGGCTATGCCAGCTCCCGTGCAGAAGCTCGTCAGCTGGTTACTCAGGGACATTTCACGGTTAACGGCCGCAAGGTCAACATTCCGTCTTACCTGACCAAGGTCGGCGAGGCGATTGCCGTGAAAGAAAACAGCCGCGCGCTTGATAAAATGAAAGCTATCGCTGAGGCGAACAGCTCTCGTCCCGTTCCGAAGTGGCTCGAGAAGACCGCTGAATGGGAAGCCAAGATCGCTGCGGTGCCTGCTCGTGAAGACATTGATCTTCCGATCGAGGAAACCCTTATCGTCGAGTTGTACTCGAAATAATCCGAGCTTTTGCACAGTGTTGCAAGTTCGCACGACACATTACGAAACGCGCGCGCACGCGTTGTGCGCGTAGCCATTTCGTTCATTAAAAGGAGGGTTTTGAATGATAGAGATTGAGAAGCCCAGAATTGAAGCGTTGGACCTCGCTGCAGACGGCACCTACGGTCGCTTTGTTGTTGAACCGTTGGAAAGAGGTTACGGCACGACTCTCGGTAACAGCCTGCGTCGTGTACTGCTCTCCTCACTGCCGGGTGTGGCGGTCACTTCCGTTAAAATCGACGGCGTTCTTCATGAGTTTTCCACCATTGAAGGTGTGAAAGAAGATGTGACGGAGATTATCCTGAACATCAAGGATCTGGTTCTGAACCTGAACGGTGAAGGACCGAAAACCGTGTACATTGAAGCTCAGGGCCCCTGTGAGGTCACGGCGGGTTCTATCAAATGTGACAGCGAAGTGGAGATCCTGCGTCCCGAAACGCATATCGCGACGCTTGGTGAAAACGGCAAGCTGAACATGGAAATCACTCTGGATAAGGGCCGCGGTTATGTTCCTGCTGAGCGTAACAAGCAGATCATGCAGCCCGTTATCGGCGTGATTCCGGTTGACTCCATCTACACGCCCGTGGTCAAGGTCAACTACGCGGTCAGCAATACCCGCGTGGGTCAGATCACCGACTACGACAAGCTGAGCTTGGAGGTTTGGACCAACGGTACCATCTCTGCTCAGGAAGCTGTTTCGTTGGCAGCAAAGATCATCACCGATCATCTGGCACTGTTCGTGGATCTCTCCGGCGAGATGTATGCCGGCGACTCCATCATGGTCGAGAAAGACGACAAGGGCAAGGAGAAGGCGCTCGAAATGACGATCGAAGAACTTGATCTGTCGGTCCGTTCCTTCAACTGCTTAAAGCGTGCCGGTATCAACACGGTGGAAGATCTGACCAACAAGACCGAGGACGACATGATGAAGGTCCGCAACCTCGGCCGCAAGTCTTTGGAAGAAGTTATCAACAAACTGGCGTCGTTGGGCTTTAGCTTGCGCGACGAAGAGGAATAAGGAAATCTATTCCGCAGAATTCTGAAAAGGAGTGAATTCACATGCCCGGAACTCGTAAGCTCGGCAGACCTACCGCTTCGCGTATGGCGATGCTGAGAGCGATGGTGACCTTCCTGCTGGAAAAAGGCCGTATCGAAACGACCGTTACCCGCGCCAAGGAAGTTCGCGCCATGGCAGAAAAAATGATCACGATCGCAAAACAGCCGACTCTGGCTAATAAGCGACTGGTGTTCTCTTTTGTGACGAAAGAGAGCGTTTGCAAGAAATTGTTTGATGAGATCGCGCCTTCCTATGAGGGTCGCAACGGCGGTTACACCCGCATCATCAAGATCGGCGCCCGCCGCGGTGACGCTGCGGAGATGGCCATCATCGAGCTCGTGAAATAAGTCACAACAATCAAAAAGCCCTCGTCCATTTGGACGAGGGCTTTTTTGATGAATAATGAATGATGAATAGTGAAGAATGAAAAATTAAGGTGTCGCGAGGGGCGCGACTGATGTTTTCTCTCCCTCCGTCGGCATTCGCCGACACCATCCTGGTCAGAGGGAGGCATAAAAAGGAGTCGACGCTTTGCGTCGACTCCTTTTTGCGGATTTGTTAGTTTTTATATCCCTTGGGGTTTTGGGATTGCCAGCGCCAAGCGTCGCGGCACATATCCTCAAGGCCGAATTCCGCTTCCCAACCGAGCAGCTCTTTGGCTTTGGCGGGGTTGGAATAGCAGGTGCCAATATCGCCGGGGCGGCGATCGACGATGGCAAAGGGGACGGGAACGTTGTTGACTTTCTCAAAGGTTTTAACAAGGTCCAAAACGCTGTAACCGGTGCCGGTGCCGAGGTTGACCGCCTCGATGCCGGTGGTCTTCAGCGCGTAATTGACAGCGCAGACGTGGCCGCGGGCAAGGTCGACGACGTGGATATAGTCGCGCACACCCGTGCCGTCGGGTGTATCGTAATCGTTACCGAAGACGGACAGCTTCTCGCGCTTGCCGACGGCAACCTGCGTGACGTACGGCATAAGGTTGTTCGGGATGCCGCTGGGATCTTCACCGATGCGGCCGCTCTTGTGCGCGCCGATGGGGTTGAAATACCGAAGCAGGACGACAGACCACTCGGGATCGGATACGCAGAGATCTTGCAGGATGCATTCGATCATAAACTTGGTGCGGCCGTACGGATTGGTGACGGCACCGACCTCCATTGTTTCATTCAGCGGGGAGGGGTTGTTCATGCCGTACACAGTGGCAGACGAGCTGAACACCATGCGTTTGCAGCCAAACTCGCGCATGACACTGCACAGCACGAGCGTACCGTTGACGTTGTTATCGAAATACTCGAGCGGTTTTTCGACCGATTCGCCGACCGCTTTGAGCCCTGCGAAATGAATGACAACGTCAATATCGTTCTCTTTAAAAATGCGGCGGAGGCCTTCGGCATCGCGAATGTCGCACTCGTAGAACGGGAAATCCTTGCCGGAGAGTTCTTTGACGCGGTTCAGCGCCTCGATATCGGAGTTGTAGAAGTTATCCAGCACCACGATATCGTGACCGGATGAGAGCAGTTCAATGCAGGTGTGGCTGCCGATATAGCCGCAGCCGCCGGTAATCAATATTGACATTTTTGGTTCCTCCCAGTATAGTATAAGTACAGTATAGCGTACTCCTCTGTATTTTTCAACGATAACATGCGGTTGTGGCGAAAAATACACGATTTTTGCCAAAACGGCTATTGCGCGAAACGGACAGGCGGAGTACGATAGAGGAGTATTATAAGGAAAAGAGGATCTTAACATGAAACCGACTCTCGTAATTATGGCTGCCGGCATGGGTAGCCGCTTTGGCGGACTGAAACAGTTGACTCCCGTTGGTCCGAACGGTCAATTACTGATTGATTACTCAATATACGATGCGATCCAGGCCGGATTCGGCAAGATCGTGTTCGTTATCAAGCACGCGATCGAAAAGGAGTTTAAGGAGTTGCTCGGCGACCGTATTGCTGCGAAGTTCCCGGTGGAATACGTGTACCAAGAGTTGGATCGTTTGCCCGAGGGATACACTGTTCCTGAAGGTCGCACCAAGCCGTGGGGAACTGCGCATGCGATTCTGTGCTGCCGCGGCGTGGTGAACGAGCCGTTCATGGTCATTAACGCGGACGATTTTTACGGTCGTGAAAGTTATCAGCTGTTAGCGGATTTCTTGTCCAAGCCGCAGCCGGAGGGGCCGATGTCGTTTGCTATGTCGGCGTATATTTTGGAAAACACACTGACCGAAAACGGGTACGTGTCCCGCGGTATTTGCTCGGTGGACGAAAACGGCAAGCTGTGCGGTCTTGTGGAGCGCACCCACATTGAAATGGTGGACGGCAAAGCACAGTTTAGTGAAGACGACGGTAAAACGTGGGAAGTATTGCCCGCCGGTTGCGCCGTTTCGATGAACGCGTGGGCGTTCCCTGCCGAGATGCTGGATCATCTGGATGAGCGTTTTAAGGCGTTTTTGGATACGACGGCGAAAGCCAATCCCGCAAAAGCGGAGTTCTTCCTGCCGTTTGCGGTCAACGATATGATGGCGGACGGCGAGGCGACGACCACGGTGTTGCGTACCCCTGACCGTTGGTATGGCATGACCTATGCGGAAGATAAGATCGACGTGCAGAACGCGATTGCGGATATGACCGAAAAAGGCATTTATCCTGCCGATATGTAAGGAGCATACAAACATGAACATGGTAGAGATTGCAAAACAATTTGCACTGGACCGCGAGCCGCTCACTGCTGAGCCGTACGGTTGCGGACATATTAACGACACCTACTGCGTGCAGGCGGCTGACAAACGCTATATTCTGCAACGCATCAACCACAACGTGTTCCCGAACGTCGAGGGGCTCATGAGCAATATTCAGCGCGTGACCGAGACCATCCGTGAAAAGGTGGTGGCGGCGGGCGGCGATCCCGAGCGCGAGTGCTTGCAGATCATCCCGGCCAAGGACGGCAAAGCGTATTTGAAGCACGAAGGCAACTATTATCGGATGTACGTGTTCGTGGAACGCACGCTGTCGTTGCAGACGGTGGAAAATCCGATCCATTTCTATTATTCCGCCGTGGCGTTTGGTCAGTTCCAGCGCCGTTTGGCGGATTTCCCGGCGGAAACGCTTAGTGAAGCGATCCCGAATTTCCACAACACCGTGAACCGCTATAAGAATTTTGAAGCGGCGGTGGCGGCGGATAAGATGGGACGTGCCGCGTCGCTGAAAGAGGAGATCGCGTTCGTGCGTGAGCGCAAAGCGGATACCGAATTGGTCGTTTCTCTGCTGGCGAGCGGTGAGTTGCCGCTGCGCGTGACGCACAACGATACGAAGCTTAACAACGTGCTGCTTGACGACGAGACCGGCAAGCCCATGGCGGTGATCGATCTGGATACCGTAATGCCCGGCTCGGCACTGTACGATTTCGGCGACAGCATCCGTTTCGGTACCAATCCTGCGGCGGAGGACGAGACCGATCTTTCCAAAGTTTATTGCGACGTTTCGTTGTTTGAAGAATACACCAAGGGCTTCTTGGAGGCCTGCGGCGAGAGCTTGACGGCAAAAGAAAAAGAATTGCTGCCGTTCTCGGGCTATTTGATGACGCTGGAATGCGGTATTCGTTTCCTTACCGACTATCTGGAAGGCGATACCTATTTCAAAATTCATTATCCCGAGCAGAATCTCCACCGTTGCCACACCCAGTTTAAGTTGGCGGCAGACATCCAAGCGAAGATGGACGAGTTGTGCGAGATCGTGAAAAAGTACGATAAATAAGAGCGATTGTTTTGACAATCCCCCAGTCATTTGCTTCGCAAATGCCGGCCCCCTTTACACAAGGGGGCCTTTTTTGTTGACAAGTGTCGGCAGATATGATATAGTCAAAACATAAATCGTAGATAGAGGTGCGAAACACATCAGTAGCGCGAACAACTCACAGGTGCGAGCGCGCGAAAGGGTGTTTTGCCGAAGTTTCGGGAGCGGGCCCTGCCGCACCGACGCTGGTTGGCTGCAAAATATGTTGTCAACTGTCACAACCGTGGAGCGCTATCGATCAAATCGTCTGTTTGTCGTGGTCGTTCCATAAGGTGCGATCACGATTTGTTTTTTGTAGGAGGGAATGTTTATGAAAAGAACCAGAAGACCCCGCTGGCTGACGGTTTCCATCATGTGCTTGGTTGTGTTTTTCGTAACGACCTTTGCGCTGACGGTATCGGCAGACGGCGACACGACGACAGTCGGCGCGACGCCTTCGAGCGACGTGGTGTTCACATTGGACGACGTGGAGTACGATCTGTCGGACGGCGAATCGGCACAGGCGTACGTGGACGGCTATGCGGACAACCTGAATGCGGATCCCGATTTTGATACGCATTTGGAGAAAGCGCTTGCCACTGTTCGTGAATCGGTGGGACAATATGCTACCATCTGGGCATTGTTGCCGCCGGTGATCGCTATTGTGTTGGCGCTGATTACCAAAGAGGTGTATTCCTCGCTGTTTGTTGGTATTTT
The DNA here is from genome assembly GCA_017436915.1 of Clostridia bacterium. GTDB lineage: Bacteria > Bacillota > Clostridia > Oscillospirales > Acutalibacteraceae > RGIG3009. The sequence goes on from JAFSCE010000003.1 coordinate 39,935, forward strand.
GGCAGGAGGCCTGATCTATTCCGGCTTTAACTTTGAGGGTACGGTCGTTCACGTGATCAGCGACGGTTTTGTGGCGAGCTTGGCTGACAGCTACAACGTTGGTATTTTGCTGTTCCTCGTGATGCTTGGTGCCTTGGTTGCTATGATGAACAAGGCGGGCGGTTCCGCGGCGTTCGGCCGTTGGGCGACGAAGCATATCAAGAGCCGTATTGGCGCGCAGTTGGCGACGATCGCTCTCGGTGTTCTGATCTTCGTGGATGACTATTTTAACTGCTTGACGGTAGGTTCCGTTATGCGTCCCGTGACGGATGCGCAGAAGATCTCCCGTGCGAAGCTGTCGTACCTCATTGACGCGACGGCGGCACCGATTTGCATTATCGCTCCGATTTCTTCGTGGGCGGCGGCGGTGTCCGGCTTTGCGGCGGGCAGCGGCGCTGCGAACGGTATGGCGCTGTTTATCAGTGCAATTCCGTACAACTTCTATGCACTTCTTACCATTGCGATGATGATCTTCCTTGCGGTGACACAGACCGAGTTTGGCCCGATGAAGAAGCATGAGGATAATGCGAAAAACGGCGATATCTTTACTGTTGAGGTGGAAGAGGCCGTTGAGAATATGCAGGGTAATCCCAAAGGGCGTGTGTGGGATCTGGTGGTGCCGATCCTGTTCTTGGTCGCTTCCTGCATCGTCGGTATGATCTACTCCGGCGGCTTCTTTACCGCTGATTCGGAAGGATATCAAAACTTTATTACGGCGTTCTCTAACTGTGATGCGTCGGTTGGTCTGGCGTACGGCTCGGTGGTCGCCTTGTTGTTTGCGGTGATCTATTTCTCGCTGCGCGGTGTGATCTCGTTTAAAAACTGCATGGCGTGCGTGCCCGAGGGCTTCAAGCTGATGGTACCCGCGATCATGATCTTAACCTGTGCTTGGACACTGAAAGCAATGACCGACAGTTTGGGTGCAAAGATCTTTATTTCCCAGATCGTGGAGCAATCCGCCGGCTCGTTCGCGTTGTTCCTGCCCGCTATCATCTTCCTGATCGCGGTGGGGCTGTCCTTTGCGACCGGTACCTCGTGGGGTACGTTCGGCATCCTCATTCCGATCGTGCTCAGCGTGTTCGGTGCTGAGTCCGGTGTGATTACCGTTATCGCGATCTCCGCTTGTATGGCCGGTGCGGTGTGCGGTGACCATTGCTCGCCGATTTCGGATACTACCATCATGGCATCTGCCGGTGCACAGTGCAACCACATTGCACACGTGTCTACGCAGTTGCCGTATGCGTTGCTCGTTGCCGGTGTGTCGTTTATCGGCTACGTGCTGTGCGGTTTCGTACAGAATGCGTGGGTGGTACTGCCCATCTGCTTGGTGCTGTTGTTTGCCGCGATCCTCGCGATCCGTGCGATCCAAAAGCGCATGGCGGCGTAAATCGTTATAAAAAAAGCGCCCCGACTATCAGTCGGGGCGCTTTTTTATTGTGATTGATGGCGGTAGGCGAGGGCGGTCATACCCGTTGCCGACTTAAAGGTTTTCATGAAATGCAGTTCATCGTTAAACCCACAGGAGAGTGCGACGGTCTTGACGGGGAGGTTTCCGCCTGCCAACAGATGCTTCGCGTGCTCTAAACGGCGGGTGATGAGATACTGCTTGACCGATACGCCGTAGGCGGCTTTAAATTGCCGGCACAAATGCGAGTGACTGATGTATAGAGTCTGGCAAAGCTTTTCGATGGAAAAGCTGTTGCTGGTAAAGTTGGCATCGACGATCTCCTTGGCGCTTTCCATACTGCGCGGTTGTATGGCTTGGCGGCAACGGTGAACGACCTCATAAAACGCCGAGAGGACCAAGTAGTAGTCGTCCGTGCTGCCGAGTGACAAAAACAACCGTTCCAGGCACGAGCGGATGGCTTGCGGGAAAGGGGCAGTGCGAACGGGCGCTTGCTCCGAAAAGCCCATGAGGTTACCGTACCGTGCGGCTTGGTCACCGTTAAATGAAAACCACACGTATTCCCACGGGTCGGTGGGGTCGGGGTAGTACAAAATGGGCTCGTTCGGCGGCAGAAAGAAAAGCGAATCCGCACCGACGGCATAGGTGTTGCCACCGAAGGTCAGCGTTCCTTTTCCGCTGATAACGTAATGCAGGGTGTAATACCCTTGCAGGCGCGGGGAATGGATCGGTGTCAGGTCGGACTTTGAAAAGTCGTTGTAACCGAGGTTGACGATATGCAGATCGCCCTCTGATAAAAAGAAACGGGAATCTTGTGATGAAAGAAATTTACCCATAAGTATCACCCAAAATCAGTGTAACATATCAAAAGAAAAAAGTAAAGATGATAAAAAAACACAGTTTTTGTGATAGAAAATCCCATTGTACCGGTTGTCGATGAGCGATATGATAAAGAAAAAAGGAAAAGGAGCGAAAATGATGGATAAAGTAAGAATTGCGGTTATCGGACTCGGTGCGCGTGGTTCCCAGATTCTTAAGGATATTCTCTTGAAGATGGCAGACGTGCAGATCACCGCCGTGTGTGACTCGTACGAGGATCGCGTGGACGATGCGGCAAAAGCAATTGTGGAAGCCGGTCAGGATGAGCCGTTTAAGACGACGGATTACCGCGAGGTTATTGCGTGCGGTAAAGTGGATGCAATCAGCATTTATACGGCTTGGGATATGCATGCGGAGATCGCGATTGCCTCGATGCGCGCGGGTATTCCGGTTGCCAGTGAGGTGGGCAGTGAATATTCCCTGAACAACTGTTGGCAGTTGGTGCGTACGCACGAAGAAACCGGCACGCCGTACATGTTCATGGAAAACTGCTGCTTTGGTAAAGATGAATTGCTGGCGACGGCCATGATGCGTCACGGTTTATTCGGCGAAGTGGTACATTGCTCCGGTGTGTACGGTCACGACCTGCGCAAAGAGGTTGCCGAGGGTATTCAACAGCGGCATTACCGTTTCCGCAACTATCGCGCTCGTAACTGCGAAAACTACCCCACGCACGAGCTGGGCCCCATGGCAATGCTGTTAAATATCAACCGCGGCAACCGTATGGTGTCGCTGACGTCCGTTGCCTCCAAGGCGGCGGGTCTTAAAGCGTATATTGAGGAGACGAAGGATAAGGTTGAGTATTCGGACGAAGTGCTGAACGCGACGTTCAAGCAGGGTGATATCGTGCAGACCCTCGTTACCTGCGAGAATGGTGAAACCATGCTGTTGACGCTGGATACCACTCTGCCGCGCTACTATACCCGTGGGTTTACGGTGCGCGGTACCAAGGGCTTTTATCAGCAAGAGACGAATTCCGTCTTTATCGATGGTGTGCATCCCGAGGAGTGTGAGCTTGACACCTACCGCAACTACGAGAAGTTCTTGAACAACGCGACGGAGTACGAAAAAGACTATCTGCCGTCGATCTGGAAAGATATTTCTCCGGAAGTCAAGGAAATGGGTCACGGTGGCATGGACTACTTTACCCATCGCGCTTTCATCGAGGCGGTCAAGAACGGCACGCCGATGCCGCTTGACGTGTACGATGCTGCCGCGTGGATGGCGGTCTCTGTCCTGTCTGAGCAGTCTATCCGCGAGGGTGGTTCGGTACAGCAGATCCCCGATTTCACCAACGGAAAATGGATGTTCCGTCCCGCAAAGGACGTTGTGGAACTGTAAACGCAAAAGAAAAGCGCCCCTTCCAAACGGAAGGGGCGCTTACTTTTTATGGGATTAGTTGCATTCCGGAGTGAGCGGACCGGCGAGTTCTTTTAAGTAGAACAGTTTGCCGGGGAGCGTCGGAATGTAGGACGAGGTGAAGCTCGTGTTCGGACCGTAGTGCAAGGTGATGAGGAAGCTCATGCCCTGCCAGCCCATGCCGCGGCCGAGAGTCCCGTCGGCGCCGCCGATGGCGTAGTCTGCCTGGAACATGAGGCCGGGGCCCATGGTGTTCGCAAAGCAGGGAACCAGCGTGGTACGGCTCTTGAAGCTGGTGATAGCATTCTGCTCGATGGTCATCGGGGTCAGTTTGGCACCAATGCGGTACGGAGCGGCTTTCCACTCGGCCTCGGTTGCATAGTCCTCAGCAAAGGTCGGCTCCCAGAAGGCGATGTGGCAAGCGCGGCCGATACCGTATACCAACACGAGTTTCGCGCCTTCGGCTTTTAATGCGGCGATCTTCTCGGGGTAGGTGGGCAGGTTCGCTTTGGTAGCGAAGTTGCGCTGTGCGGGCGGAACGGTGTTCTCGCCAAGCTTATCAAAGAACGCCTGCTTCATGCTGTACTCGAACGAAGCGGGGTTGTCGGACGGCAGGTTGTTACCGTCGATATCCGACCACTCGTCCATGTTGAAGGTGTAAACGTGGTCGCATTTGACGTTCCATTCTTTTAAGAAGAAGGAAGCCCATTTGTACATGCCCATCGGGCCGACCGGCAGGATCATGGCGAGTTTCTCGCCGGCTTCGCGCGCTTTGCGGATGGTGTTGGCGATCTCGTGACCCATGAAGGTGTCAAAATCGCTTAAAGATTCGCAAGCGATCGGGGTGAAATCGTCGTTCCAGAATGCCTCGCGGGCAACGCCCTTTTCGCAGCATTCGTCGATTCGTTTCATGTCCCATCCCTTGGGGAAGTAGTTCTCCAGATCGGAACCTTTAACGGTGCTCAAAAAATCCATGTTGTATCCTCCTTAATATTCCTTGATCTTCCATTTTATTATAAAAACAACGGCGACAAAAGTCAAGTCGTCCGTAAAAAAAGCGGGTAAAGCCCCGCTTTTTTCTTGTATAACAAGAAAGTTTGTGATATACTTACCTATATATTGTTGTTATTTGGAGGACACCCCTATGGCAGAGCGCAAAGAATTAGCCAAAACATATGAACCGCGCGAAGTGGAGGATCGTATTTACGACTTCTGGACAAAGGGCGGCTGGTTCCACGCGGAGCCGAACCCCGAAAAGGAGCCGTATACTATCGTTATTCCCCCTCCGAACGTCACGGGTCAATTACATATGGGACATGCCTTGGACGAAACCTTGCAGGATATTTTGATCCGCTTTAAGCGTATGCAGGGGTATGAGGCGCTGTGGTTGCCCGGCACGGATCACGCATCCATTGCGACCGAAGCCAAAGTGGTGGAGGCCATGCGCAAGGAAGGACTCACCAAAGAGATGCTCGGGCGCGACGGCTTTTTGGAGCGTGCGTGGGCCTGGAAAAATCAATATGGCAATCGTATTGTCAGTCAGTTGAAAAAGCTGGGTTCGAGCTGTGACTGGGAGCGCGAACGCTTTACCATGGACGAGGGTTGTTCGGCGGCGGTTAAAGAGGTGTTCGTGCGTCTGTACGAGCAAGGACTTATTTACCGCGGTAACCGTATGGTCAACTGGTGCCCGCATTGTAACACGTCGATCTCGGACGCCGAGGTGGAGTACGAGGAGAAGGACGGACATTTTTGGCATCTGCTGTATACGGTCAAGGAGACCGGCGAGAAGCTGGAACTCGCGACTACGCGTCCCGAAACCATGCTGGGTGATACGGCGGTGGCGATCAATGCGGAGGATCCGCGCTATGCGCATCTGCACGGTTGCCACGTGATTTTGCCGCTGCTTGATAAGGAAATTCCGATTGTGTGCGATGAGCACGCGGATATGACCAAGGGTACGGGCGTTGTGAAGATTACCCCCGCGCACGATCCGAACGACTTTGAGGTCGGAAAGCGTCACGATCTGCCGATGATCCGCGTGTTTACCTATGACGGGCACCTGACGGGCGCTGCAGACAAAGCGGTGGCGGATGAACTTCGTGCGTCCGGTCGTGCGGCGGTTGATGAGCCCGAAGTGCTGGATTGCGGCAAGTATGCCGGCATGACGGCGCTCGAGGCGCGCAAAGCGATTCTTGCCGATCTTGAAGCGGGCGGTTACCTGAAAGAGACCGAGCCGCGTAAACACGATGTCGGCACCTGCTACCGTTGCCATCAGACCATTGAGCCGATGGTATCCAAGCAGTGGTTTGTCAAAATGGAGCCGTTGGCATTGCCTGCCATTGAGGCGGTGGAAAAAGGCGAGATCAAATTCGTCCCCGAACGCTTTACCAAAAACTATATGAACTGGATGCGCGGCACGCGCGACTGGTGTATTTCCCGTCAGTTGTGGTGGGGTCACCAGATTCCCGCGTGGTACTGCGCGGATTGCGGTGAGACGATCGTCGCGAAAGAGGCACCCGCGGCCTGCCCGAAATGCGGCAGCCATGCGCTCACACAGGATCCCGATACGCTGGACACCTGGTTCTCCTCGGCACTGTGGCCGTTCTCGACCCTTGGTTGGCCGAACGAGGACAGCGAGGATCTGAAATATTTCTATCCCACCGATACGTTGGTGACCGGATACGATATTATCGGGTTCTGGGTCAGCCGTATGATCTTCTCGGGGCTCGCGTATACGGATAAGGCGCCGTTCCACACGGTGCTCATTCACGGTTTGGTGCGTGACTCGCAAGGCCGTAAAATGTCGAAATCGCTCGGCAACGGTGTGGATCCGCTCGAGATCATCGACCAATACGGCGCGGATGCGCTGCGCTTTATGCTGGCTACCGGTAACAGCCCCGGAAACGATATGCGCTTTATGAGCGATAAGGTGGAATCATCCCGCAACTTTGCCAACAAGCTGTGGAACGCGACGCGGTTTATCCTTATGAATATCGGCGACGAGCCGGTGGAACTGTCGCTGCCCGCAGAACTGACGCTGGAAGATAAGTGGATCGTTTCTCGCTTTAACACGCTTGTCCGCGCGGTGACAGAAAATCTGGATAAATACGAGCTCGGCATTGCGGTGCAGAAGCTTTATGATTTCATTTGGGACAATTTCTGCGACTGGTATATCGAACTGTGCAAGGGCCGTTTGCAGGGTGAAAACGCTGCGGCGGCGCGACAGGTGCTTGTGTACGTGATGACCGGGATGCTCAAGCTCCTTCATCCGTTTATGCCGTTCGTGACCGAGGAGATCTGGCAATCGTTGCCGCACGAGGGTGAGGCGCTGATGATCGCCTCTTGGCCGGTGTACGACGAGGCGCTTAACTTCCCGTCGGAAGAAAAGGAAATGGAACGTATCATGGAAGCGATCGGTGCGATCCGCAACCGTCGCGGCGAGATGAACGTGCCGCCGTCCCGCAAGGCGCAGATCTTTGTGGAGACTGCGTTTGCGGATACCTTCCGAAAGGGTGTGCCGTTCTTCCTGCGGCTTGCCTCCGCGTCTGAGGTGACGGTGGGTGAAGCGTTCGAGGTGGATGGTGCGGTCAGCATTGTCACGGCGGACGCTACTATCAAGATCCCGATGGCGGAGCTGGTGGATATGCAGGCGGAAAAAGCACGACTCACCAAAGAAAAAGAGACCGCGCAAAAGCAGCTTGACGGCGTGTTGGCGCGCCTTGCCAATCCGTCCTTTACCGACAAAGCGCCTGAGGCGGTGGTGCAGACCGCGCGCGATCAGGCGGCGAGGTTGCAGGAAAAAATCGCGCTTCTTGAGCAGAGCATGGCGCAGTTGGGATAAGGGTATGAAATTTACGGAAACGTATCGCATTTCCTCGCACGACCTCGCGCATAATAACCGCGTGCGGCCGTCTGCGGTACTGCGGTATATGATGGAAACGGCGAATCGCAATATGTACGTGCAAAAGCCGTCGTACAGCGACCTGTTAGCAAAGGGGTATGCCTTTTTGGTGGGGCGCACGCATTTATGTATTTACGGTGATCTGCACGAGTTTGATATGGTGACGGCGGAAACGTGGGCGATCCCCGAAAAGGGCGCGTCGTTTGATCGTTGTTATCGCCTGCTCAAAGACGGCGAGGTGGTGGCGGAAGCATATTGTGTATTCGGGCTTTTGAATCTGAATACCAAAAAGTTATGCCGCGCAGGCGAGGTCGAGTTGTCGTATTACACCGATGAGCCGCTTTCCCTTTCCACGCGGTTTCGGTTGCCGGACTGTGAGATGGCGGTGGTCGGCGAGCGGGAGATCCGCTATGCGGATACCGACTGTAATGCGCACATGAACAACACGAATTATCCGGATATGCTGTGTGATTTCATTCCCGAGATCGACGAGATACGCGTCACCGACGTGCAGATTCAGTTTGTGAGTGAAGCGCCGCTCGGCGAAACACTCACGGTGAAAATGGGGCGGTGCGAGGAATCGGACAAAACGGTGTTCGCGTTTGAAACCGTGCGCACGGACGGTACGGTGAATATCCGCGCCTTGATTGAGACGGTAAGGGTGGACTTCTGACGTTTTTTGGAAAATTTTCTTGACACGAAAAAAACGCAGTACTATAATATTTTCTATTCAAAGACCTTGGAGGAGGAACTTGTATGGACAACAACAAACGACCCGAAAGCATGGAACGCATCACTACCCCCGCGCTGGCACAAGCGTTTATTGACGAGCAAGTTGCCGCGGTGCGCGCACAGGTTGGTGATAAAAAGGTGTTGCTGGCATTGTCCGGCGGTGTGGATTCGTCGGTCGTGGCGGCGTTGTTGATCAAAGCCATCGGCAAGCAGCTCGTTTGCGTACACGTAAACCACGGGCTTATGCGCAAAGGCGAGAGCGAGCAGGTGATCGAGGTCTTTGGAAAAGAATTGGATGCCAACTTGATTTATATCGATGCGACGGATCGCTTCTTGGATCTGCTCGCGGGTGTTGCTGAACCGGAGCGTAAACGCAAGATCATCGGCGGCGAGTTCATCAAGGTGTTTGACGAGGAAGCAAGCAAGCTGGAGGGCATCTCGTTTCTGGCGCAGGGTACCATTTACCCCGATATTCTGGAGTCGGACGGCGTCAAAGCCCATCACAACGTCGGCGGGTTGCCCGAAGACATGGAAATGGAATTGGTCGAGCCGGTCAAATTGTTGTATAAAGACGAAGTCCGCGTAGTGGGCGAGGCGCTTGGTCTGCCGCACGCGATGGTGTACCGTCAGCCGTTCCCGGGTCCGGGTCTCGGCGTGCGTTGCCTTGGTGCGATCACTCGTGATCGCTTGCATGCGCTGCGCGAAGCGGATGCGATTCTGCGTGAAGAGTTTGATAAGAACGGTCTTGCCGGTAAGGTTTGGCAGTATTTTATTGCCGTACCCGATGTCAAGAGCGTCGGCGTGAAAGACGGCAAGCGTTACGAGGGTTGGCCCGCCATCATTCGTGCGGTGAACACCACCGATGCGATGAGCGCGACCATCGAGGAGATCCCCTATGCGCTTCTCCATCACATTACCGATCGCATCACGCACGAGGTCGAGGGTATCAACCGCGTGTTGTACGATCTGACTCCGAAGCCGATCGGCACGATCGAGTGGGAATGACCCCGTGTGGCTGTGTGGTTCTGTAAATAGTTAGAAAAACACCGTATTTTGTGGTAAATTCCGCAAAATACGGTGCTTTTTATTCTTGATTTACCCAATTCGAAATCAGCCATTTTGAATTTGACCAACTTTTGACCAACAGTTTCCCACTTGATTATTTTCATATATACTTGCAAAGATTTATTTTAAGTGGTAAGATTGTGGTGGAGATGCAAATTTTCTGCAAATTACCCAGCTCATTACTTTATTATGGAGGTGTTTTATAATGAGCAATATCTATCCTTCTATCTCGGAAAAGCTTGCCGCACTCAATATAGATATCTATCATTACGAGGATGTTGTCCGCTGTTACGCTCTGGCAAAGCTCAATATAGAGCACTCCAGAAAGCCTGATTACACAGACGGGATTCACAGCGCAGAATTTGATGCAGAGGCTTCCCGGTACCAACTGTTGTCCCCTGACGAGAACCCCTACTATGATAGTACTGCTTTTTTCTCTCTTTGCAGTGCGCTTGTCTCGGCAGGTATGGATACGGATTGCCGGCTGTTTTTTGAAACCTTCGCTCCCTTCCTGGTTACTGACTGGGATACGTTTGTGTCTAAGTTCCCAAAAGAACATCACGAAAAATTAGTCTATGTGCTTTATCTGATCCTCAAATCTACAAAGGAGTCTGAGCTACCAATTGCAGAAATTGAGGATGCCACGATTGAGAGCTTCTATGAGGAAAACAAGGAACTCTATCATTCATTTGGACTTACCAAGG
>JAFSCE010000027.1 GCA_017436915.1 Clostridia bacterium
CGGCTCACTACAGAAAGGGAAAAATACCTTTTTCACATCTACAAAATCGCTTGTAAAAATTTCGACCGTAGAAACGGCGAAACCCCCGATAAAATCGGGGGTTTCTTGGGCAATATCTTTTTCATTGCCCTTTGATGGTCGAGATGACAGGATTCGAACCTGCGGCCTCTGCGTCCCGAACGCAGCGCTCTACCAAACTGAGCCACATCTCGTTGTTGAGCAGTAGTCATTATACTATGTTACTTTCCGTTTGTCAACCTTTTCTTTTCGGTTTTCTTAAATAGAAAAAATTAAGCACGCGCCCTCCGAAACTCGGAGGGCGCTTTTGCTTTACCGATCGTTACAACAACCGTTCTCTTTGGAAGAACAGGAATCACTGTAAGGGCATCCGATGCACGTTTTACCCGATTTCTTTTGTTTATAAACGTACCACGCAGCAAGACCGATCACGACGACCAACGCGGCAATGATAATATAATTTTCCATGGTAACCTCTTATTTGGCGCTGACAACAGTCCTCGCCTTTTCGCCTTTCAGCGTCTTTTCTTCCTTAAGTTTTTTATCCGAACGAACGCACAGATACACGACGATGGCAACCATCACAACAACCGCGATCAGTCCGCCAACAAAACCGGCACCGAGTGAGCCCGTCACGATCAACGTGCCGATCTGATACACCAGATACGCCAGCGTGAACCCGACACCGAGCTGCAGCGCGATACCGCTCCACAGCCATTTCGCGCTCTTCATTTCACTGTTCATCGCACCGATAGCCGCGAAGCACGGAGGAGAAAACAGGTTGAACATTAAATACGCCAGTGCCGCGACCGCCGTGATCGCCACCGTTTCGCCGGCAGCATTCAGACCGGTCATGGCTTTAGCGGCGCTCTCGGCCGCGCCCTCCATCAGCTCGAAGTTCTCTGCGTCGATAAACTTGGTTGCCGCAAAGCAAACCGCCAACGTACCGACCACGTTTTCCTTGGCAATAAAGCCGGTAACCGCAGCGGCTGCCAACTGCCAGCTGAGAACGCCGACGACGGGGATCAGCAGATACGCGATCGGAGACGCAACGGTGGCCAGAATGGACGTGCTCTCGGCACCCTCCGCCACCAACTGCAGGTTCCAGTTGAAGGACTGCATCACGTAAACGACGGCATTGCAAAGCAGGATGATCGTACCGGCTTTGACGATATACGCCCAGCCGCGCTCGCACATGGATTTACACGCCCGCCACAGCGAGGGAGCTTTGTATTCGGGCATCTCAATGATAAAGAAGGACTTTCTTGCCTTATGACCGGCAATCTTGTTGACAAGCAATGCGCCAAAGAAGATCAGCACGATACCGGACAAATACATCAAGGTGCTGACCCAACCGGCGTTGTCAAAGAATGCACCGGCAAACAGCGAAATAACCGGAATCTTCGCACCGCACGGCATAAAGGGAGCGAGCATCGCAGTGGCTCTGCGCTCACGCTCGTTGCGGATGGTACGGCATGCCATCACACCGGGAATCGCGCAACCGGTACCGATCACAAACGGAATCACCGATTTACCGGATAACCCGACTTTTTTAAAGATGGGATCCAGCACAACAGAAACGCGCGCCATGTATCCGCAATCCTCTAACAGCGCGATCATGAAGTACATCACCATAACCAGCGGCAGGAATCCGACAACCGCGCTGACGCCGCCGATCACGCCTTCTGTCAGCAAACCGACCAGGAAGTCGTTGCCGCCCTGGAGCAGACCCGCAATCCATTCCTTGAACATATCGATCAGTGTCACCAAACCGGGAATCACGGTGCCGTTCGAAAATTCATAGCCCTCGGCGATCCACGGACCAACCCATGCCTGCGAGATCTGGAACACTAAGAACATCACAACCGCAAAAATCGGGATCCCCAACCACTTGTTGGTCAGCACCGCGTCGATCTTATCTTGATAGTTGCGCTCTTTAGTCAGCACCTTGCGGCTCTCGACTTGTTCCACGATACCGTTTACAAAACTAAAACGCTTTCTGTCAGCGGCCTCAACAGCTTTTTTATCGGTCAGATCAACGTCCCCCTGCACGTAGGGTGCCGCCTGCTCGTTGCCGACACGCTCCACGGCAGCTTTCACAACCTCGGTAAGACCCTTAGCAGAGGTAGAAACCGTATCCACGACCGGACAGCCCAGCAAAGCGGACAGCGCTTCCACGTCGATCTTGGTCTCTTTTTTCGCGTTGATATCCGCTTTATTCAACGCCACAACGACCGGAATGCCCAGCTCCAACAGTTGAGTGGTGAAGAACAAACTGCGGCTCAAATTCGTCGCATCCACGATGTTGATGATGACATCAGGGTTTTCGTTCTTTACGTAGGAGCTCGTAATACTCTCCTCGGACGTAAACGGGGACATCGAATACGCACCCGGCAGGTCAACGGCGATCAGTTCCTCCCGCTCGTTGTAATACGCCTTCTTGATAGGATGCTCCTTCTTCTCAACGGTAACGCCCGCCCAGTTACCGACCTTTTCATTACAGCCGGTCAGCGCGTTATACATGGTCGTCTTACCGCTGTTCGGATTGCCGGTCAACGCAATTCTCATAATTTTTCCTCCTCTGTTATGATGCCGATTTTATGTTAACAGTGTGTGTCCTGCTCCAAACAATTTCCGGTTAGCGGCTGCTAACCGCTAAGCAAAAAGTAATCAGCGGACGCCGCTCCCGTTTTTAAACGATGATCGCTTCTGCCAGCTGATTGTCGATGTTGTATCTGCCGTCCTTGATGGACACCACGCAGCTTCCCTTACGGCGCGATACCACCGTGATGGGCTCACCGCTGTAGCAACCGAGCGAAAACAAAAACGCGTCCAGTTCGTCATCGTCGGTTTCGATCCGCTGGATGATATACTCTTTTGAAAGCTCTGCGTTCATCAAATTCATAGCGCATCTCCCACGTTCTCTGTGAAACAGCGTTAGCCGCCGCTAACCCAACCGCTTTAAAAAGCGTTAGCCGCTGCTAACCGTATGTATCGTACCACCTTCTCCAAAATTTGTCAATAGGTTTTCGGAAAAAATCGGATTTCATTTTATCGGTTGCCCTTCGTTACGTTTTATGATATACTAAATATGATTTTGTCCCAAGGAGGATATCACACATGAGTTCACGCATCTCACCGCGCACATCCAAAGCGTTGCTTGCTGCCGTCGTATCGGTGTTGTTCGCGGTCATGGTATTTTTGGTGCTGTGGGGGGTCGGCAACTGGAATCCGACACAGATTGACTCGTCCACCGCCACCGGCACCGCGCAAAAAGCCGCCTGCTGCGGCGGTATTGCCGGCTTACTCGGCGTTCTGTTATATATTCTGTCGCGTGAATACCTGCGCGATGCTCACGACGTCAAAAAGGAACGCCCCGTTTGGTTTTACCCGCTGATGTCGGGATTGCTGTCGCTGGCGGCGATGTGTGTCGCGTATTCGTTCGTCGGTATGTGGCCGTTTGGCGAAAAGAGTGCCATGATGGTGGACATGCACCACCAATACGCCCCCCTGCTCTCGGAACTGCGTTACGATCTGTTGCACGGTGACAGCCCGCTGTACACCTTTGAAGTAGGGCTTGGTGCCAATTATCTCTCGCTGTTCGGTTATTACTTGGCAAGTCCGTTCAATCTCTTTTTGCTGGTGTTCCCCGAACGCCTGCTCGCGCAAGGGATTCTGTTTATCACCCTGCTGAAAAACGCGTTGTCCGGCGCACTGTTTGCCTTATGCGTGCAACAGTTGTTCGGCAAACGCGGTCTGCATATTCCAACGGTATCGGTCATGTATTCCCTGATGGTGTACCTGATCGCCTATTCCTGGAACCTCATGTGGTTGGACGTCGTAATGATGCTCCCGCTCGTGGTGTTCGGCTTTGAACGGCTGATGCACACCGGCAAATTTCTCACCTACGTGCTCTCCCTTGCGTACGCGCTGTATGCCAACTATTATATTGGTTTCATGCTATGCATCTTTTTGGTGCTGTATTACCTTGCGTATTGCCTCCGTTCGCGCCGCACCGGCAAAGAGCTCGGTGTCTCGTTCGCACGTTTTGCGGGCTTTTCGGTGCTTTCCGCGGGCTTGGTTGCCGCGTTGCTGATACCGGTGTATCTGGCTCTGCAAAACACGTCGGCGGCGGGCGCGGAGTTGCCGGAGATCACCAATACGTTAGACATCTTCCAGTTGCTCGGCCGTCATTTGGCAGATACCTCCCCCACGGTTCGCGCGGGCAATCTGCCGAATATTTACTGTGGCGTTCTCACGGCGATCTGCATCCCGCTGTTTGCACTGAACAAAGGTATTGCACCGCGCCGTCGCGCCGCGTATATGGCACTGTGGCTGGTGTTGTTCTTCTCCTTCTTAGTCAACTGGACAGACCTTGCCTGGCACGGTCTGCACTCTCCGAACGATCTGCCGTATCGCTTCTCGTTCCTATACTCATTCTTTGTGTTGCTCATGGCATGCGAAACGCTCGTTAACTTAAAACACGTCGAGACCCGCCACGTCTTCTTCACCTTTGCGGGCGCTCTCGCGTATGTGATGCTTGAGGAGCATTTTGGAGACGAGACCTACGGCTTCTCCACCGTATATATTAATCTTGCGATCTTCGCAGTATACACCGTCATCTTAGTGCTGACCTCGCGCAAACTGGTGCGCCGTCGAGTGGCGTATGCACTGCTCTTGCTCGCTGTCACGGCGGAGATGGCACTCGGCGGCGGCAGCACGTTCGTCAAACTCAATGCCAACGAGTATTTCACCCGCCATCAGGATTACGTGGATAATGACACCACCGAGGCGATCCGCACCGCGATTGAAAAAACAGAGCAACTCGGCGATGCGGCGGCAAACGGCAATTTCTATCGTCTGGAATTTTTGCCGCGCCGCACCTGCGTGGACACCGCGTTGTTCCATTATCGCGGTTTGACCTCATTCTCCTCCAGCAACTATTACGACACCACCCGCCTGCTTGGCGGTCTGGGCTATGCCATCAACGGTGTCAACAGCCATTTGTATAAGTCCTTCCAGCCGTTTGCCGATTCACTGCTCGGTATCCGTTACGTGATCCTCGGTAAAGACGAGCCCGCTCCCGCACCGCTTAAATATCTCGACACCGTCACCGTGGGCAATGCTTCGTATAAGATTTACGAAAATTCTTTTGCACTTGGCCTCGGTTATATGGTGGACGAGGACATTAAGGACTACTCCTACACGCGTTACGATCCGTTCTATTCACAGAATGACCTGTATTCCGCCATGACGGATAACTATTCCTCGTTGTATACCATATACGACATTGAATCCGAGGATCCCTCCCTCGGTGCCACTACCGGCTCAGGATCCGGCTTCCGCGTATATACCGATGAAGAAAACAACACCGCCACCTTCTCGGCAACACTGGATGAATCCGCCTCCCTCTTTTTGTATGCCGATTGCGGCGCGGCTGATAGTCTCACCATTGAAATGGGGGATGAGTCTTGGTCGGTATCTCCGCACGAGCCGTATATCATCAACGGCGGCGTGGCGCAGGCGGGCACGGTTGTCAAACTGACTGTCACCTCCGACACCGGCTGCAGCGGCAACTTCTACGTGGCAGGGTGGAACAGAGCTAACTCCACGGCAGGATTGGCGCATCTGGCGGAAAGTCAGCTTATCATCAACGATCTCGGCAGCAGCCGGTTGTCCGGCACTGTCGACGCTAAAAGTGACGGCGTGTTAATGACCACCATTCCGTATGATAGCGGCTGGTCGGTCACCGTAGACGGTAAAAAAGTAAAAACCTTCTCGGTCGCCGGCGGCTTTTTGGGATTTGATCTGGGCTTTGGCGAACACACCGTGTCCATCACCTACGTTCCCGAAGGTCTCTTGGTGGGTATCATTATCAGCGCCGCAAGCGTGATAGCACTCATCGTACTGCTCATCGTTTTTCGCGTCCGCACGAAAAAACCCGCTTTCAGCGAATCGTTGGACTTTAAAAACGTTGAGCCCATCCAAAAGGGCTTCTCGGTCTCGGACGAACCGTCCCCCGACCTACCCCCGCTTCCCGATACTTTGAAGGAACTTACCAACGAGCCCGAAAACAACTAAAAAAAGAGCAGGTATCTTGTGATACCTGCTCTTTTTTATTCCTCTTCCTGTCGGCGAATAACCCGCCAGCATAACCGTCGCAGATCCTCCATGGTTGCGATCATTCCCGCTTCACCGCGGAAGATCGCCGCACCGCGCAACTCTCGCATATACCAGGATGCATGCTTGCGTGCTTCCAAGAGCGCCACGCGCTCACCCTTGAGCGAGGCGGCAAGCTCGATCTGTCGGCACAACACGTCCATGCGTTTGGCAACCGGCGGATCCGGCAAGCGCACCCCGTGCGTGAGATACGCCTCCACCGCCTGGAACACCCACGGTGCGCCGAGCGCTCCGCGCCCGATCATGATCAAGTCACAACCGGTATGCTCGTATAACCGCGCCGCCGATTCAGGGGAATTCACGTCCCCGTTGCCGATCACCGGCACCGAAACCGCCCTTTTGACCGCGCGAATAATATCCCAATCGACAGGCGGTGCGTACATTTGATCCCGCGTGCGCCCATGCACCGTAATCGCCGAAGCTCCGCCGTCCTCACACGCTTTCGCAACCTCGACCGCGTTCACCTCGTCTTTGGAATACCCCTTGCGGATCTTGACCGTCACCGGCACGTCGACCGCACCGACCACCGCTTTCACGATCCGGCGACACAGTTCCGGCTCGCGCATCAGCGCACTGCCGCAATGATTGCCCGCGATCTTCGGCGCTGGGCATCCCATGTTAATGTCCAGCCAATCGGGCTTTTGCGCCATTGCCATGCGCGCCGCCGAGGCCAGCGTATCGGGATCGTCGCCAAAGAGCTGGATTGCCGCGGGACGCTCCCGCGCATCCAACGTCATCAATTCACGACTTTTTTGATCACCGTAGGTCAGTGCCTTTGCGCTCACCATTTCCGTCACCGTAAACGCCGCGCCGTATTCCCGACAAATGCGCCGAAACGCCGGATCGGCCACGCCCGCCATCGGTGCAAGCGCCGCGCGCCCCGTGATTTCTACCGAACCGATACGCATAGTTATTCGTCCTCGTCCGGCAGATATTCCAAAATGTCACCCGGCTGGCAGTCAAGCACCCTGCAGATCGCATCTAACGTGGAAAAGCGCACTGCCTTTGCCTTGTTATTCTTTAAAACGGATAGATTGGCAAGCGTCACGCCGACTTTATCGGAAAGCTCCGTCAAGCCCATTTTGCGGCGCGCCATCATCACGTCCAAATTGACTAAAATCGCCATGTTTCGTTCTCCTTCCGCCGCGTTAAATCGTCATATCGTTTTCTTCCTTGTAAGCGGTTGCCTGTGCAAACAACGCGGCAAACACAAACAGTACAAGCCCGATAAACGCAAACAGAAGAGCCAAAAAGGACATCAGGAATTTAAATACGTCAAAACAAAGCACAAACACAAACCAAACAACCGCCAGTGCCACCGCGATCCAACCGGTCTTGCGCAACCGTTTCACGGTATCTGCGCAGAAGGGCGTTTTCTGCGTCACGTTACGCATGATGCCGCGGCATTGCCACAAGATCAGCTCCGCGAACACACCCGTCACGTATAAAAAAACCAAATACTGGTCATATAGACCCGTACCGCTCGGCTGACTCGTCCAACTTTCCGTGATCCACGGCAACGCGATCATCAGTGCCAGATCCGCCACCATCAAGACCCACGCGACGATCTCCATCACACAGCTGAGCTTGCAAGCATTTTTCATGATACGTCCACCCTCTCATACACATCGGTATACGATTAGTGTATCATATCCGCAAAGTGAGGTCAACTCAAATATTCGGTAATACCGTTCGCGACCCCCAGCGCAAACAACTGCGGCGAATTCGCCATCAGCGCCGCGTCTCCGGGGTTGGTAATAAACCCGAGCTCCACCAACACAGCGGGCATCCTCGTGCGCCGAAGGACATACAAATTCGTGCGCTGCGTCACCCCGCGGTTAGGAAGCCCCGTCGACTCCTCTAATTCGTCCAAAATATCCTCCGCAAGCTCTGCCGCCGCGGAATTTAAATTAAACACCAGCGCCTCACTCCCCGAAGCCCCGCTGAGTTCCGACGCATTCGCGTGCAAGCTGATAAAGTAATCCGCTCCCCACTCGTTTGCCTCGTTCACGCGTGCGGCAAGCGCCGTCGAATTGGACGTACCAAGCTGCGTGTCCGCTGTCGGGCGGGAAAGCCGCACGTCGTATCCCTCGGCACGCAGAATTTCCGCCAACTCCACGCCGATACGAAATACCAGGTCCTGCTCGCGGTAGCCGTTCCCCTCCGCCCCCGCATTGGGGTTTTGCGGATTATGTCCTTGGTCGATGTAAATTTTCGTCGCCATATCCTCACACTCCTTCCCCCCATCTTATGCATCTTCCCGTTGTTACGTGCCCATCCGACGCCTTCTCCTTGAGGAGAAGGTGCGAAGCGCAAGCAAAGCGGATGAGGTGTCATCCCGCACAAAAAACAAGGCAGGGATCCCTCCCCGCCTTTTATACTCCGTCGCGCCCCGCGCGACACCATAATTATTCATTATTCATTATTCAATATTTAACCCCGCCGCTATTCTTCCATCTGCTTTCCCAAAAACGCCGCCGCCACCTGTGCGAGCTTTACGTCCGTTTCCCCCGGCATCGCACCGGTATCGTTCATCAGGATACACACACAGCCGATCACGTCGCCGGCCGAGAGTATCGGTGCCGCGATGCCCGCAAGACGGTCGCGTCCCTCCACCACCGGCACGCCTTTGCCGCCGTTCGTGCGCGCCGTCACCAGTTGCCGTTCCTCCATCACCTGCTCTAAATGCGGTGACAACCGCCGCTCCATATACTCTTTTTTCGATTCCCCCGCCACCGCGATCACGTGATCGCGATCACCGATCACCACCGGCAACCCGCACGCGCGGGACATGACGTCCGCATATTGCGCGGCAAATTCGGTGATCTCTCCGATCGGCGAGTATTTCTTAAACACGACCTCCTCGTTCGGCCCCGTAAAGATCTCCAGCGGATCGCCCTCACGAATCCGCATTGTCCTTCTGATTTCTTTCGGAATAACAACCCTCCCCAAATCATCGATTCTTCTAACTATTCCAGTTGCTTTCATATATACATTTCTCCTTAAATTACAAATTGTGTTGTTATTATCTGTATTTTGTTGTGTTGTTATTATCTGTATTTTGAGGAGATTTATACTGCGTGAATTTACTTTTGCAATCAAATATGTTATAATAAATTTAACGAGGTGTTTATATGAACAAAAGAAAACAATTTGCATTAAATAAGCTTTTTAACTTTTGCGTTATTTTAGGTTTGTTTTTTGCATGGGGTTCAATAGACTTTTTTAGGGAGAACGATAGCGCTTGGGGTTTAGGCTTTGGTATAGTGGCATTGCTTCTTATAGTACTTCCCGCCATCTTTACGCCCTATTGCTATGCTTTTGATAACGAGGGAGTATCTTTATGCTACATTTTTCTTCCTGTCGAAAGATATCTATGGAAAGATATCAACGCTATTGAGGTCGAAGACATAAAACTTGGCACCGCATCACAAGTGAGCATCTTTGATTTTTTCTATGCAAGTGTTTTTAGCATTAAGGGGAGCAACAAAGGCAAATGCAGGTTTTATATGAACGGACATATCCGTAAGAGTTTTAGAACAAAACACTTGCTTGAAAAGTATTGGGACGGAACAATAACGGGCTATCTATTTGAGGATGCTAAAAACTGGATAAATAAGCGAAAAACGAGAAAACAGGCACAAACAAAGGCACATTTAACAGACGAGATTGTTCCAATGGAGCGAGAAATAAGAGCAGAAACAAGAGAATGGCTAAAACCGTTTATAGCACAAGCCAAACAATACAACCTTGATATCAAGCCAAAATATTTATATATCACAAATGATTTTGAAGAATTAACTTCCAGACCCAAAGAAGGATATACATATACGCTAGTTTCGGAAATTTCTCACTTTAATGAAACCGACGAAAACCGTATAGTTGTTGTCAGTGTGGATTTGTTATATGTTCGACTTGGAAAAACGGCTTATCGCGGTGTTAAAAACAAACACATCAAAGAAGAATTTGAATTCACATTTTCTGATGTGTTAAACGAAATAAACAAGAACGGAATAGAAGTTTATTGTAAAAATAATTGATTACAAAAGCGGAGTGGAAATCCACTCCGCTTTTGCTATGTATAGGTCTAAAAATAGTACTTTCCGTCAAAAATTTTTCTTCAAAAATTGCCGCAAACCCCAGTGTTTATGCGGCTTTAAACGACTTTTGTGTTATTATAACACGAGCCTCTATTCTTCTCACAATTCCTGTTGCTTTCATATATAAATCTCCTTGCTTTACAAATTTGTACTGTTAGTATCTGTAAAACAAGGAGATTTATACTTGTTAGCTTATGATTTCGTAATCAAACACATAATTTTTGTCAGCCCAATATTTTTTATTTTCTTCAAACATGTCTAAAATCTTTCTAACCGTTGGTTTTAAGTCCTCCGCCACACTTTCACAACCAACGATTGTTACAAAATCTACGTCACATTCGCGATTGATGCAGTCCCAAAACGCATCTAAATTTTTACCGTAATAATCAGGAAAATCCAATGCATCTTGAATTCGTTGATGTAGTTCATAGATATATTCACAATCCGTTAAATCTATCGTTGCTTTTTTCATATATATCCGCCTTTCTTAAACAATTTCATAAAATGTTTGATAGTGGTCATATGTAACAAATATCAGTCCGTCATTCGACCACAAGATACGTTGACTGTTCCTTTTGCCAAGTTTATAATTGATATCCGCCTCATACCATACGCGCCCCTCCGCATGCGGCAAATGCTGATTAATATTTTTATATGTGCCACCAAACAACATTTTTTCGGTAGTAAATTTTGAAACCTTATCTCCTTTACGCCATCCTAGAAGTTCCAGTTCCTTTTGCGACACATAGTAATCAGACAAATATTCTTTAAACATTAACATCCAATCCGCACCGTTTACACCATTGATAGTTGCTGTTCCTGCTGTAATCGCCTGCATCAATTCAATCGCACAACGGCAATTCGGATGTATCGGAGGATCCGGATAAGGTTGCTCTGCAATTAGCCAAACCTTTCCGTGGTTATTTGCGCACACAATACACCTTTTGGGGTCCTCAACACTAATCCAATGCTTATAATTTGAGCTTGTTGTAATTTGAGACGATAACCTATCTCCGTTTATAGCCGCCACAACAATTGCTAACTCTAAACTCAATTTGTTTTCTCCTTTCGTATTATACCATTCTTTAGCCCAAAAGTACAGTTCAAATCCTAAGGCTTGATAAACTGTACTTTTTTGATGGTGATAGTATAACACAACGGGGCTAGTCACCTTCAAGACACTTCAAACAATTTTTTTGCGCGTTCAAATAGATAGCGACAGCGAGGTGAAATTCACCTCGCTTTTGCTATGTGCAAATCAAAACATGCTGTTTTCGTCCAAAAGTTTTCTTAAAAATTGCCCGAAAATCCAACCGCACACTTATTCGAAAGGGTAGTCCACCCTTTCCCTGTATGATCGTGAAAAATCATATTAACTTGACACTTTTGGAATTTCTTGTATAATATTGTTGAAAAGCGTTCTACGGACTTTTCCAACAACATACGGAGGGGATCATTCTTATGAAGGCAGTCATTTTCAATTCCGGCCTTGGCAATCGCATGGGCGAATTCACCAAAAACAACCACAAGTCTATGACCCGGCTGAAGAACGGCGAGACCATTTTTCACCGGCAGCTCCGTTTGCTCAGCGCAGAGGGTATCACCGATTTCATCATCACCACCGGTCCTTTCGAGGATCAGCTGAAAGCTGAAGCGGCCGATTTTCCTCACTTGAACTTCACCTTCGTGCGCAATGATATTTACGATAAAACCAACTACATCTACTCCATGTATCTTGCGCGAGAGCACATGGATGACGATCTGCTGTTCTTCCACGGCGATCTGGTGTTTAACCGTAAGTTGATTCACGATGTGCTGGCATGCAGTGACAAGAATACCGGCACCGTAAACTTCAAAAAGGCGTTGCCTGAAAAGGACTTTAAGGGAAGAGTGCAAGACGGTAAGCTTCTGGAAGTTTCCATCCACATCTTTGACGAAGATTGCTTTGCCTTCCAACCGTTCTACAAAATGGAAAAGGCGACCGCTGCCGCATGGATCGCTAATGTCGTGAAATTCATTGAAAAAGGCGAGAATAAGTGCTACGCGGAAAACGCCCTTAACGAAATTTTTGCCGATCTCAACGTCCGTGCCTTCTCCTACGAGGAGTATTACATTGACGAGATCGATAACTTGGACGATTACGCCCGTGTTTCTGCCGAGATCATCCCGTTTGACGAAGCAGATGAAAAATTCTTTGCTTGATCTATTGGAGGAGAAGTATGTCTGAAAAATATACGTACGGCTATACCGGCGAGCAATTCCGAAAATTTAAGAAATACGCCTGGTTAATGCTGTTAAGTTTTGGCTTTACCTATCTGTTCTTCTACAACGGCCGCCAGAATATCAATTTGGTGCTGCCGCTGATGAAGCAGGAGTTCCAGTCCGACCTTGGCACGCTGGGTATCGTATCCTCGGCGCTTTTCTGGAGCTACGCCTTCGGTCAGTTGGTCAGCGGACGTCTCGGCTCTTACTTCGGCTATAAAAAGCTGATGATCTTCGGCGTGGTGTCGTCCGCCGTTTTGAACGTTGCCATCTCTTTCCAAAGCAGTCTGTGGGTGATCGCCGTTCTTTGGGGCCTGAACGGCTTCTGTCAGGCCATGGTATGGTCCAACGGCGTAGGCGTCATCAACAAGTGGTGGCCTAAAGAAAAGAGGGGCTTTGCCTCCGGCCTTGCCACCGCCTTCTCCGGCGTTGCCCAGGCAGTAACGTATTTAACCGTTAACTGGTGCTTGATCCTCAATCCGGAATGGACCTGGCGAGCCGGTTTCCGGTTCCCCATCCTCCCCATGGTTCTGATTCTCGTCGCCTTTGTTCTGTTTTTCAAAGAAAAACCCGAGGACGTCGGTCTGAAGGCCTTTGAAGAGGCAGACCAGTCGCTGGACGAGAGCAATGCGGCTATGGAAGCAAAACTGGCAGAAAAAGGGTTCTTCTATCCCTACAAGCTGCTTTTCAGTGAGCCAAAGGTGATTTTGTTCTGTCTGATCTCTGCTATTGCCGGCATCGGCCGTTACGGCCTGCTGACCTGGATCCCCACCTATTTTACGGAGGAACTGGGTCTGACCCTGAAAGACGATATGTTCACCTATATCGTCCTGCCTCTGGGACAGGCGTGCGCCATGTTTGTGTTCCCCTTTATTACCGACAAGATTTTCAAAGGGAAACGGGAACCCATGCTGATTCTGGCTTCCGTCGTTGCCTTTGCGGGGATGATTTGCTTCCCCTTGTTTAAAACGCAGGTACCTGCCACCATCATGCTGTTCGTCGTAGGCGTTTTCAGCATGGTAACCGGTGTGATTTGGGCTATTGCCGGTGACATGGGCGGTCGTGCACTGTCCTCCACCGTCGTCGGTGTTTTAGACTGGGCTGTATATATGGGCGCTGCCATCCAGGCCTCTGTCTTTGGTTTCATGCAAGAACGATTCGGTTGGGCTGCGATTTTCGTAACCATCGGTTGCCTGTATATCCTCCTGTTGGTGCTGACCCTGGTAGCGCGAAACATGAAAACGAAAAAACTTTAATTGTGCCACAAAAGGAGCGGGAAACCGCTCCTTTGTCGTTATTTGCAGAATTGACACTCCACCGTATTCGTGGTATAATTTAACATAGTGCCATTTCCAAACTTTTCGGCTTTCACACGGTTATTTTTTCACGATTGCGAGGTTTTCTTATGCTTCTGTACATTGATCCCGGCACGGGCAGTATGCTCTTTACGGTACTGCTCGGTTTGATCGGTGCGGCCGCTTATTCTCTGCGGATGCTGTTTATCAAACTGCGTTTTGCCGCAAGCGGCGGAAAAGCGCAAATCAGCGCAAAAAAAATTCCGATCGCCATCTTTTCCGACGATAAGCGTTACTGGTCGGTTTTTGATCCCATTTGTCGGGAACTCGACAAGCGGGGCATGGAGGTGCTCTATATGACCGCCTCCCCCGATGACCCGGGGCTTAACAATCCGTATGAACACGTCCGCGGTGAATTTATCGGGGCCGGCAACAAAGCGTTTTCCAAATTGAATTTTCTCAACGCTACCATTCTGTTTTCCACCACTCCCGGACTGGACGTCTATCAATGGAAACGGTCGAAAAACGTGGATTACTACGTTCACATTTTCCATACCGCCGGTGAGGTCACCCGCTACCGCATGTTCGGCATTGACTACTACGATGCGCTGATGATCGCCGGTGCGCATCAAGAACGCGATATCCGCCAACTGGAAGAAAAACGAAATCTTCCCGCCAAAGAACTGGTCACGGTGGGTATCCCCTTTATGGACGAAATGGCGACCCGCCTCGCCTCCACCGGACCTGCTGCGGAGCATCCGCGCACGGTCCTTCTGGCACCCACTTGGGGTCCCAGTGCCATTTTCAACGTTCACGGGAGCAAGATCA
Source organism: Clostridia bacterium (assembly GCA_017436915.1). GTDB lineage: Bacteria > Bacillota > Clostridia > Oscillospirales > Acutalibacteraceae > RGIG3009. The sequence goes on from JAFSCE010000027.1 coordinate 14,684, forward strand.
TCGATAAATTGCTCCAAACCGGTTATCACGTGATCATTCGCCCCCACCCCCAATCCTTCGCTTCCGAAACGGAATTGCTGGATAAGCTGATGAAAGAATATCCGGAATCCGATCAATTGGAATGGAATCGCGATACCGATAACTTTGAGGTCCTGCGCCGCAGCGACATTCTGATCTCCGACTTCTCGGGTGTTGTGTTTGATTTTTCTCTGATCTACGATAAACCGGTCATTTACACCGATCCTAATTTCAATCTGGCACCCTACGACGCTTGGTTCCTGGACCATCGGCTGTGGACCTTCTCCGCTCTGCCGCGTATCGGTCAAGAGCTGAATATGGAAAACTTGGACAACATCAAGGAACTGATCGACTCCTGCCTGGCAGATCCCCGCTACGCCCAAGGCCGCCAGGAAGTGCGCAATGAAACCTGGGCATACCCGGGAGAAGGCGCGGTTCGTGCCGCCGATTACCTGATGGCGAAATACGCATCGCTGACCGAAACGAAAAATGAAGGGAGTGTTGCAAAATGACCTTTTTTGAGATGTTAGGCACTCTCCTTATCGGGCCGCTGAAACTGATCTTTGAAGTCATTTTCTCCGTTGCCCTCACGGTGATCGGCAATCCCGGTCTGTCCGTTATTGTTTTGAGCTTGGCAATGAACGTCCTCGCCCTCCCCCTTTACCGTCGGGCAGATGCCATTCAGGTTGAAGCGAGAGATACCGAGAACAAACTGAAGGACGTCGTCGCGCATATTAAGAAAACCTTCTCCGGTGACGAGCGGATGATGATTCTGCAAACGTACTATCGTCAGAACAACTATAACCCTCTGTCCGTTCTGAGCGGCTCGGTTTCGTTACTGCTGGAGATCCCCTTCTTTATGGCAGCGTATCAGTTCTTGTCCGGTGTTGACGCCTTTACCGGTGCCTCCTTCGGCCCGATCACTGATTTGAGCGCACCGGACGGCTTGCTGGTAATCGGTGGTTTTACCATCAATCTGCTGCCCATTATCATGACGTTGGTCAACGTGATCTCCAGTTCCCTGTATCTGAAAGGTTTTCCGCTGAAAACCAAGATCCAGCTTTACGGCATGGCGGCTTTCTTCCTTGTTTTTCTGTACAACTCCCCTGCCGCTTTGGTGTTTTACTGGACGCTGAACAACCTGTTCTCTCTGATAAAAACGTTGTTCTACCGTATGAAAAACCCCAAACTGGTCTTGCAGATCCTGCTTGGCGTGTTGGGTGTCGGCGCAGTTGCTGCCGGTATTTTGATGGACGGCTTTTGGCGCTCCGCTTTTATGATCGTTTTAGGGCTTGTCGCACAACTGCCCTGGATCTTGCCTCTGCTTAAAAAGCTGCCTCTGCCAAAACCCAAGGCATTGCAAGCAACCCCCAACAAAGCGCTGTTTATCAGCGGCGGTCTGTTCCTGACGGCTTTGGTGGGCTTGCTGATCCCCTCCACCTATATTTCCGCATCCGTGCAGGAATACATCTATCCCGCCTACTTCTATGAACCCGTGTGGTATATCGTGTACTCCCTGTGCATTGCGGCGGGCACGTTTTTAGTATGGTTGAGCGTATTTTATTGGCTGGCAAACCCCAAGGGCAAGGTAATCATCGAGCGCTTGGTATGGACGCTCAGCGGTGTTATGCTGGTCAACTATATGTTCTTCGGTACCAAGCTTGGCATTTTGTCACCCGATCTGCTGTATGCCGACGGCTTTACCTTCTCCGTTTCGGAGCAGTTGATCAATATCGGTGTGGTAGTCGCCGTGTTTGTCATCCTCTACCTGCTGGTGACAAAAATACCCAAGCGTCTTACCGCGATTTTGCTGGTCGGTGCCGTCGCTCTTAGCGGTATGAGCACCATCAACATCGCCAAAACCGTAAAAGAAACCTCTCAAACCAAGGTGCAGATACAAAGCAGCGGCGAGTCAACCACCTTCATCCCGCTCAGTGAAAACGGAGAAAACGTGGTCGTCATTATGCTGGATCGCGCAATCAGCGCGTTTGTCCCGTATCTGATGGAAGAGAATCCCACGCTGCTAAAACAGTTTGACGGCTTTACCTTTTACGCAAACACCATGTCTTACGGTGGCTTTACCAATTTTGCCACCCCGTCGCTGTACGGCGGCTATGACTATACACCGGTAGAGTTAAACTTAAGAAATACCGAAACGTTGGCAAGCAAGCACAACGAAGCGCTGAAAGTTATCCCCACCCTGTTCTCTCAAGCCGGCTATGACGTCAGTCTCATCGATCCCTCTTATGCCGGTTATCGGTGGATCCCGAATCTGGACGTCTTTAAGGATATGCCCGGTGTCAGTGCGCACCTTGCCGACGGTAAGTTTAACAGTAAGCAAAGTCTTGTAAACGCAGTCACGTCACGAAAACGGAATTTCTTCTTGTTTTCTTTGATGAAGACACTTCCCGTTTCGCTGCAATCGCCCGTCTACAACGACGGCACCTACCGCGCCGTCACCCGCAAGGGCACCGCTACGAATACGGACGGCGTCAGCCCCTCCTTTATGAACGCGTATTACGTTTTGGAAAACCTGTCAACCATGACCGACGTCACGGATCAGCAAAACGGAACCTATGCGTTCTTGCGCTCAAACATCACTCACGAACCGACGCTGTTGCAAGAACCTGATTTCGTGCCGTCCTCCAATGTGGACAACAGCGCCTACTATCCCGCTGAAGGCAAGACCATCACGGCAAACGGAAAATCCGTATTGCTGAAATCAGAACTCGCCATATCCCACTATCAAGCCAACATGGCAGCGCTGATTCAACTGGGCAACTGGTTTGATGAACTGCGCGAGCTGGGTGTGTACGATAACACCCGCATCATCGTGGTATCCGACCACGGTCGCGATCTGCAGACCTTTGACAGCGATGTGCGGGGAATGCACAACATTTACTTCTATCAGGCAATGCTGTTGGTGAAGGACTTTAACGCAACCGGCTTTACCACCGTAGACACCTTTATGACAAACGCCGACGTGCCTGCCCTCTCTTTGGAAGGGCTTGTGGAAAATCCGGTTAACCCCTTTACCGGCAATCCCATTGTGGATTCTTCCAAGATTGATGAAAAGCAGTATGTGATTGTATCCGATAAATGGGATATTTTCGTGAACAACGGAAACCAATTCTTACCCTCTGAATGGGCAAGCGTATCCGGTGACGTTCGCGACAAAAACAACTGGGTATTTTATACGGAAAAAACCACCCTACCCCCGAACTAAATTCTATTGTTAAAAAAGCGAGGGTTCCCCCTCGCTTTTTTCATACCAGAAAAAACTCCTTGCTTTTTCAGCAAGGAGTTTTCGTTTTAGAATCTAAAGTAGATAAACGGATTATACGTTGAACCGATGATGAATACCACGCAAACCGCAAAGAGAATCAAGCAGACACCGTTCACGACCCACTCGGGAACTTTCGATAAGTTGATTTTGTTTTTCCACGGGAACATACAAATCACACCAAGCGGAATATAAAGCCACGCATACAAAATGTTAACGTCAGCCAAGATCGCCGTTGTTGTGTTCGTGTAGTTGAAACTGAACATTTGCGACAATGCGTGGACAATGGCGGCGGGCTCGGTCAGGTTGAACAACACCCAACCGACCAATACGATCACCATCGTATACAACCAACACACGAATTTGGGAAGCTTTGCAAGCAGCTTGCCCAAAAACAGTTTTTCCAAAAGCAACAGCGCCCCGTAGAACAATCCCCAAGCGATGAAGTTCCATTCCGCGCCGTGCCAAAAACCCGTAAGCGCCCAGACTGCCAAAATATTCAGCAGCCATCTGCCCGTCTTTACGCGGTTGCCGCCAAGCGGGATATAGATGTAATCTCTAAACCACGTAGACAACGAAATGTGCCATCTGCGCCAGAATTCCGTGATAGAGGTGGAAATGTAGGGGTAATTGAAGTTTTCAAGAAAATGGAACCCGAACATTTCACCAAGACCGATTGCCATATCACTGTAACCCGAAAAATCAAAATAGATCTGCAATGCGTAGGCAACGGCAGCCAACCAGTAAAACTGTGTTCCGTAGATCGTTTTATCGCCGCTGTATATCAGCGTGGCGATAGCACCCACGTTATTGGCGATAATCACCTTTTTGGCTAAACCGATGATAAATCTCCGAAAACCGTGGATAAACCCGTCAAACGTTTCTTTTCGCGTGTTGATTTCGTGCTCAATGGTTTGGTATCTGACGATCGGTCCGGCGATCAACTGCGGGAAGAAAGAAACGTATAACGTCAGATAAAAATAATTCTTTTGTAACGCGATCTCGCGCTTATACAGATCAATGACGTAGGACAAGATTTGGAAGGTGTAAAAACTGATACCGATCGGCAACAGGATATTCCCTACGTTTATGGAACTGTCAAACAGCAGGTTGATGTTTTTAACGGCGAAATTCAAATACTTGAAAACAAAGAGATTTGCCACAAGCAATATAACGGTTATTACAAAAACCGTTTTCCGCAAGGCTTTCTTATTTAACTCATCGTATTTGTGTATCAAAAGTCCGCCGATATAGGCGACCAACGACGCCGTCAACATCAAAACAATGTATTTCGGCTCCCCCCAACTGTAAAACAACAGGGAGAAAATCAATAAAACAACGTTTTTATAGGTTCGATTCGGTATGACGTAATATAACAGACAAACCAACGGTAAAAACGCAAATAAAAACGTCAGCGTACTAAATACCATTATTTCTTCTCCAATTCAAATGTGTTTGAGCTGTAAAAATCGATACCGCCGATAAACAACACCTTATCGATATCGTTTTCGTGAGCGTATTCCTTAAAGTTAAAGGTACTTCCTTTGTCGTGCTCGTGATTTCTCAAGTCGATGGAGTGCGTTCGGTTGAAATGCGTTGCCAGTAACTTCAAGATGGCATTGTCGAACGAATCTCCGATGATCAACACATTTTCCAGTTCGGTTTTCCCGGTATCGAATATGACTTCACCGTCATCGCCGCCGTAGAATCCGCCATACGATATCGACTTGGCGGGAGCAGCGGCAAGGGTTGATTCTTGCGCGCCGTAATCCGTATTCTGACCTCGTGTGATTTGCTTGAAAGCGGGGAACTCAAATTGATACGCATAAAACGGCTCGGTAATGAGATCCGACCCCGCCGTCGAGGCCTTGCTGCCTTTATAGCTTTCCGCAATTAAGACCTCATCCCCTTTTGGCAAGATGCCATCCTCGCATCCCAACAGAGTAGCGATCTCCGTATAGGCTTCGTAAGAACCCGTGTGCTTCCAATGATGGTCGGTCTTGTAATAATGATTGGCAAAATCGTTAAAATTGTCAATTTCAAACGTTTGCGTGTGACTGCCGTCCAACTCTAATAACGAAAACAGATACTCGTCGGCGTGAATACCGGCGCCTGTTTCAAAATTGATATCGGTATCCTTTTCAATATAATACGCATAAAACGCAATGTCGGGATATTGGCGGAATAATTGATTATAATTCGCGGCTTTCTGTTGGAAGGCGCTTTTTACGCTGTCCAACGTGTACGCGTCATACACGTAATAACCGCCGAAAATTTTGATACCGTTTTTAAAGTTCACGTAAGTCGTGGTGTTGTTTTCCAAAAGCGGCGTTACCCACAAATTGGAAAAGAAAGACATCGTTTGGTTATACGCTTTTTTCAGCCGTTGTGCGGCGGGGATCTGGTCGGACAGCGCATCCTCCAGACTGTTTTGGAAACTACTGTCCGCAAAAGAACCTACGCTTGGCGCTATCACTTTATTGCTGTACCGATTTTCATAATAATTGATGTCTTTGGGGAAGCAGACCGTTCGCACTAACCCTGCCAACAAAAAAACGGCAATCAGGCAAATAAACCCGACATTCCCCCATTTTTTACATCTTCTTTTCTTATCATTATCCATATATCCGCGTACCTCTTATCCTAATTTCGGTTAAAAAGTTTCCCTAAATCCACTGAAACTATACCATAAGCACCTATACAAGTCAAGAAAGTTCATCATCACTTATACGCTTAATACACAAATGAAAAGAGCATACACTGTTTTTGGATTTATCATATCAAGGAGCAACGGGAAAAGCTTACGTTTACCGCATCGACAGGCATTGCTTTTGTGATATTGTGCTTGTTTGCCGTTATTGCCGTAGGATATCTCATAACGCATAAAAAAGAGCGGAGTGGCTAACCACTCCGCTCTTCTTTTATTCACACCGAGTTGTCCTCCCTGCCCGTCAATAATGGTTATGTTCATACTAACACCTCTATTTGGTCGGCTTTTTGAACACAAACAGTTTGCTTATCACGTAATTGAGTATGATAATAATGATCTGCGCCACCAATTTCACGGTAAAGCTATCGAATTTGAGCGTTGTGATAAACACAAAAATAATCAGTTCTTCCACCAAAAGGGTGGCGACTCTGCCGGCATAAAATGTAATCATCTGGGCGAGAAAGGCGCCCGCCGAGTTTGTTTCGGTCTCGAACACCATCGTTCGGTTGGTTAAAAAAGCAACTAGAACGGCAAGAACCCAAGAAGTGAGATTGGCAATATGCTCATTTACCCCGAGCGCAATGTTCAACAGTGAAAAAACGCCAATGCTGATAACTGTTGTGACCGCGCCGAAAAACAGATACAGCAATACCTGCTTGTGCCTTTTATAAAAGGGGAAAAGCATCCTCAGGCCGGGAAACGACATGATCTTATCAAAAATATCCATACTCTCTTTCATAGATTCTCCTTCAATACTGATCATAAACCCCGTACGAAAACTTAAATCATTTTACAGTAAGAATTATAATCGCGCGGCGTGTCCTTTGTCAAGGAATGTCAATGAAAACCTCCCGCTCTGCAACATGTTGTAAAGCGGGAGGTTTGTTTTTATAGTATGCGTTTGAATTTCAACAATTAGTCTTCCGAGACCTCTTTTGTGATAGCGGGAACCGCTTTGGCGGATTCTTTTTCAGCCAGATGCTTTTTGGCATCCTTAATAAAGCTTGCCACGATCAGAATCATCACAATGCCAATCGGGAAGGCGGCAATAATACTAACCGACTGCAGGTTGCTCATGGAGCTTTCCGAGAAAATCAAAGCGATCGGCAACAGGATCAGCAATACACACCACATAAATTGAATCCATTTAGAGGGCGATTCATTCTGTCCTAATTTTTTATAACTGTAGCAGGAAGCGATCAAAGCGATCGAATCAAAAGACGTAGCATAGAACATCATCATCGTGATCAAAACAATCGCCAACACCAAAGGTGCAACCGGTAAGGTATTGATGATTTGGACAATGATTTCGTACAGATCCCCGGTTTCATTATAGATGGCAATAAAATCTACAGCCCCCGAAACCTGCTTGCCGAGAGAATAGTTGCCAAGAATAATAAAGCTTAAAATGGTGGATCCAACGCCAAAAGCGTAACCGCCCAGAATCGTCTGTCGGATCGTTCTTCCTTTGGAAATGCTTCCGATAAAGAAGGGCGCTGCAACACACCATACCATCCAGTAAGCCCAGTAGAAAATGGTCCAGTTCTGAGGGAAAGACGTGGTGCGTCCCGGATCGGTATACGTGGAAAGCTCAAAGAAATTTTGAACCATCGTTCCCAGTGAAGAAAGCCCTGTTTCAATAATGTACTTCGTCTCACCGCTGAACAGAAGCACAAAGGCAAGCAGTCCGAAAAACAGCCACACACAACTATTCGCAAGGAACTTGATTCCCTTAAACCCTTTCAGCAACGAATACGTATAGACTACACAGGTTATCAACAAAATAACGATCGTAACGATTGTCGTATTCAGCTGAACACCAAAAAGCTCATTGATAATACGTGCCATCAGCGGCGTTGCCAGACTGAACGTGGTCGCGGTGCCCGCCAGCAAGGCAAATACCGCCAACAGATCAATGATTCTGCCCGGCACACCGTCGGTATGTTTTCCCAGGATCGGACGGCACGCTTCCGAATATTTTTGTTTTTCTCTTTTGCGCACGTGGAGCATAAACCCAAAGGCGACCGCTAATACAAGGTAAAATGCCCACGGGATAAGACTCCAGTGAAAAATCGGATAAACGCTTGCCCATTTCTGAATGCTGCCAAGCTCGGCTATATGAGGGTCTGTGGCATATAAAATCCACTCCGAAAAGGAATAGAACAAAATATCTGCCGCGAGACCTGCGGTAAACATCATCGAGCCCCATGCAAAGAAAGAGTATTTCGGTTTCTCATTTTGACCGCCCAAAACAATTTTGCCGTATTTCGAGCAAGCAATAAATATCGAGAAAAGGAAAATACCCAATCCGATCACCAAATAGTAGGAACCCATCGTGTCGCCCAAAAAGAAACGAACGCTGTTAATAATATTGTTGGATTGCTCAGGCAAAAAGAAAAACAACAAGCTTAAACCCACAATGATACATAACGGCACTAAGGTGATCGCCCAGTCGATCTCTTTGCTTAACTTTTTCTTGTTTTGTTCCACAACTACCACCCTTTTTACAAATAGTTTTGATAAGACGGATCAATGGCTGCGAGCTCGCTCAAATTATCGATCTCAACGATATCCGTTTTCTTCATTTCGAAAATACCAAGACAGTATTCTTCGGGATAACAAAACATCGCAACGTCATCCCAATAGATCTGACGGTTTTGTTTATCCATAAACTCAATTTCCAGATGCCGACGAAGTTTTCGGCCGTCTTCCTTATTCCAGCGGGAAATACTGTAAAGCTGCCATCCCTTTTCGCCGCCGGTTCTGCTGCAGGACGTCACCACACCGTCTTCCACCTGCATGAGCCATTCGTCCGTTTTGCCCTCACACCAAACGGCGTTATACCCCGAACGCACAAAATCGGGACTGACGATATCCGCGTTGTAAATGATCTGGTCGCCGTCCAAAATAATAACGTCCTCTAAGAACTCTCTGGCTGCGTAAAGCGACGAAATGTTGTTACACGTATCGTAAAGCGGATTTTCAATCAGCGTTAAACCGCTGTATTCCGTTTCCAGACACCGAAACTGCTCTTTCAAGTACCCAACGACGACGTAAATTTCCGTAATACCGTTTTGATGAAGCGCCTCGATCACCGTGTCGATCATCCGTTTACCGTTTACTTTAACAAGCGGTTTAGGGATGGTGTTGGTAACGGGTTGCATGCGCTTGCCGATGCCTGCTGCCATGATGATGGCACGCTGTACCGTATACATGATTAAAGCGCACCTCCTGTTTTCCCCAGTTCTTGGGCAACGATCTTGTAATAGTCTTTTGCAAAGCGGTACTGCGCCAACGAATACTCGCCGAACTCCACGCCTAACTGCCGTTTATATTCGCACCAGTTACTCCACAAAAGCCCGCACATGGCAATATAACAATAAATTTTGATCCGCGTATCACGGTCACACTTGCCTTCAAAGTAAATATCGATCAATTCCTCTACCTTATCCCGCTCATACATGGAATAAATACAGAACATCGCGATATCCACGTGCGGATCTTGCATCGCCGCATATTCCCAGTCGATAAGATACACCTTTTCCTTGCCGTGTTTATCCTTGGCAAACAAGAAGTTATCTTCGTTGGCATCAATGTGCGTCAACACGTAAGGGAGCTTATGCGCATCGACGTACTCTTTCAGAGAAAGCACGTTTGCTTTCGTTTGTCGGTAGTCTTTGAAAATGGATTTTTCGCCGTTCCACAACGATTCGTAAAAGTCTATCTTTTCAAAGATATCAAAACAATGCTTAACCGTAAACCCTTTTTCGTGGAACTCCCGCAACGCCTTCATACACTTCGTCAGGTCCTCTACGGAATCGGTATTACACGTTCTGGCGTTGTTTAAATATTCGGTGATTTTATACCCGTTCTCGGGATTGATATACAAAATACTGTCGCAAATGTTTTCGTGACGGATAACGGTATATACCTCAGCTTCTTCGGTACGGTTGATAAGCTGATCCGTCCCCTCACCCGGAATACGCATAATGTATTTTTTACCCTTGCAGTTAAACAAAAACGAGCGATTCGTCATACCGGCTTTGGAAACCGATATATCGGTGATATCCTTCTCCGTCACGTACAGTGCCTCGCAAATGATCGAAATCGCATCGGTCTTCAACTGATTGGAATTTTCATCAAATTCCCGTAACTGCTCATAGGTGTTGATCTCCACCGTGCTTTCGGCATCCGTCAGGCGCGCCGCAACAGTAAACTTCGGATTGTGATACAGCGCCGCTTCCCAGAACTCATGATCAAATGCGGGGGTCGTCGCAAGGCGCGAAAGGGTTTCTTTCAGAAATTTCGCATCCTTTGCCGTAAAATACGCAATCCCCACCATCGTATTTCCTTTGCCGTCAGCGTCAAACGCCAGTTCTTTTTTCTTGGTGACTCTTGCCGGGCTGTTGGCATCCGGCTTGTCGTTTACCATATACCAGGAATAAAACTCGGCTTTTTTAAACGGGTTTTCCTTGCACCAGATGTCACAAGGAACGATATAACAATCCTCCAACATATCCCGCGCAAGGTTTAAGGAATGTAAGTTGTTTTTTTCGGCGTACTGCACGTTTACGATCAGTTTGACCCCGTATTTATCAATTAAATACTCGTAGCTTTCCTTTAAAAAGCCCACGACGATCGAAATATTTTCAACGCCGACTTCCCTTAACTGATTAATCAGACGCTCGATGAGCGGCTCTCCGTGAATTTCAATCAAGCCCTTGGGCGTTTGCGTGTTGATCGGCACCATTCGCATACCAAACCCCGCCGCCAGGATCACCGCATTTTTGGTTTTGTGTTGCGCATACAGATTTTCCGCTTTTTTGGTAAGCGTCATCTGCGAATCCACAAGCCCTTCGGCAACCAATTCTTTGATGCCGCCGTTGATTTTCCCAAGCGAATGACCGCACTGTTCGGCCAATTTCCGCTGATTCACGTAGCCGTTCGTTTTCAGCGTGTTCAATATATCGTATTCTTGAATGTTCATAAACATCACCTTATGACCGTTTTGTGAGCAAGGTTATTGTAACATATCATACCCCCTTTGTCAACAACCATGCAAAAACGCCCGACAATGCGTTTGCATTGTCGGGCGTTCGTTGCGCTTTGTCAGTTATTCAGGTTGCGTAATAACAACAGGAACTTACTGTACCCAAAGGCCGTCGTAGAAGTAGTACGCTGTGCCGTTGATGTAGTATAACCCTTCTACGTACATTTTGCCCTTGTTTACGTATACCCAACCGTCGTAATTATCGCTCCAATACCAACCGGAACCGGTCACCTTAGCACCCGAAGCACCGTAGTAGTGATAGCCGATCCAATCATCCGACGCCATTCCGCCGTCTTCATAGAAGTAATACGTAGCACCGTTTATCACGTATTCGCCGTCGCGCAACAGCGTACCGTTTTTGTAGTATACGTATTGCTCCCAGTTTTCGATCCAGTACCAGCCGTTCGGGGCAGTCACTTTGGAAAGCGCACCGCTTGCGGAAGCATAGTACAGCTTACCGTTCGCCATAACGTGTCCCTTAGATACCATGCGGTACTCATACTTTACGCGGTCGGCATCGTCGATATACTTTCTGGAAATATAATACTGCGTACCATCTACTTCGATCAATCCGGATCTTGCACAAGAATCCTCATCAAAGTAAACGTAGTGTCCGTTGATGATCTGCCAACCGGTCTTTTCAAACAACGCACCGCTTGCGGTATAGTATTGACCTTGCCAGTACTCGTCAGCAAGCATTCTGGGCATATCGCTATAGTAATCGAAGAAATACCAGGTGCCGTCGATAAGGGCAGCACCGTTTAAGAATCGACCGTTGTAAGAATAATAGTAATCGCCGTCGAGATACACCCAACCGTTGGCGTAGCCGTTGGAGGCATCCACGTCAATCTGACCTAACCACGCGCCGCTCTTGGCAAATTTATGGTACTCACCGTCAATGTAGCAGATGGTATCAGCAACCATATAACAATCTTCGAAATAGTACCAGACGCCGTTGATGCGTGCCCATTCGTTGTACTTTAACGTACCGTTCGAATTCGCATAGATATATCGCGGATAGTTGTTACCGCCAACGTTATACCAACCCGAATTCACGTACACGCCGTTGGTATCAACGTAGTACCAGTTTCCGTCATCCCTCACGATGTGGTCGTAAAGCATTACGCCGTTTTCCACGTAATACGAACCTACCCAACCGGTATAGTAAGGATCACCGTCATCCATGTAATGGAATTTGCCGTCGGCGTACGTCCAACCGTCAGACAGCGGCGTTTGGCTGATAACGGCACCGCCGCCGGTAGTCGTGACCAGCTCTCCGTATTCGTCAACAAACGTACCGACCTTCAAATATCCGTAGTCAAAATAATACTCGGTACCGTCAATGAGGTAATAACCCCAATGGTAGAGATCGCCGTCCTTGTCAAAGTACCGATATCCGTACGGGGTGTTTTGCCAGGCGTTCATCAGCTTATGGCCGAATCTGTCAAAGTAATAATCGTCATAATACTCGTCCGTGACCATTTGATTGTTATAATCAAACGCGTACTCGTATCCGCCGATCACTTTCGTTTCTTCCCACAGGAAATCATCGGCATCGTAGTAATACCACTCACCGTCTACCTTGTACCAGGTATAGGGCGTGAACTCATAGCCGTACACGCTGCCGTCTTCGTGAAGAAGATACGTATACCCACCGTCGTAGACAACACCGCCGCCGTATAACCAACCGTCTTCACTGAACAGATAGTACTTGCCGTCGATGTACCGATAACCGGTCAGCACCTTGCCCGCAGCGTCAGAATGGAAAGTTTCACCGTAGACGTTGCACCAGTTATTATAAACCAGTCTGCCTTCGGAATCGAACAAATAGTGCGCACCGTCTACGTACCGGGCACCTTCCACCTTCCAACCGTCTTCATCAAAGTAATACCAGTAACCGTTAATATATTCCCAAGCATCCGTCACAAGCTTATTGTTTTTAATGTACATGGTCAAGCCGGGGTAACTGGTATAGAAGCCGTCACCCGTCACCTGGAAATAGCGACCGTTGGTATCAAAGCCGTAAACGTAGCCGGTTTCATAATCCTCCACTACCGTGTTGTGTGCCATAGAGGGGAAGAAATAATACCACCGACCGCTTACGGCACCGCCTACAGCATACCAGCCCTCGGCGATCTCACCGTCTGAATTCTTAACGTAATAGTATTCGCCGTCAACGACGTGCCAGCCCTCCGTTTTGATCTGGGCACCGCCGGCAGAAAACAGGTAAGGACCGTATTGGGTATCCTGAAGAATATAATATCCTTCAAAGAAGTAGTCGCTGCCGCCGATCGTTTTCCAACCGTCATGAACCAGCCAACCGTCTTCCGCATACACCCAACGTTCGCCCACAGCATACCAACCGGTACCTGTGGCCTGGGTGCCGACACCGTTTTCATCCAGAATGTACGCTTTGCCGAAAGCGTCGAAAACGAGTTGGTTTGTCCGCATTTCGCCCGAAGGGTCAAACGCGTAGTAAGTACCGCCAATGTTCATCAGGGCGTCGGTTACCATTCGGCACTGTGCATCGTAATAGTACCAACGACCGTCCTCTTTATACCACTCGTTGCAGTACAGCCGACCGCCTTTTTTGGCACGGTAACCCTCGTAGGTATCGTTGTCCAACATTTCCCCGCCCCAGCGGAATAAGTAGTAACTACCGCCGATCTCGTGTACTCCGTCTTCTAACCAATCGCTGCCGTCAAAATAACGCCAGACATCATATACCTTTAGCCAACCGCCGTAGGTATACGAAGCAATACCGTTTTTATCGGTAGCCCAGGCATACGCCGCATAATCGTCATCCGCCTCAACGATACCGTAGTCGTTCGTCAGCATCCGACCTTCTACGTCGAAATAATAAGCAGTACCGTTAACGGTTTGGTAGCCCTCTAACGCCTTGCCGTCTGCGCCAAAATAATACCACGCGTCTTTCATGTACTCGTAGCCGGGGCGGTTTTCGTTGGCGTACGGCCGGATCCAACCGATGTGAGGCATACCGTATGCATTCGCATAGTAGTAGGAAGAATAATAAAATTCCTCTTCTTCGTTGTATTCCCAGGTAGTGACAAATTCATTGGTCGCCATCGCATACTTGTGGTTAAACAAATACGCGATTCCGTTGTCGGTCGTCAGGAGTCCAGAAGGGGCTAAATACAGGTTCCCCTGCTCATATTCGTCCTCCACCACGTAATACCAGTTGCCATTATGCCGTTTCCAACCGGGAGTGCTCATGTCGATCGGCTCGTACGCACCGTTTTCGTCAAAAGCATACCACGTGTCGGTTTCCGGATCGAACCGTGCACCGTCGGTAAACATGCACCCGTTATGCTCAAAGTAGTACCGCTTGCCGCCAACGGTCAAGAACTCGTCACTGGGTGCTATACCGTTCTCGCCGTAGTAGTACCAGCTCTCGTTCCAATCGTCCCAGTGCCATTCGTTTTCACAAAGGGGCCCGCCCACTTTGGCGCGGTAATAATACCCCTCGTCCGTCTCCTCGTCGTAGAGCCAGAAGTCCTCATTCTCGTACATCCGGCCCCAATCATTGAAGGCGTACAAATAGTTGCCGTACTCAATGATCTCGTCCATCACCATCGCGCCGTCGCGGTAATAATACCAGTATCCGTCGTACTCGTCGTAGTAGAAGCCGTCAAGCGCTTCGGCATTTGCGCTGATCGGCAGTACGAATAGTAAGGATAACGCCACAACTAACGTTATCAATACCGATAGCTTTTTCTTCATGTCTTCTCCCCCTCTTTAATAATATGGACCCATTAAAATCCACGAAAAGTATAGCATTTTATCACAAAAATGTCAATAAACGTGATGATCTCTTTTAACTTTTTGTAAATATTGACGAATCTTTCGAGAGCTTTATATTCACTCTTTCCAAAAATCCGTTCACGAACACGAAAAGAACCTTTGCCCGCTTTTTCTGTTTTGTTCGTTGGTATTTTGAGATGCGGATTCACGCTTATTTTTAGACGCACGCACTTGCTTTTTTCGCCGCGTTATGGTACACTATCATCGGTATACCTTAAATTAGGGTTATATAAGCAATATGGCGGGTGATACGGTGAATAAATTGAAGGTAATGTTTATTGCAAGCACGGGTGGGCATCTGTCCGAACTGCTTGAATTAAAACCGTTGTTTTCCGAATACGATTTTCATCTGGTGACCGAAAAAACGAAATCCACCGAAGATCTCAAAGATCAATACGGCTCAAGACTTGACTTTTTGGTTTACGGCACCAAGTCTCATTTGCTGGCATATCTGCTTAAGTTCCCTTTTAACATTCTGAAGTCTCTGTGCATTTTTTTGAAAGTGAGACCTGCCGTTGTCGTAACAACGGGTACCCACACCGCCGTTCCGATGTGTTATATCGCCAAACTGTTCCGAAAAAAGGTGATCTTCATCGAAACCTTTGCCAACCGGACCACACCCACGAGCTCCGGTAAAATGGTGTATCCCATTGCCGACAAATTCATCGTTCAGTGGGAAGAACTGCTCGACTGCTATCCGAATGCGATTTACGGGGGATGGATCTATTGATTTTAATTACGCTTGGTACAAACGATAAAAGCTTTGTACGGCTGCTTAACGAGGTTCAAAAACTCATCGACCAAGGTAAAATTACCGACCGCGTCGTCGTTCAGGCGGGCGTCACCGAGTTTAAGTCTTCAACGATGGAGATCTTTGATCTGATCCCGTTTTCGCAGTTTGACGACTTGATCAACCAATGCGATCTGCTGATCACGCACGGCGGTGTCGGTTCCATCACCACCGGTCTTAAAAAAGGCAAAACGGTTATTGCCGTGCCCCGTCTGGCACAATACGGCGAACACGTCAACGATCACCAGCTTCAGATAATCGACAATTTTGACAAAGCGGGGTACATCATCGGGCTTGCCGACGTGTCCCAATTGGAAGAGGCGCTCGTGACCGCTAAAACGTTTACACCGAACGCCTACCAAAGCAACACGGAAAATATGATCGCTTTGGTGAAACAGTGCATCGAGGAATCGCTATGAGGAAAATTCATATCACCTCCCTTCACCTGAAACACGGCGGCATTGAGATGGCGATCTCGTCGCTGGCTAACGCTTTGGTGAAAAGAGGGTATGAGGTAGAAATACTGTGCACCTATCATTTGGGTGAGCCGGTCTACGCTTTGGACGATCGGGTCACGGTCACCTATCTGACCGACGTCCGTCCTAACAAAGAAGCCGTTTTGGACGCCTTAAAACGAAAGGATCTTCCCGGGCTCCTCAAAGAGGGGCTGTATTCCGTAAAGGTCTTATATTTGAAGAAAAAGGTGCTGAGGGAACGGTTTCGTGCTATCAAAGACGGCGTGATTCTTTCCACCCGAAACGAAGACTCTGTCTTGCTTTCAAAATACGGCAATAAAAAGGTGCTGAAGATCGCACAACTGCACCACGACCACCGTTTCGATAAACGCTTGCTCCGCGATTTTAAGAACCATTACAAAAACATCGATGTTTTTCTTCTGTTAACCGATGAACTCACACGGGAAGTCAGCAAAATGATGGCAGCCAACAAGCATACCACATGCCTTACCATGCCGAATTTTCTGCCCGACTCCACTCAAGTGACAACAACCACCGAAAGAAAAAACCAGGTCGTATCGGTTGGTCGGCTCCACGAAGTAAAAGGGTTTTTGCGGCTGATCGATATGTGGGCAGCGGTTGCCGAAAAAAGCGACACAGTGCTTAAAATCATCGGCAGCGGTGAGCAAGAATCGGAACTCAAAAACCGCATCCGTGAATTAGGGCTTGAAAACCGCGTGATCCTGACCGGTGCCATGGACCACCCCGACGTGCTCCGAGAAATGCAAAAGTCCCTTTTCTACGTAATGACGTCCTTTACGGAGGGCTTCCCCTTCGTGCTGATCGAAGCCATGTCGCAAGGGTTGCCTGCGGTGGCGTTTGACGTAAGGGTTGGTCCCCGCGCCATCATTGAACACGAAAAGAACGGCTTTTTGATTGAGGACAACAACCGGGACGAATTTGTGAACCGTGTACTGTATTTGATCGAGAACGCTACTGTCAGAGAAGATATGTCAAAATCCGCTTATTTACGAGCAGAGGACTTTACAGAAAGCAACATTCTTGAAAAATGGAATGATATTTTAAATACCGGAAAGTGAGTTTGAGATGAGCAAAAAGTTCCAACTGAAAAACTTGATTGAGGACAAATACTTTAACGTCCAAGTAATTGTATTTTTAGTGCTTCAACCGTTCATCAATATGTTCAGAACGTTTTTTGAAGACCGTATACAATTATTTGGCATCTCCTTGCCCGAATTGATCAATCTGGGGCTCATCGGATATCTCTCCTGCCTGTTTTTAATAAAATATTTCCGCCAAAAAAAGGTTATGATACCGTTGGTGATCTACCTGTCGGTTGCCGCGTTGTATCTCGTTTTGCATCTTTGGAACATTTCGAACTTCAACCAAACCATTTTAACCCCCACCGATATCAATCTTTTTAAAGAAACCTACTTTATGGCAAGGACGTATATCGTACCGCTGCTGTTCTTTTATATTCTGCTGAACGCTAACGTACGAAGTGCCGTTTTCTTAAAGGTTACCGAGATCCTCTCCTGGATCATAAGCGGCAACATCGTGCTTACCAATCTGTTTAAAGTTTCGTTTATTTCGTATGCCAGCTTATTGGAAAAAAATCAGTTTATCGAAAGAAACATTGTCGAGTGGTTTACCAATCCCGATACCGAGACCCCCGTTTTGATGACCAGCAAAGGTTGGTTCTATATGGGCAATCAAATCGGAATGGTTTTGTTTATTCTTTTCCCGTTTGCGATCTTACTGTTTTTGAAAAATAAAAGCATCAAGAACTTTATACTGGTACTGCTCAACGCTGTCGCCATGATCATGGTGGGCACGAAGGTGGCGTCTATCGGTGCGCTGTTGATTCTGGCGGCAACCGTTTTTGTCGTGATTCTGTTCGCCTGGATCTTAAAGCAGTTCAAATTTACGATAAAACACGTTGCGGCGTTTCTGGTCCTGATGGCGTTCAGCACGTTCTTATTCCTGTGCTCCCCCACGATCAATATCGCTGCCGACAGAAAACAAGCCGTTGAAGAGACACCTACCGATCAAAACGTTACGATCAACAACGAAGCGGTCGAATCGGAAGATCCGGACGTTTCCAACGTCGATGCGTTCACGCAGATCTTCGGACATTCCTGCAACTATTTCGGCATTGACAACGAGTTTGTCGAACTGCTGAACGTAAAGAAAAACGTAAAATTCTGGGAGAGTATCATCACCGGCAACAGCAAAGCTCAAATCGATTACAGAACCTTCAAATCGCTGATCTACGAAGAAGTATTGAGGAAAAACGACAACCCGGCCGATCGGTGGCTCGGTATTGGCTATACGTCCTATTTCCCCTACGCGGAGCGTGATTTTGTTTCACAAAATATCTGGTTTGGATACGCAGGAACCATTTTACTTATCGGTCCCTACGTGGCCTATTTGATTTACGCTTTGGTATCGATTCTAAAGAAATTCAAGTCGCGTTTCACCTATGAAAACGCCATTTTCGTCATATCGCTTGTCGGCGGTTTGGCACTCAGTTGCATGGCAGGCCACTTGTTCTTTGATATTTTCTCTGCCATCATTTTCACTTGGGTGTTAGCAAACTTCTGCCGTCGGCAATCCGACTTGGAGAACTGCGAATGAAGAATATACTGTTCGTCATCTACACCTTTTCCCTCGGCGGAGGCGCCGAACGCGTTTTAAGTGATTTAATAAGCAACCTTGATCGGGAAGAATATCAAGTGGATATTCTTCCCTATGCTGATTACGGCGTTAAGCAAGAGTTTGTGCCCGAAGGCGTCACGCTGCTGCCGAGCATTGTCAATATGCAAACAGCCGGAAAAGTGGAGAAAGTTGCAAAATATATCTTGGCGCACTTTTTTCCGTCTGTCCTCCGCAAACGGTATATACGGAAAAAATATGACATTGAGGTGTCGTTCAATTATCAGATCCCGTCGTTTTTGGTAAAACCCTCCAAGGGCACAAAAGCAGTCATGTGGAATCACGGGGTCATGAGCAATTTAAAAGAAAACAAGCTCGGCTTTCTTCTTCAAAAAAGAAGTTTTAAACGAGCAACCAAAATCATTGCCATCGCCGAAGACACAAGGGATTCCATTGTGGAACTGTACCCTGAGTTTTCCGAAAAAGTAGAAATACTGTATAACGGGATCAACGTCGAAAGAATTTTAGAAAACGCAAAAGCCAAAACGAAGATCGACCTTAAAAGTCCCTCCGTCGTCTTTGCCGGCCGGCTTGAAGACGCCAAACAACCTCTCGCGGTGTTAGAGGCCGTTAAACTCCTAAAAGAACGCAGCAAACCGGTGTTTGCGTATTTTATGGGTCAGGGCGAGCAACAGGACGAACTAAACAAAAAGATCCGCGAATGGGGTTTAGAGGACAATGCCTTTCTGTTGGGCTATCAATCCAATCCGTACCCCCTTTTCTCCGGCTGCGATGCCGTGTGCATGCTATCTAAATCCGAGGGCTTCCCCACCGTTTTTGCAGAGGGCATGGCACTTGGCAAACCCTTTATCAGCACCCCCGTCGGCGGCGTAAAAGAACTGAGCGACGACGGCAACTGCGGTGTGATCGTCAACACGCCGAAAGAATGTGCCGATGCGATCGAAGCCATCGTGTTAGACCATGCTGTTAATTCAAAAATGGGTGAACACTGCCGAAAGCATGTTGCCCGTTTCTCTCTGGAACGCCAAAAAATACGGTTGCAAGAGCTATTTGATACGTTATGAGGTTAAAAAAGCAATGAAGAAAGCTTCGGTTTCTGAAAATTTGTTTTACAACATCCTATATCAGGTAGTCATTACCGTGTTGCCGATCCTGACCACCCCTTATGTTGCCCGGGTGTTAGGACTCGAGGCAAGCGGTATTCACTCCTTTACGGAAAGCATTGTCACCTATTTTATTTTGTTCGGCTCTTTGGGGACGTCCCTTTACGGTATAAGGGCCGTTGCACGTGTGCGAGATAACCCCGAACAGTTAAGCCAAACGACCCTCGAAATCGTTGCTCTTAAGCTTGTGCTTTTGCTCGTAACGCTTGCGGTGTACGGCCCAACTTTATGTATTCGTTCGGAATACGCTCTTATATACCGCATACACCTGATCAACGTCGTGGCAAGCGGTCTTGATATCTCCTGGTTTTACCAGGGCATAGAGGATTTCAAAAAAGTCACGATCCGCAACTTCATCGTCAAAATCTTGTTTGTGGTTTCCCTCTTCGTCTTTGTGAAAAGTCCGAGCGACCTGCCGATCTATGTGTTTGCGATCGTCGCCAGTACCCTTTTCGGCAACCTGTTAATGTTTTACTATCTGCCGAAATACACCAAACTGAAACTTTCTAAAAAGCTATCCCTATTTCCGCATTTAAAAGGCAGTTTGCTTCTGTTTGTACCGCAAATCATGAATTATATCTACGCCCTTTTGGACAGAAGCTTGCTCGGCTGGATGACCAACACGGATAACGTTGGCATATACGACCAGGC
Source organism: Clostridia bacterium (assembly GCA_017436915.1). Taxonomy (GTDB): domain Bacteria; phylum Bacillota; class Clostridia; order Oscillospirales; family Acutalibacteraceae; genus RGIG3009. Next base: position 35,323 of record JAFSCE010000027.1, read on the forward strand.
CCAACGGCTGATTCGTATGATCACGGGCATTTTAATGTCCTTGGGCTACGTCATGATGGCGCGGATCTCCAATCTCTCCCTCAACAACGACGTAGAGGGAATCAAACAATATATCCGGAAATCCATTAATTTCACTTTGTTTTTGGCACTCCCCGCTATGTTTGGTATTATGGCGGTGGCAAACGACTTTATCCCCTTCTTTTTAGGAGAAGAGTTTTTAGCGGTTATCCCCACACTGAAATATTTAAGTCCGTTAATTTTAACGCTTTCCATCAACAGTATTTTGGGTGTTCAACTGTTAATCCCCATCGGCAAAGAAAAGCGGTACACGCTGGCCACGATCATGGGCGCTTTGACCAACGTGGTATTAAACGTCCTGTTGATCCCTCGGTTGGGTATCCTTTCGGCCTGCATCGCGTCGCTTTCTGCCGAACTGGTCGTCTTTACCGTTTGCTTTATTGCGGCGAGAAACATGATATCGGTGAAGGCCGTGTTTAAGGATAACGTTTTCGTTTTATTCGCCTGCGTGCTGATGTACGTTGCCGTCGTGCTGGTATCAAAGCTCGAACTGGGTCTTGTTGTGAAATTAATTTTAGAAGTGGCCGTCGGCGGATTGGTTTATTTCGTCGTAACCCTCATCACCAAAAACGAAATCTTGCTCAGTATTTTTGAAAAAGCTAAAAATCTGTTAAAACGCGGGGTGTAAAAAGTGGACACTGTAAAGGTAAGTTTGATCATACCGGTGTATAACGTCAGAGAGTATTTAAGAAAATGTCTTGACACGGTCGCAGCCCAAACCTATCAAAACCTTGAGGTGATTATTGTCAACGACGGCAGCACCGACGATTCTCTGGACATTATCAACGAATACACCGCCAAATTCGATAATATGACCTGCTACACGATCGAAAACAGAGGATTAGGCGGCGCCAGAAATTTTGGTATGACAAAAGCCACCGGCGAATACCTTTCATTCCTTGACAGCGACGATTATATTGACAGCACCTATATCGAAAAGCTGGTCACAGCAGCAGTGGAATCGGGCAGCGATATCGCAATATGCAACAACTACGACGTCAGTGAAAACGGCGATATTTTGCTGACCTATAAACACCGCTATCAAAATCGCGTAACCAGTCTTTCAAAAGAACCCGCACTCCTTTTCAATCGGATCTGCGCTTGGGGAAAACTGTATAAAAAAGATCTGTTTGGGGATCTCGAATACGTCTCCCGGTTGTGGTATGAAGATCTGCGTCTTACGCCAAAACTGCTCCTCAAAGCCGAAAAGATCTGTTACGTTGATGACTGCTTGGTGTATTATCTTCAAAGACCGGGTTCTATCATGAACAATAACAACCTTAAGCGGAATCTGGAGATCATCGACGTGTTTAAGGACGTCATCTCCTATTATGAAAGCGTGGGGAAATACGCGCAATTCAAGCATGAACTGGAGTTCTTGGTGATTGAGCATATTGCCGTTGCCGCTATTGCCAGAGTGGCGCACGGGACGGCTGACGATAAAAAAGACGTGTTACGAGAACTGGATGCTTACTTAAACGGCTTTAGCGATTTGTATCGCAACCCGTATCTTAAATCACAAGAACGAAACCGCAAGATCGTTCTGTGGCTGAACAAACATAAGCTGTATTGGGCTACAAAAGCGATTATGACGTTAAAATCTATATTGTGATAGGGTAACGACCATGAACAAACTGATTATTCCTACCGGCTATATGGGCTCCGGTTCCTCGGCGATAACCGATCTGATTTCTGAAATCAGCGGTTACGACGCCGATCACGGCACGTTTGAATACGTTTTTTTGCACTGCCCAAACGGCGTTTTTGATTTGGAGGATAAACTCCTGATCGGAAATAACGCGTTGAGAAGTGACGAGGCACTGCGCACGTTCCGCCACACCATGAAGCAGTTGTTTGATAAAAAATATTGGTGGGTAGGCAATTATAGAACCCATTTATGCCCCGAATTTATGGAATACACCGATCAATATATTGCATCCTTAACACAGCACCGCCCCGACTTCTATTGGTATTATCAGGAAAATGCCGACTTTAAAATGATACTGAAACTCATCGTCAAGCGGCTGGTGGGGCTGGTGTCACTCGGCAAGATTCAACTGAAAAAGCCGTTGGTTTACAACGATATGGCGGTTTCTTTCGTTACACCCGAAGAATTTTACAAAAGCACCCGCACATATCTTAAAAAACTGTGGAACAAACTGGGTATCGACAACCGTAATGTAATTTTAGATCAATTACTGCTCCCCTTTAACTTACACCGCGCCCATAAGTATTTTGCAAAAAACGAAGCCGAGATCTTCGTGGTTGAGCGCGATCCGCGGGACGTCTTTATCATTAACAAATACGTTTGGCAAAAAAACAACGAGCCCGTCCCTTACCCCACCGACGTTCACGAATTCTGCAAATACTATGCCGCGCTTCGCAAAATGGAAAAGCCGTCCCGTTACGCGGGCGTGCACCGCTTGCGTTTTGAGGATTTGATCTATCATTACGAAGACTCCCTTGCAGCGGTGTATGAGATGTTAGGCGTAAGCCCCGACGATCATGTGAAAAAAGGTCAATACTTAAACCCGGAACGTTCCATCGAAAACACCCAGCTTTTCCTTGCCGACCCCAAATTCGATGAGGAACGACGGGTCATCGAGGAACAGCTTTCGGAGTATTTGTATCCGTTCCCTTATGAGCGAAAACCCAACTGCAACAAATCCTTTTAACAAACAAAAAGCGAGGTGGATATCCACCTCGCTTTTGTTATAGCCAAAACAGTTTCGTTGCCGCCGTCAAGATAACGAGAAACGCCGCGTTTGCCACCGTAAAGATCAAGATATACTTTTTCGTCTGTTCGGGATGCAACAGCTTAAATTCGCTGAACGTGATCAAACTCGCGAGCGACGCGATCAGCGTACCCGTACCACCGATGTTGACTCCCAACAACAAGGCGGGGTAATCGGTCGTAAAGCGCGAAAGCAAAATAGCAGACGGCACGTTACTGATCACCTGGCACGACAGCACCGATACGATCAACGTATCCTTTTGCAGCAAAGAGGAAATAAGGGAATGGACAACGTCGATCCGTGCTAAATTCCCTGCAAAAATAAAGAAAAAGAAAAACGTGCCGAGCAGCGGATAATCAACCATTTTGAGCGAATCCCGATCGACAAAAAACAGGATAATCGGGATCACGATAAGCCCCACCAAAAAATGAACGACTCGGAACACGATCAAAATCGAAAGCAAGAATAACGCGCAATACAACACCGTCTTTTTCACGTTTAATTTTTCCGGCAATTCACCTTGCAGTTTGAACGTTATAGGTTTTATGGGAACGCACGCGAGAATAAGCAGAGCGACCGCCAGCAAAAAGGCGGGAAGCATGATGCGGCAAAACTCGTCCGTCGGAATGTTAAAGTGCGAATATAAATACAGGTTTTGCGGATTCCCGAACGGGGTCAACATGCCGCCCAAATTGGCGGATATGTTTTGAAGCACAAAGAGGTACGCCATGTACTCTTCCCGTTTGGTCACCGACAGCGCAAAATACCCCAGCGGCAAAAACGTGATGAGCGCCATATCGTTCGCGATGATCATAGAGCCGATAAACGTAATGACGATCAGCACAACAAACAGCGAGCGCAGATTCCCCGAAAGGCAGACGAGTTTTCTCGCCAAGATCGTAAAAAATTTAATGTTTCGCAGGGCGCAAACCACCGCCAAGGTTAAGAACAGACAGGAAAGGGTTTTAAAGTCAAAATACCCCACGTACGCCGCATCGGGCGGCACCAAAAAGCAGGTCACCGCCGCCGCCAAAGCCGCAATACAAAAGACGATATTTTTCTTTATCCATCGCAAAGTTTTCACGCTATCACCAAAAATCGATTTTTTACAACTGAATTATTATATGGCAAGAAAAAACCAATGTCAACCAATGAAAATCGCAATTCTCTATTGCTTTTTCAAAACCCGTTTGCTACAATGCGCTTGGGTGATAATATGAATGCGTTATTAGTGTTAATGGCCGATATTTTACTGGCCGTCAACATGGTGGTTCAAAAGAAATACCAGGCAAGCGAAGGGGCGGGAATGAAACCCGGCTTTAAGTTCAATGCCCTCGGCGGGCTCGCGGCAGCCGTTATTTTCTTTTGTATCTCCGGATTTAAATTGGAGTTTTCGGTGTTTTCGCTCATGTGCGCCACCGTTATGTCCATATGCACGCTTATGTATACCCTTTTAGGATTTAGGATACTGCGAGACGGCAACACCGCTCTCTACTCGGTGTTCCTCATGAGCGGTGGCATGCTGTTGCCCTATGTGTTCGGCATCTTCGTGTTGGATGAAACGGTAACGGTTTTGAGAATCATCGGTATCGTCGTGATGCTGATCGCCGTTTTCTTGTCGGCAAACGTTAAGATGCAGTTCACTCCCAAACTCATTTTGCTTTGCATTGCCGTATTTGTGTTCAACGGCTGTGTCAGCATCATCTCGAAAGTACATCAGATCAACACGGCGTATTCCCCTGTCAGCAGTTCGGCGTTCGTGATGTACGCCAATCTTATCAAAAGTATCTTCAGCGGGGTCGCTCTTCTCTTTTTGAAAAACAAAACAACCGCCGAATCGACTCGCAAAGGATGGTTTGCCGATAACAAAATGCTGTTCGTCATTTTCCTGTCGGCGGCAGTCAGCGGCCTTTCGTATTTGTTCCAACTGGTCGGCGCCAAAGAATTGCCCGCCTCCGTTTTGTATCCCTTGGTCACCGGCGGTACTATCGTACTTTCGGCACTCGCCGGAAAACTCTTCTGCAAAGAAAAACTATCCACATCCGGCATCGTCAGCGTGGCACTCTGCTTGGTCGGCACTCTTTTATTCTTGTAAGAATCAGCACCACCTTTTTTTCAAGATGTGATACACTTACCCACAAGGAGTGATAGGCAATGCCAAACAATACTCTCATTTTCGGCGATAGTTATTCCACCTTTAGGGGCTATATCCCGAACGGCTATGCCTCTTGGTATCCCCAAAATGAAAAATGCGGCAGAACCGACGTGGTCGCCGTCACCCAGACGTGGTGGCATCAGGTAATACAAGAAGCCGGCCTTAATTTGGTGTTAAACAACAGTTGGTCCGGCTCCCCCATCGGCTACACGGGCTATAACAACACCGACTGCTCTAAATCCTCGTCTTTCATCTATCGACTGAATCAACTGATCGAAAACGGCTTTTTTCAGAAAAACCGAATCGATACCGTTTTCGTATTTGGCGGAACAAACGATAACTGGTGCAACGCACCGCTCGGCGAACCGAGCGGCACGGATCTGTACTGTGTCCTGCCTGCCATCCATCACTTTTTTGATCTTATACGGAAAACGCTGCCCGACGCCGCTATCTACTGCCTCATTAACAATCATTTTAAGCCTGAGGTAACAAACGCACTCAAAGAGGCAAGCGATCGCAACAACATCACCGTCGTCACTTTTAAACACATCGACACCAGAGAGGGCCACCCCACCGTCAAAGGGATGCAGGACATCAAAGAGGGTGTTTTAGCCGCCTTAGCAAAATAAAAAAGCAGCCGAACGGCTGCTTTTTCTTTTTGACTCTTATTTGGATTTCAGCAATTCGCGGATATCGCGCAAAACGTCCATCTCGGTCTCGGCGGGCTCGGCAGCGGCTTCCTCCACCGCTTCTTCTTCCGCCTTTTTAACGAGCAGTTCTTTTGTTTTGGTCTGCACCGCGAGCAAGATCTTCAGTGCCACGAAAATGCAGAACGCGACGATCAGGAAATCGATCACCGCTTGCAACAGGATACCGTAGCTGACAGCGACTTCCGCCTGCTCCACGCCGTCCACCACCGTAGCGGGGGTCAGCACCCATTTCCACTCGGTGAAGTTAAGACCGCCGACCGCCAAGCTGATGAGCGGCATGATCACGTTGTCCACCAGCGCCGTGATGATCGCCTTGAACGCATTACCGATGATAACCGCAACCGCCATATCGATGACGTTGCCTTTGGAAATAAACTCTTTGAATTCCTCAAAAAACTTTTTCATACGTACGCCCTCCTTTTGATAGTTTCATTATAAAAAAAACCTCATTTTTTGTCAATGTTTCGTTCTCAGTTGTCGAAAAAAGTCTTGAAGCATCGCGGCGCACTCGTCTTTCAGCACCCCGCCGACCAATTCCGGCTGATGGTTATACGGCAACGAAAACAAATTGACAAGCGACCCGCAAGACCCCGCTTTCGGATCGGCGGTGCCGTATACCACTTTGTCAATCCGCGAATTGATAATCGCCCCTGCACACATCGGGCAGGGCTCCAACGTCACGTACAGCGTGCAACCCGACAGGCGCCAACCGCCCAACCGCTCGCACGCACCGTTTATGGCTTCGATCTCCGCGTGCGCCAGTGCGTTTTTGCCAAGTTCCCGCCGATTACGCCCCACTGAAACAAGCTCGCCGTCTTTAACGATCACCGCACCGACCGGCACCTCGCCCTCGGCGGCGGCTTCGGCGGCAAGCGACAGCGCGTGACGCATCCACTCGTTATCCGTCATCACAGCCCACTCCCCATGCTATTAAATACGGTCACCAATAATGCCGCAAGCACTAACACCATCGCGGGCGAAAAGAGCAACCGCCCGACCCGCTCACGCACGTTGAACAATGAAACACCATTCCCCACCGATTTCACGTATCCAAGACGGCAGACTACCGTCAACGCCACCGCGCCGATCGCCGTCACCGCCACAAACACCACCGTGGTGATAACCTCTTGTTGATCGGGGAAGCATTTCCCGAAAAAGTTTAACAACACCGACATCAAATTATTACTAAAATGCAGCAACACCGCCGGCCAAATGCTGTCAGTCTGTACCATAAGGTACCCCAACATAAGGCCCAAAACAAAAGCGAACGGAATCTGCAATACGTTGCCGTGGAACAGGGCAAACAACGCGGCGGACAACACAATAGCCGGCCCGTCACCGTGTGGGCGCAGAGCACGGAGGATATATCCCCGAAAGATCATTTCTTCAACCAATGCAGGCAGCACCGCCGTTGATAAGATATTCAGTGCCAAGCTGATAAGCGTCGGTTGCAACATGTCCGGCATTTCCGGTTCGGGGACACCAAGCATCATCAACCAACTCATGATCCAACTCGCCAGCACGTTGGCAAAAATGGCGATCGCCATACCGCCGGCTACACCGATGCCGAGCGCTCCGCCGCTCACCCGCTTTGAGGCGAACGGGTTTTGTCGATAACCGCCGATCAGCGCCACCGCCACTGCCGGCACCACCAAGCAGACAGCGTATATGATCATGTTGACGAGCATCAGCTTTTCATGCGTGCTTGCCCACTGTCGGATACCGTCAAGCAAACCAAATTGTGAAGCCACTGTCAGCAAAAAGTCAACGAACAACATCGCCAGCAACATCATGGCTACCAACGTACTGCTTTTTTTCAGTTGTCGTGTCTCCGCTTGCACGGGTGTGACGGTATACGGTTGCATGTGCGTTGCCCCTTTCTTTTCTCACAGTATATCGCAAATGTCGCGTCGACGCAATAAATTTCCGAAAATGACTAAAAAAGAGTTGCTATTAGACGTAAAATCAAGTAGAATGGAATCAACTTTGAAACAAAGGAACGATCACCATGAGTAAGATTCAAATGACCACCCCGCTCGTCGAGATGGACGGCGACGAAATGACCCGCATCCTGTGGAAAGCGATCAAGGAGAAATTGCTGCTGCCGTTTGTGGATCTCAAATGTGAATACTACGACCTTGGTCTGCCCTACCGCGATCAAACCAACGATCAAGTCACGGTGGATGCGGCAAACGCCATCAAAAAATACGGTGTCGGCGTGAAATGCGCCACCATCACCCCCAACGCACAGCGCGTGGAGGAGTATAAATTAAAGGAAATGTGGAAAAGCCCCAACGGCACGCTTCGCGCCATGTTGGACGGCACGGTGTTCCGCGCCCCCGTGGTGGTAAAAGGCATTGCGCCGAGCGTTTCCACTTGGCAGGAGCCCATCACACTCGCCCGTCACGCATACGGCGACGTGTATAAGAATTCCGAGCTGTACGTGGACGGCGCCGCCAAGGCGGAACTGCTCGTCACCTATCCGGACGGTCGCACCGATCGCAAGGTCATTCACGAGTTCACCGACGGCGGCATTATTCAAGGTGTGCACAACACGGATAAATCCATTGCGAGCTTCGCCCGTGCTTGCTTTAACTACGCCCTGTCGTTAAAACAAGATCTGTGGTTTTCCACCAAAGACACCATCTCCAAGATCTACGATCATCGGTTTAAGGATATCTTCGCCGAGATCTATGAAACCGAATACAAAGAAGCATTCGAGGCCGCGGGCATCGAATATTTCTACACGCTGATCGACGATGCGGTCGCGCGCGTCATCCGCTCCAAGGGCGGCTTTATCTGGGCGTGCAAAAACTACGACGGCGACGTCATGAGCGACATGGTCGCCACCGCGTTCGGCTCACTCGCCATGATGACCAGCGTGCTCGTCTCGCCCGACGGCAAATACGAGTACGAAGCGGCGCACGGCACCGTCACCCGCCATTATTACAAGCACTTAAAGGGTGAAGAAACCTCCACCAACTCCGTTGCCACCATCTTCGCGTGGTCGGGCGCGCTGCGCAAACGCGGCGAGCTTGACAATCTGCCCGAGCTGTGTGCGTTTGCGGATCGCTTGGAAGCCGCCACCCTCGGCACCATCGAGGACGGTATCATGACGGGGGATCTGTACCTGTTATCCACGCTCGAAAACAAGAAAAAAGTCAGTTCCTTGGAGTTTTTGGATGCCATCGCCGCAAAACTGGCTTGACATCTGCATAAATCCGTGCTACAATACGCATTGTTAAACAAGGGGTGCTGAGAAATCGGCTGAGAGGAAGTTCACTTCCAACCCTGTGACCTGATCCGGACAATACCGGCGTAGGAATGTTTACAAAACGCAGCAGGGAAAGCGCGCACCATCTGCCTTTTTTAACATCCTATCCGTTTGTTTCGGATAGGATGTTTTTTATGTTAAAAAAGGAGTTGTTAAAA
>JAFSCE010000004.1 GCA_017436915.1 Clostridia bacterium
CAATGATGTTTAGGTGACCGCAGGTCACCGGATCAAAACTGCCCGGACAAATTGCCAGTTTCATATACGACCTCTATTCTTTTTCGCGGTACAACCGAACGGTTACCCGCCCGTACCGATAGGATCGGTGCAACGAAAACGTACCGACGGTTTCGGGCAACTCGGTTTCGCGATCGCTTTCGCACACCACCGTGCCGCCTGCCGCCACCTTGCCGGAAAGTTGTTCCAGACATGGTACAAGCAGCTCTGCCGCATACGGTGGATCCAAAAACACCAAATCAAACGGCCCTGCCGCATGTGCCAGATACTCCAACGAATCACGGTTTACCACTTGTGCGACAGCTTCCAACTTGGTTGCCCGCAGGTTACGGCGGATCACCTCCACCGCTTGGCGGCTACGATCCACAAACACGCACGATTTGGCACCGCGGCTGAGCGCTTCAATGCCCATCTGCCCCGAACCGGCAAACAGATCCAGCACGCGCCGCCCCTCAATTTCAAAACAGATCGCGGAGAACAGTGCTTCTTTGACCCGTTCGGCTGTTGGACGCGTGTCCAACCCCTCGAGCGTTTCCAAGCGACAACCCCGTGCTGTTCCGGTAATAACTCTCATATAACCTCTATCTATTATCCCATTATCCGCTGATAATGTCAATATTTTTATTGAAGTTCCGCTTTAAGCGCATCAACACGGTCGGTGCGCTCCCAAGCAACGTTCAAATCCTCGCGACCGATATGACCGTATGCCGCGAGGTTACGGTAAATGGGTTTGCGCAATTCGAGTGTGTCAATAATCGCCGCGGGGCGGAAATCAAATACGCGTTTCACCGCTGCGGCAAGCGCCTCGTCGGAAACCGTGCCGGTGCTGCGCGTATCCACACGCACCGATACCGGGTTTGCTACGCCGATAGCGTATGCCAGTTGCACCTCGCATTGTGTTGCCAAGCCCGCCGCGACCACGTTTTTCGCCGCGTAACGCGCCATATACGACGCGGAACGGTCCACTTTCGTGGGATCTTTGCCCGAGAAAGCGCCGCCGCCATGGCAAGCGTAACCACCATAGGTGTCCACGATGATCTTACGGCCGGTCAGACCGCTGTCACCCTGCGGGCCGCCCACCACAAACCGTCCGGTGGGATTTACAAAAATCTTGGTATTCTCGTCCATCAGTTCAGCGGGTACTACCGCTTTGATGAGCTTGTCCGTAACATCGGCACGGATCGTTTCCAGCGTAACGTCGGGATCGTGCTGGGTGGACACGACGACGGTATCCACGCGCACCGGCATGTTCCCATCGTATTCCACCGTCACCTGTGTTTTGCCGTCGGGACGCAGATACGAAAGCGCTCCGCTTTTACGCAGCGCCGTCAGTTCTTTTGCCAAACGATGCGCGAGCGAAATCGGAAGCGGCATGAGTTCGGGTGTTTCGTCACACGCAAAGCCGAACATGAGTCCCTGATCGCCTGCGCCGATGCGGTCGTACACATCGCCCGTTTCATCACCACGCACCTCGATCGCCTCGTTGACACCCATGGCAATATCCGGCGACTGCTTATCAAGCACGGTCATCACCGCGCAGGTGTTGCCGTTAAAACCGACTGCCGCGTTGTCGTACCCAATATCGTTTACCACACCGCGCACGATGCTTTGAATATCCACCGAAGCACTTGTGGTGATCTCACCCATCACCATCACCATACCGGTGGTAGTCACCGTCTCACACGCAACGTGTGCCTCGGGATCCTGCCCGATGATCGCGTCCAGCACCGCATCGGAAATCTGGTCGCAGACTTTATCGGGATGTCCCTCAGTTACGGATTCGGATGTAAAAAAATGTCTTGCCATACGTTATTTCTCCTTTTCTTTGCAAAAAAAGCGCCCCGTACAGAATACGGGGCGTATCTCCACCTCATCTGTCGGTCAAAACCGCAGGATTTAGCACCTTGCACACTTGCAGGTTGCCGGGCTTCACAGGGCCTGTCCCTCCGCCGCTCTTGATAAGGACCTATTCACTTTGCAGGTATCATTGTATCACATTTTGTCGGTTTGTCAATACAAAAGTGTAATGGTATGTAACCGATGGAAGGTTTCTCCTGCTTTTACGCAGTGAATGCCAACCTTTTTGGTGATGTCGCCGTCGTGCCCCACCACATCGGGGAAGCCACACCACGGCTCCACACACAGGAAAGGTGCCTTGTACGGCTGCCACAACAAAAGATGGTCAAAACCTTCATAACGAACCTCGACGCCGCGTCCGGTCTCCTTGTGGCGCAGTACCAGCGAGTTGGATTTTGTTCCGTCACGGAAATTCAGGGAATCGTTGATAAAATCCTCCTCACGCAAAGGGAAAACCTTGTTGTTGTTTAGCATAAGAATTTTATCGTCCCTCTCGCGGGGAGCCGGTATGGTGTACAGCGTTTCCGCCTCGGGGAATACGATCTCGTACGCATTGATGCCTTCGGGACATGAATATGCTTCGTGCGCACCGATCGACATATACAGCGGCTTCTCTGCGGGATTGGTCACGTCGTACGCGACCTCGATCGTGTCGCCGTTCAAGCGATAGGTGATGCGCAGCTCGTATGCGAACGGAAACATTTTACGGCTTTCCTCGTCATCGCGCAGTAAAAAGGTGGCTTCGGTTTCGGTAGCGCTCTCCACCTCAAACAATTTGGTCCACGCGTAGCCGTGCTTCGGCAACGAATACGTTTTGCCCTCATAGTGGTACTCATCATTTATCAAACCGCTGCAGATCGGGAACAGTACCGGTGCGTGCTTACCCCAAAATTTAGGGTCGCCGTGCCACAGGTATTCGACGCCGTTTGCCGCGAGTACCGAGGTCATCTCCGCTCCCTCTTCTTTGATGGTAACGGTCATTGCTTCGTTTTTCAGTGTAATCATGGTGTTTCGCTCCTTTTTACTTCTCCCACTTATCACACAGCGCATGAAGTTGCGCCGTAAATTTGGCCAGATCTTTGTTTGCGCGACCGCGGCTTTTTTCAATAACGGCCACCAGCCGCTGCCCCGCAGCGACCAGCTTGGCAAACACCGTGTTTTCACGGCGAACGTCACCGCTTTTGCGTTCAATGCGCCGACGGCTGCCCTGCTCGACTTGGGCGTCTTCCAAGAGCTCCCACGCATCCCCGCTGTACGGTGCGGTGGCGATTTGTTGTTGCTCGCTTGTAAGGCGGGCGGCGAGCGTTTCGCACGCATCCTCGTCGCCGTGGCAGACGAATATTCTCGTCGGTTTCGGATCAAACGAAGCCGCCCAGCCCAGCAACCCCTTGTCGTCAGCGTGACTGCTGATGCTGCTCATTTTTGCGATTTCAGCGTTAACTTCAATCGTTTCACCGAACAATTTCACTTCTTTGGCACCGTCCAGCAACAAACGGCCAATCGTGCCCTCTGATTGATAACCGACGAACAGAATGGTGCTGTCCGCCCGCCACAAATTATGTTTGAGATGATGGCGAATACGTCCCGCTTCACACATGCCGCTGGCGGATAAGATCACTTTCGGGCGCTTGTCGGCATTGATCGCACGTGAATCGTCCGCCGTTATCGAAACAGAAAGTCCTGCAAAACTAATGGGGTTTTTCCCATTTTCCACCAGTGCGCGGGTTTCCTCGTCGTAACACTCGATAGCGGAAGGCCCGAAAATGCGGGTGGCTTCCACCGCGAGCGGACTATCCACTACCACCGAAAACTCGCCATGACCTTTCACTAAATTCTGTTCCTTGATCTGACGAATGAAATACAACATTTCCTGCGTGCGCCCTACCGCAAACGACGGAATCACCACGTTGCCGCCACGGTCAAAGGTGCGCTGAATCACCGCAGCCAGATCGCGAACGTAGTCGGGCTCTTCCTCGTCGTGACTGCGATCGCCGTAAGTTGACTCCATTACCACGTAATCTGCGGTTTTGAGCAGCTGCGGATCGCGCAAGATGGGCTTGTTGACGTTACCGATGTCACCGGAAAAGACGATCCGTTTTTTCTCATCGTTTTCTTCGGCAGTAACCGTGATGGAGGACGACCCAAGCAGATGCCCTGCATCGGTAAATCGAACGGACACTTCGGGGAACATCGTGTACTCGGTATCGTAATCGCACGGCACGAAATGCGGCAACACGCCCTCGACGTCCTGCATGGTGTACAGCGGCACGTACGGCGGCTGACCTGCGCGTTGCGCCTTGCGGTTGCGCCACTGCGCTTCAAACTCCTGAATATGCGCGGAATCACGCAGCATGATTTGACACAGTTCGGTCGTTGCACGGGTGGCATACACCTGCCCGCGGAATCCGTTGGCATACAACATCGGGATCTTGCCCGAATGGTCGATATGCGCGTGCGTCAGCAAGACGGCATCGATTAGCGAGGGTGCAACGGGAATCTCTTGGTTTTCAAACAAATCGCGTCCCTGCTCCATTCCGCAGTCGATGAGTATCTTTTTGCCGCCGACAGTGAGTAACGTACAGCTACCCGTTACCTCGTGTGTGGCACCTAAAAACGTCAGTTTCATCGCGCATCCATCCTTTCTTTTTCATTATATGACGATTTCTCGTTGCATACAAGAAGTTTTCGAAAAAATGTGGAAATTGGAAAAGAGTGGATTTTTTTCGATTCTTCCGTTATAATAAGAAGTATCAAGCACAAGGAGGGATTCCCTTATGCAGAAACTCAATTACAAACGCACGATCTTAGTCGGTTTTGCCTTCTTTCTGATCAGTGCGTTTTGGCAAGCGTACGACGCCACCATCCCGGTCCTGTTAACCAACAAATTCGGTATGTCCCAGACCTGGTCCGGTATCATCATGGCGCTCGATAACGTGCTCGCGGTGTTTATGCTGCCGATCTTCGGTGCGCTCAGTGACAAGAGCCGCTCCCGCTTCGGTAAGCGCACCCCGTTCATCACCGTGGGCGCGGTGCTCGCCGCCGTGTTGCTCATTGCATTATCGTTTGTTGACGGGTTGCAGTTAAAACAGATCCGCGAGGTGGCTACCATCGACGATAAAGCCGCCCTCACCGTCATTTACGAAACGCAGGGTGATAAAACCCTCAAAACACCCGAGGGTGCCGAATTCGTACTCTCGGATAAATTCACGCTTGAAGAGTTTACCAACATCACCTGTGAAGTAGAAAAAGAGGGCAAAAAGATCTCAAACGAGGACTACACCAATTACGTGGAGCCCGCTCGCGAAGCACGCGTTGCCGAGATCACCGCGCAAAACCCCTCTTCCCTTATTTTCTTCATCGCACTCTTACTTCTTTTGCTGATTTCCATGTCCCTGTTCCGCTCTCCTGCGGTCGCGCTCATGCCGGACGTCACCATCAAACCGTTGCGCAGCAAGGGCAATGCTATCATCAACCTGATGGGTACCGCCGGTGGTATTTTGGTGCTGGTACTCGGCATCGTGTTTGCTATTTCCAAAAAACGCAACGCCCTGATGCCGTATACGACGTACTATGCCGTCATCGCGGGACTCATGCTCACAGCGCTTGTCATCTTCTTGCTCACCGTGCGTGAAAAAGCATGGTCCAAACAAATGCAAGAGGACAGCGTGCGGCTGGGTATTGAGGAAGCCACGGAAGACACGTCTAAAAAACGCGGCCTTACCAAAAGCGAGGTCATTTCCTTGATCCTCATTCTTGCTTCCATCGCGCTGTGGTACTTCGGCTATAACGCCGTTACCTCCAAATATTCGATCTACGCGCCGAAAGTGCTGGCAAAGGACTACAGCACCACCATGTTGCTCGCGCAGGCAGCAGCAATCGTCGCGTATCTGCCCGCGGGTATCGTTGCCTCTAAGATCGGTCGTAAAAAGACCATCCTCGGCGGTGTCGTGATGCTGGCAACCGCGTTCGGTGTGGCGGCGTTCTTGCGTTCCGACAGTCCCACCATGCTGATGAATGCGATGTTTATGTTAGCGGGTATCGCATGGGCCACCATCAACGTCAACTCCTTCCCGATGGTCGTGGAAATGTGTTCCGGCAGTGACATCGGCAAATATACCGGGTATTACTACACCGCTTCCATGGCGGCGCAGATTGCCACCCCCGTGCTGTCGGGTTTCCTCATGGATAAAATCAGTTTCACTGCGCTGTTCCCCTATGCCGCCATCTGCGTCGCGCTCGCGTTTGTGACGATGTTCTTCGTCAAGCACGGCGATGCCAAGGTGCAAGCCAAATCGGGGTTGGAGGCATTGGACATCGATGATTAATTTACTGTGGATCGTCCCCACCGCGCTGATTGTGCTGTATCTTTTGAGCGTCAGCGGCAGGGCGGGGCATAAAGGGCTGGATGCCTTGCGGGGCAATGTATTTGCCCATCGCGGCTTGCATAACGATACCCGCCCCGAAAACTCGCTCTCTGCGTTTCGCGCGGCAAAAGAAAAGGGCTACGGTATTGAACTGGATCTTCACCTGCTCAGCGACGGCACACTCGCGGTGTTTCACGATCACACGCTGATCCGCATGACGGGAGCAGAGGGGAAAATTGAAGATCTTACCGCCGAACAACTGACTGCGTACCGCTTAGGCGGTTCCGAGGAATCTATCCCCACGTTTGACGAGGTGCTCGCGGTACTGGACAATACGGTACCGCTGATCGTGGAACTCAAAGCCGCGAAAAACCACGGCGCGTTGGTGGATGCTGCGGTGAAAGCACTGCGCGGGTACCGCGGAGCATATTGTATCGAATCGTTTGACCCGCGTTGTTTGTGGCATTTGCGGCGCTGGCACCCGGACATCATCCGCGGACAATTGTCGCAAAACTTTATGAAAAGCGATGAAAAGCTTTCACGTGCTACCAAGTTTGTCCTCACGCACTTGCTGACAAACTTCCTCACCTGCCCCGATTTTGTGGCATATAAGTTTGCCGATCGCAAAGAGCTGAGCGTGACACTGGCGCGTAAGCTGTGGGGTGTGCAGGGCGTTACGTGGACACTCACCGACAATGAACAACACGCAATGGCTTTGAAAGAAGACTATTTGCCGATTTTTGAAAACTACGAACCATAACAACAAAGCGGCGCGGTATGCAATCTGCATACCACGCTGCTTTGTTATGATTTATCTTTGGATTTGAATAACAATCCGCATAGTAATGCCGCCGTGATGGCAAAGGCGATGCCGCCTGCGGTACCGGTCAATCCTCCGGTGAAAATACCGAGCCACCCTTGCTTGGCGATGCCCTCTTGCACACCTTTGGCAAGAGCGTAGCCAAAGCCCGTCAACGGTACGCTGGCACCTGCTCCCGCAAACTGTATCAGCGGATCATACAAGCCAATCGCTGTCAGCACCACACCGGCCGTGACGAACAATACCAAAATACGCGCCGGGGTCAGCTTGGTTAAATCAATGAGTAACTGGCCGATCACGCAGATAAGGCCACCCACCACGAACGCTTTGACGATCATCATCCAGTCCATACGGACACCTCTCAGAGAATTTCTTTGTCGTTAACATTCCCCTCGCGTATCTTCTTTATACGCGGTTTGTCGATGGGTTCGTCAAAATTTTTCGGCAGCCCTTGCGCGATGGCGGGAAACACGTGATCGCTGTCGGCGGTCGGCTGAATTTCATA
>JAFSCE010000028.1 GCA_017436915.1 Clostridia bacterium
ATCACCCGGTTCCAAGAGATAGCCGTTGATAACCACGCCTTCGGTCGTTTTCCAAGCTGTTTCCGGCGAAGTACCCTCATTATCGTCGTTTCCGTTCGGCGAAACGTAATAGGTCGTACCGGTAATTTCCAGTTCATCGGCGGCGTTGAGAACGTTTTGACGCAAGGCCTCCGCCTCGGTGTCCGCACCGCCTGTCATGGGGTTAAGAAGGTGTGCATAATTTGGCGTACTTTTGTTGCAAGCAGTTGTCGACATCAGTACAGCCACGACCAGTAAGCACAATAAGACGTGTTTTATCCATACTTTCATACAAGAACCCCCTTTAATCGGTTTCAGTATAGCAAGTTATTGCCAAATAATCAATAGATAAAACACAACCGCCCGAGTCAAAAACTCGAGCGGTTGAAGAATAATCATTATTCCACTGCACCGTATAGGCGATAGGCAGAAGCATCGTCCTTGCCGTAATATACCCACACGTTATCGTATTTCGGGACCGTAATGCGAACGGCATACCGCACGGAACCGGTTGCAGCGTTGCCGGAAGCATCCAGAGTCAATTTCAGATCTTTCGCCGTAATGCGCCGCAAGGTGGCCGTGTTGCCACACAAAACGATATCCGAAAGCACTTGGCTTTGCAGGGTGATCGTTTTACCGGCAGGCAGATTTTCTACCGTGACGTCGTCGAGCCCATCCACCGCATACGACAGCGTTTTGCTGGTGTAGTTACCAATGCCAAGCTGTACCGATACGGTATTGCCCTCCAGCACTTTAATGCCGGTCGGGACGTTCAAAGTGATCTCCGTTTCGGCATCCGCGGGAGTCAGACGATCAAAATCAATGGTACCGAGATTGCCGATGGTGGTGGCAGCCGCCTCAAGCGCCGCCGCTTCACCCACCAAGGTGATCGTGCTCGGCGTCAGTTTAACAAGACCGTTTTGTGAGATGCCCTCCGGACGGTTGCGCAATTCATATGATAGTGCAACGGATTTTTGCACCCATACGGGAACGGTGATGTCCAGCGCGTTGTCGGCAGTAGCACCGGCAAAGCGACAGTTGGTCGTTTCCACCTCGTTGCCGTCTGCATCCAACGCTTTGAGTGCGGCAGTAAAGCGTGTGGTCGTTTCGATGACGCCGCCTTCCTCAATCTTGGCAACCACGCTTGCAATGCGCTTAACGACGGTTTGCGGGCCTTCGACCCGAATCATGCCGCCCGTTATCTCGGTGGATTCCATGCGCAAATCACCGATCTGTTGCGTTTTTTCATCCTTAACCGAAACTGTTGTGGCATCGGTCGTCAGTGGCACGTTTGCCGTGATCCAGTAATCGCAATTCAAAGAAATGGTAGCGGGAGATACCGCCGTAATGGTATACGAGCCCGCCTTGGCTTTGGTTGCCGTGAGCGAAATCTCCGACACACCGGCACCCTGAATCTCCGAAAACGCCGGACGGATATCAATGTCTTCGGGATTAAGATTGAAGATGACCGAACGCGCGCCCTCAACCGTCACGCGGACGTTAAAGGTATCCTCACCGATCACGCGCAGATCGTTGTAGCCGGCGATCGTATCCGCCAGGTCAACCGTTTCGGTGATGGTGATGGTTCTTTCTTGAATGTTACCGGGACCAAAGGACACCAGCGCCCAGATCAAAATAGCCGCGATCACGGAAATGATGAGCAAAGCACGCTCGTTATGCAAGAGGGCGTTTAGTGAAAATTTAGTTTTCATTTCGACCTCCACTTACGCAACCAAGCAGCAATACGGGATTCCTTTTTCTCGGAATCCGAACGCACGTTGCGCCACACGATTTCATTTTCCAATTCAATACGCAAACTCTCCGTTGTAAAGTTACGGGTGAGTTCCCCGCCCTTTGCAACCGAGATAATGCCGGTTTCCTCCGACACGATCACCACGACCGCATCGGAATTTTCACTCATGCCGACACCGGCGCGATGACGTGTACCTAAACTGCGGCTGATGGTGGTATCGTCCGTTAAGGGTAAAATGCAACCCGCCGCGACGATCTTGGCATCGCGAATGATCATCGCACCGTCGTGCAGAGGGGCTTTGTTGAAGAAAATATTGCCGATCAGTTCGCCGGTGACGTCCGCATTGATCGGTGTACCGGAATCGGCGATCTCACCCAAACGGGTGTTGCGTTCAAAGACGATGAGTGCGCCCATTTTTTCTCGCTGCAACTGGCTGGCTGCCGAACAGGTCGCGGAGATGGCACTTTTCCATTGTTGGATATAAACTTCGGTTTCTTCTTCATTAAGACCAAGAATTTTGAACCGTTTAAAGCCGCTGTGACCGACCTGCTCCAACATACGGCGGATCTCGGGTTGGAAGATAACAACGAGCAAAATGAGCGCGTTATCAAAGACGATCTGCAAAACGTATTTTAAAGTGGTCAGTTCCAACAAATAGGCGGCGCCATATGCCAAGCCGAGCAAGAAAAAGCCCTTGAGAAGTTGTTCGGCGCGGGAATCCCGCACCAGACGAATAATGCTGTAGATCGCAAACGCAACGATTACGATATCCAGAGTATCCGCAAACCAATTATAGGTTCTCAGAAAATTCAGAATACTTTCCCACATTGTCGAAAAAAAGGAGCCCATGCTTCACCACCGCCTTTACACGTCATTCAATTTTATTGTATCAAGATTCTGTGTTGATTTCAAGGGGTTCTTGCAATTTCCGTTAAGATTTTACGCACTTTTTCCAGGTCCTCACGCGTGGTAAAAGCGGAGGGACAAAGTCGCACCGCGCCACTCTCCAATGTTCCCATGCGGCGATGCGCCGACGGTGCACAGTGCAGACCTGCACGAACCGCAACGCCGTACTCACCGAGCCGCCGTGCCGTCTCTTCACTTGTTTGCCCGTTAACCGTGAACGTCATGAGCGGCACTGTCGCCGACAAATCGGGGTACGGTGTGTATAAACGGAGATGCGGCACATTCGCCAACTGTTCGTAAAGTGTGCGCATAAGCGCTGTTTCGCGTTTGGCAATTGCCTCGACACCGCCATTTCGTTCGATCCAGCGGATACCGCCGAGCAACCCGCAGATAGCGGGGACGTTCAGTGTGCCGCTTTCCAACCGATCCGGCAACTCCTCCGGTTGTGATACCAAGAGCGAGTGGCTGCCCGTTCCCCCTTCGATCAGCGTGGAGAGCGGATACTCTGATCGGCACAACAAGGCACCGATCCCCATTGGTCCGTACAAGCCCTTGTGACCGGGCAAGCATAAAAAGTTTACGTGATCGGTTTGCATATTGATGGGCAAGATGCCGGCGCTTTGCGCCGCGTCCACCGCGAACGGAATCTTCATGGCTCCTGCCACCTCGCCGATCGCGCGAATCGGAGTGCGTTTCCCCAACACGTTGGAGGCATGCGTACACAAAATCAATTTCGTGTTTGGTAAGATCGCACGGCGAATCCGCCACGCGGTTTCCTGCGGTTTGAACGGATCTACCGTAACGGTCGTGTAGGTGACGCCGTCGAGCGCCTCCAGCGGGCGGATCACCGAATTGTGTTCCAGATCGGTAATCACCGCGTGACCGCCATGTGACAGCAAGCCCTTAATGACAAGATTCAGAGCACCGGTACAGTTCGGTGTGAACACCACCCCCGACGGGTCCTCCAACGAAAAAAGCGATGCCAACGCTTCGCGGCAAGCGTATACGCGCTCCGCCGTTGTCATCGCCATACGATAACCGCCTCTGCCGGGGTTGGCACCGTAATGAATCAGCGCTTCTGCCATGGCGCGGTGCACGTCCGGCGGTTTAGGGTACGTGGTCGCGGCATTATCCAAATAAATCAACGCCGAACACCTCCGTGCTCGGTGCGCAGCACACGAATTCCCGCTTTATTCAGCAGTGTCATGATCGGCTGCACCTCACCGCGGACCAGCAAGCTGTAGCCGCAGCCATCGGTTTCCTTTGCATGTGAGGAACGCTGCATGTGAACCGTAAAACCCTGCCGTTCTAACAACGCTTTGCCGCGCATAGCGTTGGTAACAGAGCTAATATAGACAGTTGTCCATTCCATTCATATCACCTCTCACTTTACTATATGCCAAAAGCGGTGAGAGGTTCGGTTTGTGTTATCGACGGCTTTTTAGATAATCCTCCAAAATAATCGTGGCGGACACCGTATCCACGATTGCTTTGCGCTTTTTGCCGCGCACGTTGGTCTCGTTCAAATATCCGATAGCTGAGACCGTGGTTAAGCGCTCGTCCCAAAGTGATACGGGTAACCCGGTGAGTGTGCGTAATTGTTCGGCAAACGCTTCAGCGCGTTCGGCGCTCTCCCCTTTACTGCCGTCCATGTTGCGAGGCAAGCCGACCACCAACGCACCTGCTCCGTGTGCGTCAGCCGCCGCGGCGATCTTGCTCGCCAGCACGTTCAAGTCACGCTCCGTCACCGTACCGATCGGCGATGCCAGCAGTTCCAGTTCGTCCGATATGGCAAGACCGGTGCGTACCAGTCCCAAATCCACTGCCATGATCTTCATTTGTCATCACCCCATTGCGGTTATTGTATCATAATGATGGAAAATATGCAAATCCTGCAACTTAACACGCGGATTTCTTCAAAAAAGTGGCAAAAAATGAAATTTAAGGCAGAAAAGCCGTCAATTTGAAATTTTTATACAAAATACTTGCAATACAAGAGGAGGTATGGTATACTGTTTTCCAGGATTTTGTAAGTAAGGAGAAGAATAGTATGTCTTACGTTGATTCCGTTTTGGAAAAAGTCGTTCGTGACAACCCCGACCAGCCCGAATTTATTCAGGCGGTTAACGAGGTTTTAGAATCCTTGCGTCCGGTGATCGAAGCCAATCCGCAGTACGAAAAAGCTGCACTGCTGGAGCGTTTGGTCGAGCCGGAACGCGTGATCATGTTCCGTGTGCCGTGGGTCGATGACGCCGGCAAGGTGCAGGTCAACCGCGGTTACCGCGTTCAGTTCAACGGTGCGATCGGCCCCTACAAAGGCGGCCTCCGTTTCCATCCGTCCGTGAACCTGAGCATCATCAAATTCCTCGGCTTTGAGCAGACCTTTAAAAACTCCCTGACCAGCTTGCCCATGGGCGGCGGCAAGGGCGGTTCGGATTTCGATCCCAGAGGTA
Source organism: Clostridia bacterium (assembly GCA_017436915.1). GTDB lineage: Bacteria > Bacillota > Clostridia > Oscillospirales > Acutalibacteraceae > RGIG3009. The sequence continues at coordinate 5,131 of JAFSCE010000028.1, forward strand.
AGTCGGATAACGAGATCATGGCGTTCTGCCAGAGCTTTATGACCGAGCTGTACCGTCACATCGGTGCGGATACCGACGTACCCGCCGGTGATATCGGCGTGGGCGCGCGCGAGGTCGGCTATCTGTTCGGCCAGTACAAGCGCTTGGTCAACCGCTACGAGGGCGTGCTGACCGGTAAGGGTATTGCCTACGGCGGTTCGCTGATTCGTCCCGAAGCCACCGGTTTCGGCGCGGTATATTACGTTGTGGAAATGCTTAAGTCCTTCGGCGACGACATTAAGGGCAAGACCTTTGCGGTATCCGGTTTCGGTAACGTTGCTTGGGGTACCGTGAAAAAGGTGACCGAGCTCGGCGGTAAGGTCGTGACCATCTCCGGTCCCGACGGCTACGTGTACGATGCAGACGGTATCTGCACCGAGGAAAAGATCAACTACATGCTCGAGATGCGTGCTTCCGGTCACGACAAAGTGAAGGATTATGCCGACAAGTTCGGTGTTCCCTATTTTGAAGGCAAGAAGCCGTGGGAGCAGAAGGTCGATATCGTAATGCCCTGCGCTACGCAAAACGAAGTTCGCCTTGAGGATGCGAAGAACATCGTTAAAAACGGCGTGAAGTATTACGTTGAAGTGGCGAACATGCCCACCACCGAGGATGCCGTGGCTCTGCTCAAACAAAACGGCACGGTTATTGCTCCCTCCAAGGCAGTTAACGCCGGCGGTGTGGCGGTGTCCGGTTTGGAAATGAGCCAGAACTCCATGCGGTATTCCTGGACGGCAGAAGAAGTCGATGCGAAGCTTCGTCAGATCATGGCGAACATCTACAAAAACTCCTTCGATGCTGCTGAAAAGTACGGCATGAAGGGCGATCTGATCGCCGGTGCGAACATTGCCGGTTTCCAGAAGGTTGCCGATGCCATGATGGCACAGGGTATTGTATAAAATATATACACAAAGAGCGGATGCTTCGGCATCCGCTCCTTTTTTCGGCAAACAAAAAAGCGAGGATCCAATCGGATCCCCGCTTTTTTAAAGCAGTTTTATTCGTCGTCGCAGCAACCGCAGTCGCAATCGTCGTCGCAGCAGTCACTCAAATCGAACTCCAAGTGCTCGCCGCAGTTCGGGCATTCCACACCGCCGTCGAGCAACGTATCTTCATCTACGCCGAACTCCTCGTCGCAGTTCGGGCAGGTGATCTCGTAGAACTCGTCGTCGCAATCACAGCAATCGCAATCGTCTTCGTCATACTCATCGTAATAGTCGGTTTCCAGCGCGTCCAGATCCTCGTCGATGGTATCGACCTGCTCGCCCATTTCTTCAACCGTGGCTTCCAGATCTTCGATGCTGATCGCAACGTCTGCCAAAACATCCATAACTGCTTTCCAGATCTTGCCTTCCTTGGACTCTGCGTCAACGCCGAGACCTTCCAGCAAACCCTTCAAGTAAGCAACTTTTTCCGTAATCGTCATGATACAGTACCTCCTGCTACTAAAATAGAATGTTCAATACGATTATGTTTATGCGCGCTCCATGTACTCACCGACGCGGGTATCCACACGAATCATTTCGCCCTCGTCAATGAACAGCGGTACGCGGATCTCGGCGCCGGTCTCCAGCGTAGCGGGCTTGGTGGCGTTGGTAGCCGTATCGCCCTTAAAGCCGGGATCGGTCTTGGTGACCTGCAACTCGACAAAGTTCGGCGGCTCAACACCGAAGACCTTGCCTTTGTAGGACATAACTTTGCAGACCATGTTCTCTTTGACAAACTTGAAGTTGTCGCCGAGAATGTCGCTGTTAAGCGGGATCATCTCGTAGGATTCGAGATCCATGAAATAATACAGATCGCCGTCGTTGTAGGAATATTCCATTTCCTTTCTCTCAACGAACGCGGTCGGGTATTTATCACTGGGGTTGAAGGTGCGCTCCACGACAGTACCGGCGATGACGTTGCGGATCTTGGTACGCACGAACGCAGCGCCCTTACCGGGTTTTACATGCTGGAATTCAACGATCTGATACACATTGCCGTCCATTTCAAATGTGACGCCGTTGCGAAAATCACCTGCAGAAATCATTTTAAAATCCTCCATATATACATACTACGGTTATTCTACCCTATTTCGTGACGTTTTGCAAGCATTATTTAAAAGAAAACACAAAAAGCAGGCAGTATAACTGCCCGCTTTTGCGTTAATCTTCTTCCGCTTGATACTCGTCCATGATCTTCTTCGCGACGTTCATGGGTGCTTCCTCATAGCGTGCGAAGCTTTGTGTAAAGTATCCGCGTCCTTGTGTGGTGGAACGAAGCATCTTGGAATAATCCGCCATCTCCGCCATTGGAACTTCCGCCGACACGCAGGTCATATCCGGCTCATCCGCCGGATTCATACCGATGATACGGCCGCGGCGCTTGTTGATATCACCCATGATGTCACCGGTGGTATCGTTCGGCACATAAGCATACACGGTGCTGATGGGCTCGAGCAACACCGGGGAAGCTTTGGCGATACCTTCTTTATACGCGATGGACGCCGCCGTTTTAAACGCCATTTCGGACGAATCGACCGGATGATACGAGCCGTCCACCAACGTGGCTTTTACACCGACCAACGGGAAGCCCGCCAACACACCGCGTTTGGCACTGTCACGGAGTCCCTTTTCAACGGCGGGGAAATAGTTTTTCGGGACGGAGCCACCGAACACCGTTTCCTCGAAAACGAGTTCTTCGCTGTCACAGGGCTCAAACTCGATCCACACGTCACCGAACTGACCGTGACCGCCGGATTGCTTCTTGTGACGGCCCTGCACCTTGACCTTACCGCGAATGGTCTCACGGTACGGCACTTTGGGGGCTTGAAGCACGACTTCTACACCGAATTTCGCTTTAAGTTTGGAGATCGTCACATCCAAGTGCTGCTCACCGAGGCCCGACAACACCTGTTCGCGGGTCTCACTGTTCTGCTCAAGCGAGATGGTGGGATCTTCTTCTTTCAAGCGGTTCAAGCCCGCCACGATCTTTTCTTCGTCGCCCTTGTTCTTGGCATATACCGCCATAGACAAAGAAGGTGCTTCAAAGTTGACACCCGGCAAAATAACGGGACGAACGGGGGCGCAGAGTGTATCACCCGTGTTAGTGACCGCCAGTTTCGCGACCGCGCCGATATCACCCGCTGCGACACACGGCACTTCCTCTTGCCGTTTGCCGCGCACCATGAACAGCTTACCAAGTTTTTCGGTTGTGCCGGTTCGCATGTTGAGCAGCGTGGAATCGGGTGTCATTTTACCGCTGATGACTTTGAAGTACAGCAGTTTACCGACAAACGGGTCCACCACGGTCTTGAAGACGATGGCAGCAGTCTGTGCCTGCTCGTTAACGGTGAGATGTACCTCTTCGCCGTTCGGGTCAACACCCGTTTCACCCGCGACGGTTTCTGCCCACGGAGCCAGCCACATTAGGCCGTTAAGTAACTGGTCGATACCCTCGAGCATCTGTGAGGAGCCGCAGTACACGGGGCAGATCTCACCGCGGCGGACACCGGTAGCAAGACCCAAGATGAGTTCATCGGGAGTGAAATCCACACCCGAGAAATATTTTTCCATCAACTCTTCACTGGTTTCGGCAACCGCTTCGTAAATGGCGGTGCGCAAGCCGTCCAAACGGTGACCCATATCGGGCAACGGACATTCGGTGGCTTTGCCGTCTTTGTACGTGTACGCTTTGTATTCCAAAATGTTAACGTAGCAAGTAACCTTGTGATTTTCAACAAACGGCACGACCAACGGACAGACCGTGGGGCCGAATTTGGCTTTCATGTCTTCAAACACTTTATAGAAATCCGCGTGCTCGCTGTCCAGCTTGTTGACGAACAACAACTGGGCAATGCCCTTTTTACGAGCTGCAGCCAGCGCTTTTTGCGCGCCGACCGTGATGCCGCTTTTACCGGAGATGACGATGACGGCACTACCCGCTGCACGGATACCCTCGCTCATCCCGCCCGCAAAATCAAACGAACCGGGAGTATCCAACAAGTTGATCTTGGTATCCTTCCATTCCACCGGCAACAGCGACAGTGACACCGATGCCCCGCGTTTGATCTCTTCGGGATCAAAATCGCAAATAGTATTACCGTCCGCCACTTTACCCAAACGATCCGTTAAACCCGTGGTAAACGCGATCGCCTCGGCGAGCGAGGTCTTACCTGAGCCGGCGTGACCGACAAGTGCGACGTTTCGGATGTGCTTTGCATCATACTGTTTCAAGAGTTGGACTCCCCTTTCATATCATCGGTTAAAAAACTTCTAACCGAGGACTTTTGACAAAAATTGAGCAATAATACACAAAAACATTTTACATGTATGATTGTTCTTTGATAATTATAACCTATAAAAACAGAGATTTCAACCGAAAATATAGTAAAAAATAAAAAAATCCCCTCTGCATAAAAGCAGAGGGGGGATTTTTGGTAGAAATGACGGAAGTAATCCTTAAGACTTGCCGATGCCAAGGGACACGCCCGCCATCACTAAGGCGGTGATACCAAGGAACTCCACAGCATACAGCGGCGGGATCAACACACCGCTGACGAACGCCATGCCTGCGGTCAGGGCGATGCCGATAACGCCCACCGCCACCTGGATGGCGGTAAACCACCGTGCACCGGTGCGCAGGCGGCGGCATTTTGCCAAGGCATCCATCATGCGGTCAACACCGCCCGCCGACACAATGCCGGCTGATTCTTGTTCGGATACTCCATCCACAAGCGCTTCAAAGGAACGCCCTGCGGGAGCGCCCAACAGTTCCACGTAAAAACCATTAAGGCCGAAGGTGGAAGCAATCAACGATTCGGTAACGTTCGGATCGCAGGTGCGCACCAACAACGTGATGCGACGGTGCGTAAGATCAGTCAAAATTTTCTTCATCCGCGGATCCGCGATATAACTGACAACGAACATGGCGGACAGTTCACCCGCGATCGACAGATACACCAGCTGGCGACCGTCCTTGGCATAGCGTTCTTCATAATCCTTGGACGGGATGTCAATGCCGTGATTATCGAGCAATTTGCGATTGCCGATCAGCACGCGGCGACCGCTCACCCAACCGGATAACCCCATGTCCTGCTCGTACACCAAGGTGTCGACCTCGTGGAGCATATCTACCTTATTTAAGATCATACGGCGGAACACGTGGGACAACGGGCCGCCTGCTCGAATGGAAACCGAGGCGGCGTCGAGAATCGCTTCATCGATGCGCGTGCCGGAGAAGGTCTTAATACCGTGAAGCAAAACGGCGTTTTCCGGGAACAGATCGATCGCATCCAGTGCAACGGCGTGAGAAGCACCGTATTCCTCAACGGCTTGATAGCCGACAACCGCAGTTGCCTTTTTGCGCAACTCGTTTGACGCTGCCGAGAGCGCCGAACGCAGGGACAACAGCACCGATACGGGCGCCGAAACCGCGATCATCGCGCAGAACAAAGTCACGGCGAGCAACCACGTCGTAAGACCGTTGACGATCAGATAAACCACCGCAGCAACCAACGAGACGCCTACCGCAACAGGCAGATACCACCGCATCAGTGCACCCTCGCACTGTGTATCTTCAGAATTTTTGAGGTAGTCCGCCAACAACTCCGTTTTGCGGAAATAGGTCACGCGCGGCTCGCCGAGTGCAACGGCGGGACGACCGATCTCTTCTGCAAGACCGCTATCCTTAATGCGTTTTGCCGTGAGTTTTTCGCCTTGCGCTACCGCCAACGAGAAGTTGCGGCTGACACGATCTGCTTCCAGTTTATCTGCCACCTGCATAAGCAACAGCGACAGACCGGAAACAGCAGTGAGAATCGGGGTGGTGCCGTCCGTAACGCCGCTCGTATTTAAAAATTGCAATACCGTGTGGAGAAGCGTAAGCACCGCTGTAAGCGCGATGCCGCTTTCCGCCGTCACCGTTTTGTTGAACAAGCGGGACAAGCCGGCCATCAAACGTCCTCGTGCCGCAAACAGTATCACCGCAAACAAAAGCAAATGAATGATCAAATACGCGATCGGGTTCATGGAAACTGCCGGAGAAACGAAAGAGAGCATCGCAATGATGAACAAAATGATCTCCACTACAGCGGTGACAAACAGCGAGGTGTTTGCCTTGCGCTGCGCCGTCTGCAGTTTTTGGCGCAACGCGACGATCTGCTGACGGGTGGTGAGTTCTTCTTTTGGTTGTTCCTCTGCGGGCTGTTCGAGCGGCGTTTCCGGATATACGACCTCGCCGCGCTCAACGGGCTCCCCGGCTTGCTCTGCTTCGGCGCGCTCGTGCTCCTCGCGCTTTTGCGAAAAGTCCTGAATTTTTTCCCGGCGGATACGGCGGAGCGTTTCGCTCTCGCCTTCTTCCGCTTCTTCTTCACTTTCAAAACCGTCAAGCAGCATCTGGGTAGCGTGCTCCTGACTTTCGTCTTCGTCCTCGTCACTATCCAGCACGCGGGTTTTCTGTGAGACCGACACTTCGCGGGTATCGTCCAGCCCCTCTTCAGCGTATACCTTGATTTCTTCCTCCGCATCCGCGAGGGTTTCCGGTTCTTCCACCACCGGTTCTTCCACCACCGCTTTTGCCTTGGCGCGACTTTTGAAGAGACCGCGCTTTTTCTTGACGTGTGCCGCAGGGGCTTTCACCGCTTGATACTCCGGCTCCACTGCCACTACCGTGGGGAACTCGGTCGTATTCTCGCGTTCCGCTTCGCTGTTTTCTGTTTCCTGCAGGGGTGCGGTTTGTTCTTTTTTCATCACGATCACCCTATCCTCTGTCATTTCAAGCCAAGTCGCTGACGTGCTACTTCGTATACCATGATCCCGCACGCCACCGACGCATTTAACGAGTTGATCTTGCCGCGCATGGGCAACGACACAATTTGGTCACACTGCTCTTTCACAAGGCGGCTCATGCCGTGTCCCTCCGAGCCGACCACCAAAGCGACGGCACCCGAAAAATCGGTCTGGCACCAGGTTGCGCCGTCCATATCCATGCCGTACACCCACACGCCGCGCTTTTTAAGCGTTTTGAGTGTTTCGGTGAGATTGGAAACCCGCACAACGGGCATATATTCCACCGCGCCTGCCGAGGTTTTGTACACCGTACCGGTGAGCCCCACGGCACGCCGTTTAGGAATGATGACGCCGTGGCACCCCGCCGCCTCCGCGCTTCGAAGAATCGCGCCGAGATTGTGTGCATCCTCCAGTTCGTCACACACGATCACGAACAACGGCTCGTTTTGCTCTTCCGCACGGCGGAACACGTCTTCCAGTGAGGCATATTCCTTGCAGGCGGCAAACGCGATCACGCCTTGATGATTCGCGCCGCCGACAGCCGTGAGCTTGCGGATATCCGCTTCCTTGATCGGGACGCCCTGTTCGCGACACAAGCCGCGAATCAGACCGATGCTGCCGCCACGCTCGCCCTTGGCGATCCAAAGGCAATCCAGCGTACGGCCGGAACGAAGCGCCTCTAACACGGCATTACGCCCGATGATGCGATCCTCCTCCAAACGAGGGGATTCGGCATCGGTAATCGGCTGCTGCATACTATAAAACCTCACAATTCCCCAATATTAGATTTATTGTATCATAGTTCTTTTCAAAATGGAATACCCGATTTTACGTTCTGCAAGAAAATTGTTGAAGTATTTTGAAAGATGTGCTACACTGATAAAAACGACAAAGGGGTTGACGATATAAAAACGGTCGTTATCACGGGTGCGTCTTGCGGACTCGGCGAAGAATATCTCAAGCAAGTCATCAGCCAAATGCCTGACGTTGAGGAGATTTGGTTGGTTGCCCGTCGTCTTGAAAAATTGGAAATGCTCGCTTCGCGGTTTGCGGGGCATCGCATTCGTTGTCTGCCGCTTGATCTGACGGACACGAACAGTTTTGAAACCTATCAGCGCGAGTTGGAAGCGGAAAAGCCGCAGATCGCACTGCTTATCAACAACGCGGGTTGCGGAAAACTCGGCCTTGTTGCCGAGGCAAACTGCGCCGAACAAGCCGGTATGGTGGATCTTAACTGCCGCGCACTGACGGCGGTCACGGTGTTGTCCATCCCGTATATGGAGCGCGGGGCGGGAATCCTTAACGTCAGTTCCATTGCCTCGTTCGCGCCGACACCGCGTATGACGGTCTATTCCGCTACCAAAGCGTACGTATCCGCGTTTTCCAAATCGCTCGGTGAGGAACTCCGCCCGCGGGGAATCACGGTGCTTACCGTGTGTCCCGGACCGATGGCAACGAATTTCCTCGAGGTCGCCGACATTGTCGGTCGGTCGCGCACCTTTGAAACGCTCCCTTATTGCCATCCCGCAATCGTTGCCGAAAAATCGCTCGCACGATTACTGCGCGGCAAAAGATGGTACACCAATCGACTGCTGTATAAGTTCTACCGCGTACTGTGCAAGCTTCTCCCCCATTCATTGGTAATGAAATTTAGTAAAACCTGATAGGAGTATCACTGATGAAAAAAGTAGCATTACTCGGCGATTCCATCAAGGCGTGGTATGCGCCGATCGTCAAAGAAAAACTGGCCGGCAAGTGCGAAGTCGTCGTATTTGAGGGTGAAAACGGTAAGTTCGTCTACAACAATCTTCGGCACTTGATGAATCTGCTGTCCGCACACGGCAAAACGTTCGATTTGGTACATTTTAACAGCGGATACTGGGATATGACGTTAATGCCGTATTTGGGTGAACCTATGATTTCGCTTGAGGAGTACAAAAGCGGGTTGCGGAAGATTATCAAGTTATCCCGCGCCGCCGGTGCGAAAGTCGTTTTTGCGACCACCACACCGCTTCCCGGCAGAGAGGTCGGACCGGATAACACCGGTACCGGTGTTACGTTTTCGTTTGAGCAAGAGTTGGTATCGAATTTCAACGATGCCGCACGCGAAGTGATGCAAGAGGAAAACGTCCCCGTCAACGATCTGTATGCTGTTTGCAAACAACACGAGCGGTATTACAAATGTGAGGATAATCTCCATCACACACCCGAGGGAAACGAGGTCTTGGCAGAGCACGTTGCCAACGCTATCCTAAAGGAACTCGGTATATAAAAAACAAAAGCTGTGCAGGATAA
>JAFSCE010000029.1 GCA_017436915.1 Clostridia bacterium
GACTGCCCGAACAGGAAGGCATCCCTGCCATCGAAGTCCTCACACAACCTACTGCAAAAACCGCATAAAAAGTAATAACCGGAAGGTTTTTACACCTTCCGGTTACATACCACCCACTAATTCTCCGTTAAGAACATCACGGAAAAGCGGGAGGTTTTTTTTATAATCCGTTTTTGAGTTCGTGGTCGAATGCACATTCTGTTGCTGTCAAGAACTTAACCCACTCGTCATGATCCACGATGCTTTCTCCTGATAACACTTTATTGAGTTTTCCTTGCGTGTCGTTCTGTTGGGGGTGATTCCCCAGAACAATATCGACACGTTCGTCGGCAAGTGCATGCAGGCCGTTTCGGAACGTATCTCGGCAGGTGAACGGTAAGTTGTATGCCGTTAAGAACGGCGTTGTCATTGAATTAAGTCCGACTCCGCCGTGCATGGCGGCAACCAAAGACTTACTCGACGACGGAACGGTAATGAAAAATGAAAGCACACCGTCCGTATGCCCGGGAGTAAGCCGGCATCGGATGGTTACGTTGCCAAACGAAAAGCAATCGCCGTCTTCAATCAGCACGTCGCAATCAAAAAAGGACGGGGTTGGTAAGCCCAATTCCTTTGCCCAGGAAAGATCCAGTTTGCCGTTTACGATATCGTTATCAATACGGCTGATGTAGGTTTTGGCGCCGCTTAATTTTTTAAACTTTTCTGTGCAACCAAAATGATCAATGTGACCGTGCGTGTGAAAAATAGCGCAAATATTTTTGGGATCAAGCCCGAGTGCTTCCATACTGTTCAAAATTTGTTCGTACATATCGGGATAGCCGGTGTCGAGCATGACTAACCCTTCGTCGGTTTCAATAATATGCACGGAAACCTTGGTACTGCCAACGAAATAGATGTTTTCGCACATTTTGAAGGGCTGAATATCGGATTCGAAAACTTTTTTCATAGAATACTTCCTTTTATATGGATCTGTTATCGTTATTTGCTTGTGCTGCCAAGTCCTCCGTGGCGCTCTGTGGCAACATCGTCGTCCTCGGTAATGCCGTATTCTACAAACACACCTTGTGCAAACGCCGCTCCGGCAGGTAAATCGACGATTTTCCCTTCGCGGGAATCGTTGGTGAGTTTAATCAGGATGTGCCCCTCGTTATCGGCACCGTAATAATCACTGTCGATGATGCCGACCGTGTTGTTGAGCTGTAAACGGAACTTAAAGCCGAGACCACTGCGCGGGTAGATCTTGAGCACCCATCCCTCGTCAATGTGCACGCGCACACCGGTGGGGATTTTGACGGATTCACCCGGTTCTAACCGAATGGCACAGGGCAGATAAAAGTCATACCCGGCAGATCCGGCGGTTGCACGGCGCGGCAGAGCCGGCAAAGCGGGGGTAGTGGTCTCGCCGAAGCAATCGGCAAAATCGGCAGCAAATTGACATTCACTGACAGATTCAAAGCGAGCAATGCGTTTCATAGTAAAAACCTCCAACTGGACAAATTTTTATAAGTACGCTATACTGGACGAAAAGGGGGGAGAGAGATGGTCTTGATTGCGGTATCCTGTGCACACGCGCCGCAAGCGGCAAATATTTTATCCGACATGCGCTTGCAAAAGGCGGCTGCCTTGAAAAACGAGGCGGATCGCGCGCGCAGCTTGTGCGCCGGACTGGCGCTGGATGCCTGCCTGCGCACCGTCGGCCTGCGTGAGCGGGACGTCACGGTTGCGATGGATGAACACGGCAAGCCGTATCTTGCAGACCATCCCGACTGGCATTTCAGTATCTCGCACAGTGGTGACTTTGCGGTTTGTGCATTGGATGATGTGCCGATCGGTGTAGATCTCGAACAGCACCGTCCTCTTGATACGGAGCGCTTGGCTAAACGGTATCTGGGCATCAGTGAACCGCTGACACGTGAAAAATTCTTTTCGCTTTGGACGAAAAAAGAAAGTTACCTAAAAGCCGTTGGTATCGGATTGTCGGGATTGCATACGGAACCCGATGATAGGTGGCACTTCAAGGAATATCCTTTAAGGGGATATTCGCTGACAGTGTGTAGCCAAAAAGCGGTATTTACTCCGTCACTTTTGGTGCTTTCCGACGGCGATACCGTTCCTCTTCGCTGAAGATACAGCCGCAATATTTCTGCATATAAAAGCCGCTGTCCCGCGCGATCTGTTGGCCTTCTTTAAAGGTTGGGCGAAAATCCCGATACAAGAAGGTCACGCCGTGGGCGGCGGCTGCTTCTTTGGCAACCGCTACGATCAGCTCGTGATTCTGATACGGGCTGATGAGCAAGGTCGTGGTAAACGATTCAAAACCTCGCTCGGCGGCACAGCGTGCCGTTTCTTCTAACCGTTGCCGATAGCAAGTGATGCACCGATTGTCAAAATCGTTGCCCACCGCCTGCAAAAAAGGACGCAGACCGTATTCGTTGTTGACGATCAGCGGCAGGTGGATCGTTTTTGCGTATTCTTCCAACGTGGTTTTACGGCTTCGATACTCGGTGTACGGATGAATGTTAGGATTATACCAATATCCTGTTGGCTCGATACCTTCGTCCCGCAAGGTTTCAATACACCGAACGGAGCAAGGGGCACAGCAGATGTGCAGTAAAGTGGACGGCATAGTTATCAACTCCACGTTTCAGTATACCATACTCTTTTTCTAAAAAAAAGTACCTGGCAGGATTTTTCATGGCGATGCGGTTGCTTTTTGGTCGTAATTATGGTATTCTTGTCGAGAGATAACGGGAAAGGAAGCGAAAGTACTATGGACGAACGTAACACAGCGTTAGCGGTAGAAGAACGCGAGCTGCCGATAACGGAACAACCGCCATTGGAAAAAGCAAGCGATCTTCCTCAAAAGCCGGCGAGAAAGCCGCGTTTTCTCGGCCGTAAATTTTTAATATACTTGGGCGTACTGGTTGTGTTAGCCGCAGCGGCGCTGGGTTACGTTTATTACGTGTTGTCGTGGTATGAGTCCTCTCAACCGGAAAACGTGGCGTATTCCTATTTGCAGAAAATACAAAAAGCTGCCGGAAAAGGTCAGTTGGATACGCTGGCTTCCCTGGAAGGGTTAGATACGGATACACTTTCGCAGTATATGACCTCTTTGATGGGCGGAGACATGTCGACTGAGGTTTCCGAAACCGCCGCTTCGGACGAAAAAACGCTCATTTTCAATGCTTTGTGCAGTGGCTACCGAATGGGAGAACTGCGACTGACTTATACGGGACAAAAAACGAAATTGGGTATTTTCACCGCGGATCTGTGGGAAGTATCCTCGTGTAAGGTTACCCCATATCGATTTGAGATGGAACTCCCGGTAACGCTGAAAGTAACGCAAAACGGTGCGCCTGTGGACGGTACGTTGTCCGAGAATGGACAGACGATAAAATATGCACTGTCGTCATCGGTTTTACCGAACGTGACGTTGACCGATCTTTTCGGAAATACGGCGCCCTACAGTTTGGAGTTGTATGAGAGCGGATCTCTTTCCGACTATCCCGTAATCAGCGTTCCCTCTAACTATACTGTCAAGAACAACGGGGAAGAGCTGCCGCTTTCAGCCGCGGTGTTGACCGAACTGGAAGAGTATCAATACCTGTATGAGTACAATGAAGATATCCCCAAGAAAGCCACCTATCTTCTCTGCACGCTTTCGGGAACGGTGGATGTATCGGTGTATGATAACTTGGGTTCGCGCGTGGAGATTGCTGATCAAAAAGATGAAGTTTCCATTGAAAATCAGGTTGTCACACAAACCATGCCCGCTATCATTCAAAACGCCCCCGACCCGTTAGAGGCGGCGAAACTGTGGAACCTTTTTATGACGCGCGATCTAAAGGGTGAGCGATATGGGTTTTATCAGTTAGCGGAGCATCTCATCGACGATTCGTATTTGCGTAACGTTGCGTGGAAATGGGCGACGGGTGTGGATATTACCTTTACCAGCAGTCACTCGTTGCGCAATCCGCCTTTCCAAGTGACCGAAGTTACTAATTTCGTCGCTTACGGTGCTAAGGCGTTTTCCTGCGACATTTTGCTGGAAAAAGAGTTGGTACTCTACGGCAGTACCGTTGTACCGGATAAGATGCACAGCACCTTCTATTTTGTGTACTACGATGATACGGATAACGGAATAGACGATCCGCATTGGGCGATTGCCGACAAGCGCGATATCGCCGTGACGGAGTAAGGAGGGGATACACGTGGCAAAGCATGTAAGCAAAGCACCTGCCTCGACCGGCATCAAGACGGTCGGGTTGTGGATGGCGAGAGGCGCCGTTGTTGTGGTTGCCTTTATCGTCGTTTTAGCGCTTACCCTCTTTTTATCGCTGAATATGATCTGTGGAGAGGCCTCTCCTAAAGCCCGACAGACATTTGTAACCACCATTTTGGAAACCGGTCAGCTTAAATTTTTGGCTTCGTGGTTTTTATCGCCCGAGGAGATCCAAAGTGTTGTGGATTCCAACTCCATGGAGCAGATGAACGACGCCGTTGACTCCGATTTGGTGGATATTAACAGTGCTCAAACGGAGGGCGAGGATATTGAGATCATTAAGATCCCCGGCAGAACCTTTGAGGCGACATTGATGAAAGTCAAAGACCCCTCTCGTATCAGTTTGGCTTCGATCTATCCGTGGCGTGAAGAAGGCGAAACTTTAGACACTTTTGTCACCTCGAATGGGGCAATTGCCGGTATCAACGGCGGATTGTACGCTTCCACCAACAACACCGGCGGCAGACCGTTTGGTGTGGTGGTTTCCAATGGGGAGATTCAGCTTAATGAACCCAATCAGTTTAAAGGGTTGGTACTGATCGGTTTTACGGAAGATCATCTGTTGGAGATTATCAGTGTGGACGGCATGTCCAAGGCAGAGGTTAAACAGCTCATTGAAGAAAAGAAGATTCGCGACGCCGTAACGTTCCAAGAAGAGAGCAGTGATGCCAACAACCATTTTGTGCAGTTGGTGATCAACGGAAAAGCACGTGGTATGAACGGTATGGGCAGCGGTTTGAATCCTCGCACGGCGATCGGTCAGTGCGCCGACGGTTCGGTGCTGATGCTGGTAACGGACGGCAGAGGTAAATCTGGTCACTTGGGTGCCTCGGCTTCCGATCTGATCGATATTATGGTGGAGCACGGTGCCGTGAATGCGGCGAATTTGGATGGCGGAAGTTCCTCGTGTATGTACTATGAGGATGAGTACCTCATGACAAGCGTCACCTTCTATTACTCCAACGATTCGTGGAAAATGCCGGTTGCGTTCATTGTGAAATAAGGAAACGAGCAGAGGGTATCCTCTGCTCGTTTTTTAAAATAAAATTTTTGACGGCAAAATTTTCTGTTATTACTTTACAGAATGATAAGTTTATAGTAAAATATATAAGAAAAAAAGAGGAAATGAGAGTGTCGTCATGAATCCGAAGTATAAACGCGTATTACTTAAACTCAGTGGCGAAGCTTTGTCCGGTGAACAAGGACACGGCTTGGATTTCGAAACGGTTAGCCGCGTTTGCAAGGCGGTTAAGGAATGCGTTGATGCGGGCGCTCAAATTGCGATCGTTGTCGGCGGCGGCAATTTCTGGCGTGGCCGTTCCAGCGGTAAGATGGATCGCACGCGTGCGGACCACATGGGCATGCTTGCTACCACCATCAACTCCTTGGCGCTTGCCGATTCACTCGAGCAGCTTGGCTGTGAGGTGCGTGTGCAGACGGCAATTGCCATGAATGAAATTGCCGAACCGTACATTCGCAATCGCGCGGTGCGTCATTTGGAAAAGGGACGTGTCGTGATCTTCGGTTGCGGTACCGGCAATCCGTTCTTCTCTACCGATACCGCGTCTGCGTTGCGTGCGCTGGAGATCGATGCGGATATCATCTTTAAAGCGAGCATGGTCGACGGTGTGTACGACAGTGATCCGAAGAAAAACCCGAACGCGGTTAAGTACGATACGCTGACCTTTATGGACGTTCTTAACCGTGATTTGAAGGTTATGGATTCCACGGCGGCAAGTCTCTGTAACGATAACCGTTTGCCCATTTTGGTGTTTAACATGGAGCAACCTGAAAATATCGTGCGCGCCATTGCCGGCGAAAATGTCGGTACGGTCGTACATTCTTAAGGAGGAGCAAGTATGGAAACAATTTTTGCCAAAGCCCAAGAGAAAATGGATAAGACCATCAATGCGCTGCTGAATGAATACGGCACAATCCGTGCCGGTCGCGCAAATCCGGCGGTTCTCGATCGTATTATGGTGGAATACTATGGAACACCCACGCCTATCAATCAAGTAGCGGCGATCTCGGTTCCCGAACCGCGTACCATCATGATTGCACCGTGGGACAAAAATTCGTTGCGTGATATCGAAAAAGCTATTTTGACGTCCGATTTGGGGCTGAATCCCCAAAACGACGGTAGCACGTTGCGTTTGAATTTCCCGCCGCTGACCGAGGAGCGCCGCAAGGAACTTGTTAAAGGCGTGTATAAGTATGCGGAGGATTCCAAGGTGGCGATCCGTTCGATTCGTCGCGATTCGTTGGAAAAACTTAAGGATATGAAGAAAAAATCCGAAATCACCGAGGACGATTTCAAAAACGCCGAAAAGAAAATGCAGGATCTCACGGATAAATTCTGCAAGGAAATCGATACGATCTCGGCGAAGAAAGATAAAGAGATTATGGAAATCTAAATGTATTGTGACCGGCGGAACATCGTGATCCACCGGTCACTTGCTTGCTGAAAGAAGGGAAACCGTATGGCACTGTTTTCTTCAAAACAAAAACCGTCGGAAGTTTCGGTGGTGCCTGAGCATATCGGTATTATTATGGATGGAAACGGCCGCTGGGCAAAAAAACGCGGCTTGCCGCGTCAGGCGGGTCACGTGACCGGTGCCAAAGTCTTTCGTACCATCGCCAAGCATTGTGAAAAGCGCGGTATCAAGGTTGCCACCTTTTACACGTTTTCCACCGAAAACTGGAAACGTCCGCAAGAGGAGATCAACGCGATCATGAACTTGTTGCGTGAGTATCTCAAAGAATCCCTTGCGGATTTCAAAAAAGAGAATATTCGCACCCGCTTTATCGGTGACCGCTCGATGCTGGCACCGGATATTCAGGAACTCATGCACGAAGCGGAGGAAGCCACCGCGAATAAAACGGGCATGATCCTTAATATTGCCATTAACTACGGTGGCCGTGCCGAACTTGCAACGGCAATACGTGCTATTGCCGCAAAGGTAAAAGACGGCACACTGGATCCCGAGGCGATTGATGAAGCGTGCATTGAGAAGCATCTCTACACCGCCGATCAACCGGAAGTGGATCTGATCTTACGTCCCAGCGGAGAATATCGCTTGTCCAATTTCCTTATTTGGCAATGCGCGTATGCTGAATACGTGTTTGACGAAATTCTATGGCCGGAATTTACTACGAAGGATTTGGATAACGCTTTGGCAGTCTATGCCGGTCGTCACCGTCGTTTCGGCGGGGTCTAATAAAGGATGTGAAATGCAATGAAAACACGTTTGATCACAGGCGGTATTGCTGCTGCGCTCTTTTTGATCGTCTTGTTTATTCCGTGGAGCGTCGCGTTGACGATCGCGACTTCCTTTATTTGCGGATTGGCGGTTTTTGAAATTTTAAGCGTAACAAAGGTTGTCCAGCACCGCGGCTTAGAGGTCGCGGCGATCGTGTTTGCTGTGATTGCACCGTTTTTTGGGCGCATGAACGGCGGATGGGTGTTTGTCGTGTGCTTGCTGTACGTGCTCGTGCTGGTGTTCTTGACCCTTCGTTATCACGAATCGGTTTCGATCGACAAGGTCGGTATCGTTTTCCTGCTTTCGGTTTTGGTGTCAATTTCGCTGTCGTGTCTTTCGTATCTGCGCACGACGGGCGAGCGGGACAGCGACGGATTGTTTTACGTATTCTTAGCCCTTTTGATGGCGTGGATGACAGACACCGGCGCTTACTTTGTCGGCACCTTTTTCGGCAAGCACAAACTGTGCCCCCGTATTTCTCCAAAAAAGACGGTGGAAGGGTTGTTCGGCGGTATTGCCGTTTCGGTTATCATCAGCTTGCTTGCAGGTCTTGTGTATGAAAGCGCGGTACTCAAGGGCGCGGCGAATGTATCATACGGTGAGATTTTTGTCCTGGCGTTGATTTGTGCGCCGTTGTCGGTGGTGGGGGATTTATTTGCTTCGATTATCAAGCGCCGCTGCGGTGTAAAAGATTTTGGCAACCTGTTTCCCGGTCACGGTGGTATGATGGACCGTTTTGATTCGCTGTTGTTCGTATTGCCCACCGTGTTGCTGACGGTGCGCATGTTCCCGCTTGTGTATTAAATTGTATCGGAGTGTGTTAAGGTGACACGATTGGTAATACTCGGTTCGACCGGTTCCATCGGCACGCAAAGCTTGGACGTGGCAGAGAAGCGCGGTTATACCGTTACAGCGCTTGCCGCGCACTCCAACGCGCAGTTGATGGAAGAACAGATTCGCCATTTCCACCCGACCATGGCCGCTATGTACGACGAAGCGGCTGCTCGCGATTTGCGCGACCGTGTGCGGGATTTAAATATACCGATTTTGTCCGGCATGGATGGCTTGTGTACGCTTGCAGAATTACCGGATGCGGACATCGTACTCAATTCGGTTGTCGGTATGGTGGGCTTGCTTCCTACCTTGCACGCTTTGCGAGCCGGTCATGACGTGGCGCTTGCCAACAAGGAAACCTTGGTTGCCGGTGGTGAGCTGGTGATGCGCATGGCACGTGAGCATCATGCCCGTATTTTGCCGGTGGATAGTGAACATTCCGCTATTTTCCAGTGCTTGCAGGGGACTGCGGCCGGTGCTTGGGCACCGCCTGCATCGTCTGCCAAACTGGGGATTTCTCGTGTGATTCTAACCGCTTCGGGCGGTCCGTTTTTTGGTAAGAGTGCCGAGGATTTGCGCCACGTGACGGTGGAGGATGCTCTGCGGCACCCGAACTGGAGCATGGGTCAGAAAATCACGGTCGACTCGGCTACCATGATGAATAAAGGTCTTGAACTGATCGAAGCCAAATGGTTATTTGACATGGCACCGGAGAATATAGATATTGTGGTGCATCGGGAAAGCATCATTCACTCGCTTATTGAATTCACCGATTACTCCGTGCTCGCACAACTGGGTGTGCCGGATATGCGCATCCCCATTCAGTATGCGCTCACGTGGCCGCTTCGCGGTGATCCGCCGGTGCGTCGGTTGGATCTTGCCGAGATTGGCAAGCTGACCTTTTACAAGCCCGATCACGAGGCGTTCCCCGCGATCGAACTGTGCCGTACCGCCATCGAAAAGGGTGGTGCGTACCCGGCAGCGGTCAATGCCGCTAACGAGCAGGCGAATCTTTTGTTCCGAGAAGGAAAGATCTCGTTTTGCGCCATCAGTGAACTGGTCGCCGAGACACTTTCTCGCCCGTTACCTGCTGTTTCTACCGTGGAAGACATTTTGGCGGTTGATGCCGAGTGTCGCCGTATTATTATCGACCGAGGGTGATTGTCATCACAACTGTATTGCTGTATATTTTTCGCTTGCTCGCTGCGGTGATCGTGTTTGGACTCATTGTGGTTATTCATGAATGGGGACATTTTATTGTCGCTAAGCTCACCGGTGTGCAGGTCAATGAGTTCGCTATCGGCATGGGCCCCAAACTGTTCAGTTGGGGAAAAGGGGAAACCCGTTATTCTGTGCGTTTGTTGCCGATCGGCGGCTATTGTGCCATGGAGGGTGAGGACGCTGCCGGCGGCGGAGAGGTTAAGCTTGGCGAAACCGAAACGGTTGCCGATAATCCGCGCGCCTTTTATCGCAAAAAGGTCTGGCAGCGCATGCTGATCACGGTGGCGGGCGCTGCAATGAATATCGTCTTGGGTTTCATCCTGCTTTTAGTGTATTTCGGTGCGTGCACCCTGCCGTCGAATGACGGAAACGCCTACTACGCCGGCACCACCGTTTCGTGGCAGGAGGAGGGCGCGCAGAGTTTCGAAAGCGGTTTGCGTCCCGGTGATACCCTGCTCACGATTGACGGCAAGCGTGTCTTTACCGTGTTTGACATTCAGTCATTGCTGCAGGACAGTGATGATGCGACCTTCGAAATGGAAGTTCGCCGTGACGGTAAAACGGTAACGTTGCCCGCCGTAAATTTCAAGCGCGATTATAACGAAGAAACCGGCGGATATATTCTGAAATACGATTTCAAAGTGAACGCTATTCCTCAGACGGTTGATTCTACCATCACACAAGCTGCCAAAACCGAGTGCAGTGTGGCGGTGATGGTATGGCGCAGTTTGGGCGGCTTGCTCACCGGCAAAAACGGACTCAATGAACTCTCCGGTCCGGTGGGGACGGTTGATGTTATTGGTGATACCGTTGCCGATGCGATCGCTGCGGAACAGTGGCAGACGGGACTCGGCAGTGTGCTGATGTTGGTCGTGCTGCTGACCGTTAACGTTGGTATTTTCAACCTGCTTCCCGTGCCGGCGTTGGACGGTGGCAGATTGCTCTTTTTGATTTGGGAGGGCATCACGCGCAAGCCGATCCCGCAAAAGTACGAAGCAATCGTGCACGCGGTCGGTCTCGTGCTCTTGTTACTCTTGATCGTTGTGGTCACGTTCAGTGATATTTTTAAGTTATTTTAATGGTGAGGTGAAGGCAATGCAACGTCGTGATTCCAAGCAGGTTTCGGTCGGCGGCGTGCTGATCGGTGGCGGAGCGCCGATCTCTGTGCAGTCGATGGGAAATGTTCCTTCGACCGACATGGAAGGAACGGTTCGCCAGGCAAAAGCCCTCCGTGAGGCGGGGTGTGATATTCTGCGCATTGCCATTCCTGATAAATCAGCGGTGTGCTTGATCGATGCAATCAAATCCGCGGTGGATATTCCGCTGGTGGCGGATATTCATTTTGATTACCGGTTAGCGCTGGAATCGGTTGCGGCAGGCGTTGATAAGATTCGCATCAATCCCGGCAATATCGGCGACGAAAGCCGTGTGAAGGCGGTTGCAGATGCGTGCCGCGGGCGCGGCATCCCGATCCGAATCGGTGTTAATTCCGGTTCTTTGGAAAAGGAGATTTTGGAAAAATACGGTCATCCGTCAGCAGAAGCGATGCGTGACAGTGCGCTGTACCACGCCTCCTTGCTCGAAAAATTCGATTTTACCGATATTGTTCTTTCCATCAAATCCTCTCATGTGGATACGATGGTAAAGGCATATGAACTCACCGCCACTGCTTGCCCGTACCCCTTGCATTTGGGCGTTACCGAAGCAGGTACTGAGCGTATGGGGCTTATTAAATCCGCCGCAGGTATCGGTTCTTTGCTTCTTGGCGGTATCGGTGATACCATTCGTGTATCGCTCACGGCAGATCCCGTGCGCGAGGTGGAAGCGGGTATCGATATTCTTAAAGCGTTGGGACTTCGCCAAAACGAGCCCACCCTCATTTCCTGCCCGACCTGCGGCAGAACGCGCGTGGATCTGATCGGTATGGCAAACGAGGTTGAACGGCATCTGCGCCGCATCCATAAGCCGGTGACGGTCGCCGTGATGGGGTGTATCGTCAACGGTCCCGGTGAAGCCAAGGAAGCCGATATCGGGATCGCCGGCGGCGACGGCAAGGTTGCCGTTTTCAAAAAAGGACAAGTCATCCGCACCGTGCCTGAGCAGGACGCGGTAGCGGTATTGATTGAGGAATTGGAGTCGTTATGAGTCAGACAGAAGTACAGCAGGTATTTTCCGCTTACATAACCGACGGGCAGCTGCTTTCGCAGTTTGCCGGTGCCACCGTGGAATCTCTCGAGGTCAATCGCAGGGATTCTTTTCTGCGCACCCGTATCCGCATGAAGACCTTTTTGCCGTTTGAAACGGTGTCTTTATTAGAGCAGGCGTTGCAAAAAGGATTATGCCTCAACAGCGTTGAGGTGTTGCCGCAGTATCCGGAGAACAGTCTTTCTGTCGATTGCTTTTCGACGGTTATTGAGTTTTTACGCCGTCGTTCGGTAAGTGTGAACGGTACCTTTAATGACGCCACGTGCACCGCTACCGACGACGGTTGGCATATTGCTCTTAACAGTGCGCGTTTAGACGTGTTGCTTTCTACGCATACCGACAGAATGCTCCGCGATCTGATTGCGGAATTGTTCGGTAAATCGATTACCATTGAATTTGAGGGCATTGACGGCGTGGACGAGCAGTACGAGGCGTTACTTCGCCAAGCGGAGGAGGAAGCAGCCGCTGCCGCTCGCCGCGTGGCGGAATATGAAAAGAAACGGGCACAGGAAACGAAAAGCGGTGTGACCGTCAAGCCGCTTGCTCCCGCTGATCCTACGGCACCGCCCGCAAACGGTTTGCCCGTGTATTTGGAAACCGCCCGATCTGTTTTCGGTCCGATTCCGCAGGGGACACCTATTGCTTTGAACCATTTACAAGAAGGGGATACCGCGACCGTTTGGGGCGAAGTCTTTGGATATGAGACTCGCGCTTTTAAGGAAGGTACACGTATTCGCCACACATTTTATATTTCGGATCGTACCAATTCTATTTCGGTTATTTTGTGGACGGATACCCGTCGTGACAAAGAGAAACTGGAAGCGATGGAATCGGTCAAAAACGGCAGTTGCGTACTGCTTAGCGGTCTGTATGAATACGATACGTTTGCCAAGGGAAACGTGATGTCACCCAAATCCTTGGCGCTTGTCAGTAAATATAAAAAGCAGGATACCGCCGAGGTCAAGCGCGTGGAACTGCACCTGCACACCAAAATGTCCGCAATGGATGCGGTGTCGGATGCGGAAGCGCTGATCATGCGTGCCGCGGAATGGGGACACCCTGCCATTGCCATCACTGACCATGGTGTGGCGCAGGCGTTCCCCGATGCGATGAAAGCGGTAGGAAAAGCGCGC
>JAFSCE010000030.1 GCA_017436915.1 Clostridia bacterium
ACTCTCATGCAAGTTCTTTTTAATACATGCCGTCCATACCGGCAGGTGCAGCGGGAGCTGCGGGCAACGGCTCTTTCTTATCCGCCACCAACGATTCGGTGGTGAGAACCATTGCTGCCACGGAAGCAGCATTTTGCAACGCGGAACGGGTCACCTTGGTGGGATCCACGATACCGGCAGCAAACATATCAACGTACTGTTCGGTAGCAAAATCATAACCGAAGTTCTTTGCTTTCTCCGTGCGGATCTTGTCGATGATGACACTGCCCTCCAGACCGGCATTCAGCGCGATCTGACGTACCGGCTCCTCAATCGCTTTGAGCACGATCTTCACACCGGTCTTTTCGTCACCGTCGGTGGTATCCAACATGGAAACCAACACGTCGGAAGCGTTGATCAGCGCCACGCCGCCGCCGGCAACCAGGCCTTCCTCAACAGCTGCTTTCGTCGCTGCCAAAGCGTCCTCGATACGCAGTTTCTTCTCTTTCATTTCGACCTCGGTAGCCGCACCGACCTTGATAACGGCAACACCGCCGGCGAGTTTCGCCAAACGCTCTTGCAGCTTCTCACGATCGAAATCGGAGGTGGTCGTTTCGATCTGCGAACGGATCTGACCCACGCGCGCCTTGATCTGATCGGCATCACCCGCGCCGTCCACGATAATGGTGGTCTCTTTCTGGACCTTCACCTGACGGGCGCGACCAAGCATCGCAACGGTGGTGTCCTTCAGCTCCAGCCCGATCTCCTCGGAGATCACCTGACCACCGGTCAAAATGGCAATATCCTGCAGCATTTCCTTGCGGCGATCGCCAAAGCCGGGAGCTTTAACAGCAACACAAGTAAAGGTGCCGCGCAACTTGTTAACGATCAGCGTGGACAACGCCTCGCCCTCAACATCCTCGGCAATAATAACGAGTTTCTTGCCGGACTGCAGAATCTGCTCGAGCAGCGGCAGAATGTCCTGAATATTGGAGATCTTCTTATCCGTAATCAACAAATACGCATCGTCGATGACAGCTTCCATCTTATCGGTATCGGTAACCATGTACGGGGTGATATACCCGCGGTCAAACTGCATACCCTCAACAACCTCGGTGTAGGTTTCGGCAGTCTTGGACTCTTCAACCGTAATAACACCGTCAGCCGACACTTTTTCCATGGCTTCGGCAATCAGCTTACCGATAACCGCATCACCGGCAGAAATCGTCGCAGCCGAAGCAATATCCTCGGTGCCGTTGACCTTCTTGGAGTTGGCTTTCACTTCGGCAACCACCGCGTCAACCGCTTTCTGGATACCACGTTTCACACCCATCGGATTCGCACCGGCAGCCACGTTCTTCATGCCCTCACGGATGAGCGCCTGCGCAAGCAAGGTCGCCGTGGTGGTACCGTCACCGGCAACGTCATTCGTTTTCGTAGAAACCTCTTTGACGAGCTGAGCACCCATATTTTCAAATGCGTTGTCCAGCTCGATCTCTTTGGCAATGGTCACACCGTCATTGGTAATGAGCGGAGCACCGAACTTCTTATCCAACACCACGTTGCGGCCACGCGGACCGAGCGTGATCTTTACGGTGTTCGCCAACTGGTCCACACCGGCCTGCAGCGCCTTGCGCGCTTCTTCGCCATACAGAATCTCTTTCGCCATGATTCGTTCCTCCTAATATACTTACTCAACGATTGCCAAAATATCACTCTGGCGAACAATGGTATACTCTTCGCCGTCCATTTTGACCTCAGTACCGGAATACTTACTGGTAATGACCTTATCGCCAACTTTGACATACATGGTCACGTCTTTGCCCTCTACGTTGCCGCCGGGGCCCACCGCGATCACTTCTGCCACCTGAGGTTTCTCTTTTGCCGAACCGGCAAGGATAATACCGCTTTTGGTGGTCTCCTCCGCTTCAACCATTTTGATGACTACTCTGTCAGCCAAGGGCTTCATCGTCATAATAAACTCCTCCTTACGAGATATAAAATACAAGTTTAGCACTCTTTCTCCGAGAGTGCTAAACCTATTGTATCAACTTTGCAGGAAAAATCAAGTAGAACTTTGGGAAATTACGGAATTTTTATAATTTTTTAACAATTCATCCACGTTCGCTGCAGGATAAACGAAACGAACAGCTTGCGGATGTATTTCGAAACTTACAGCGGTAGTGGTAAAACACTCGCCGTCCGCCGTTACGCACGCGGGTTTGTCCGCCAACACCTGCATTTTCGTACCGCGAAACGTCTCGCAACACGGCAGATCCAAATGCTGACCGGTTTTATACAAATTCAGGATGGACAATATTTTGAGATGACTGATCTTGCTGATAAGCACAAAATCCAACAGCCCGTCATCCGGCTCGGATAACGGCGAGCCGTGATACCCGCCACCGTAATATTGACCGTTTGCCGCGAGCGCAAACATATAGTTGCCGCTGCGCTCCACCGTGCCCTCCGACGTTTCCATCACAATACGTAACTGCTGACCAAGCGGTCGCAGAAAAGTCTGCACCAACGCCAGATTATACGCCATTGAGCCGTTCACCAGCGGCAGATGTTTATATTTCACCATGCGGTTGGCAACGTCTGCATCCATTCCCATTGAGCACATATTAAGAGCCCACGTACCGTTGCATAAAATAGCATCCACGGGACGCGCTTCTCCCATAACCAACGCACGAAAATCGTTAAAGAGATCGCGATCCGGGAGCATCCGCAAGAAGTCATTACCGGAACCGCACGGTATGCAGGCAAGTTCCGCGTTTTCTGCTTCTGCTAAGCCGTTAACAACCTCGAGCACCGTGCCGTCACCGCCACAGGCATAGAAGCGAACCGCATCGCCGACCGCCACTTCTTCTTTCACGATTTCGGTAGCGTGCCCGGGGCGCTCGGTAATACAGATACGGTACTCCATTGGATATTTTTCAAAAAAGGACTCGATAATGGGCTGTAATTGCAGTGCCGCTTGCGTCTTACCCGCCGTAGGGTTTAAGATAAAAATGTGCCGCATGGAAGAACGCCTCCTCATTTCACGTTCACCGATAGTAACAATACAACTGGCATTTTAACATGCCGTTATACAGTTTTCGGCGTTTATCGGCCTTTCGGCCGAATAATTCCTCAAACGTCTCGTCAGGGCTGATAATGGCATAACTCCATCCCGCTTTTGGAACAAATACTTGCCCCATCACACGGTACAAATCCTGTGCCGTTTGAATATCCAACAATCGTTCACCGTAGGGCGGATTACACAACACAACGCCGCTGTCCCCCTCCGGTACAAACTGCCTAAGGTCACGCACATTTGCGTGCACCTCGCGCGCAACACCTGCTTTGGCGGCGTTTTCCGTCGCTAAACGCACCGCCTCGGGATCAATATCTCCTCCGATAGCGGTAAACGCCCGATCAGACAAGACTTGATCCATCGCACGCTGGCGTTCAGCGCGCCACACCTCATCCGGCATCCAGTCCCAATCCATAAAAGCGAAGCGTCTGCGAATACCGGGTGCAATGCGCCGTGCTGCAAGCGCAGCTTCAATCAGTAAGGTACCCGACCCACAACACGGGTCAATCACTTGCTCAGCGAGCCGCGCGCGGGTGACGTCAACAATCGCGGCGGCAAGCGTTTCTTTGATCGGTGCGCCGCCGGCGTTTTGACGGTATCCGCGTTTGTGAAGCCCCGCTCCACTGGTATCGATCAGCAGAGAAACCTCGTCCTTTAAGATGGTGAATTGCACCTGCACCGTCGCCGCCGTTTCCTCAAACCAACCAATGCCGTATTTGGTTTTAAGGCGTTCGACAATGGCTTTTTTGATGATGGACTGGCAATCCGGCACACTGTGCAACGTTGAATTTAACGACCAACCCTTGACCGGGAACGCGTCTTTGCGGGAGATAAACCGCTCCCACGGCAACGCTTTTACGGCTTGGAACAACTCCTCAAACGTGCGCGCCGAAAACGAACCGACCAACAGCTGGATACGCTCCGCGTAGCGGCTACCGATATTGGCACGTGCCAAGATATCCTCGCCGCCGGAAAATAACACGCGTCCGTTTTGCGGAGTCACGTTCTGCGCACCCATACGGCGCAGCTCATCACCCAAGATCCCCTCAATGCCGAATAAGCACGGGGCACAAAAATTAAAAGTCTGCATATACGATCCTTTACATGGTAATTGTGGCATGCCGTGTAACGTGGCAACCCACATTGACGGCCAGCGGTAGCCCGGCAATATGCGTGGGATACGTTTCTATCGCTACGTGCAGTGCCGTCGTATCCCCGCCAAATCCTTGCGGACCAATTCCCAAAGCGTTCACCGCCGCTAAAATTTCCTTTTCTAAAGCCGCATAATCCGCCTTTGGGTGCGGCTGATCAAACGGGCGACAAAGCGCCTTTTTGGCAAGCAACGGGCATAGTTCAAAATCGCCACCGATACCAACACCCAGCACCATCGGTGGGCAAGGATTTGATCCCGCTTCCTTAACGGTTTTGACTACGTGAGCGATGATCTCCTCTTTGGTCGCTTGTGCGGGAGTAAGCATATAGAGTTTACTCATGTTTTCACTGCCAAAGCCCTTGGGAGCCACCGTCAACGTCAAGGTGTCACCGGCGACCAAAGAAAGATGAATCACAGCCGGTGTGTTATCGTTGGTGTTCACGCGTTCAAGAGGATCTGACACCACCGAACAACGTAATAGCCCTTCCGTATACCCGCGAGCAACGCCGCGGTTTATCGCTTCCTCTAACAAACCACCGGTAACGTGGACATCCTGCCCCAACTGTACAAAAACAACTGCCATACCCGTGTCCTGGCATACCGGCAGTTGCCGTTTCTGTGCGACAGCGATGTTCTCCTCCAAATCGCACAGGATCTCATGGGCAAGCGGTACACGCTCATGTTGGCAGGCACAGGTCATTGCCTCGCACACATCTTTCGGCAAAGAGCGGTTTGCTTGTATACACAAATCACGCACGGCCTGTTCAATCTCCAAAACCGATATTTCGCGCATTCCCTCACCTCTTCACTATGATAAAAAATGCCGTTGCCATCGGGCAACGGCACGTAAACTTATCCTCTTTATGATTTTCTGCTGCGGGAAAATCCACCGTGCTTGCCGTCCAGCGACCGTTTGAGATCCAGCATCTTTTCGTCGCTGGTCTGCTTGAAACGCGACATCATCTCTTCAAAGTTACTGCTCTCAGTACGGGTGGACTGCCACTCAAAGCCGCCGGGGCGGCCGGGTGACGTGTGGCGCGGTGTACTACGGTTGGTGCGAACCGGAGGATCCATTGCTTTTTTAATGGAAAGACTGATCTTGCCATCCTCACCAATGTTCAGGATCTTGACCTTGACCTGCTGATTTTCTGTGACGTGATCGCGGATTTCCTTTACGTACGTCGGCGCAACCTCCGAGATATGCACCATACCGGTTTGACCGCCTTCCAATTCGACGAATGCGCCAAACTTGGTGATACCGGTCACCTTGCCCTCAACACAAGTACCTACTTCCAACGCCATTTTGCGGAGTTCCCCCTACTGCACTAACTGGTTTAATCGTTGTTTAATCATTCGGGATCTCGACTAAGATCGTCTCACCCGGTCTTGCCATGCCTTGCTTGCGCGCCTGCTGCTCTTTGTATGCGTCGCTGTTATCGATCTGCTCCTGCAGCACTTCGTTGCTTTCCATTTGCGCTGCTGTTTGCTCGTTCAGCTTGTCCAAACGCTCCTGCGCGTTGCTGAGTTGTAACTGCAGTTGCACCATGGAAACCACAACATACACCGCAAAGGCGACAATGGCTACACGAAGAAGTACGCTTTTTCTGCGTTTTGCTGCTTTTTTGCTTTTCACGGCGCCATCGTCTCCTTTCTGTCGCACAAACTTATACGAATCGATTATACACTACTCGTATCCTTTGTTTCAAGTGTTTTTTTTAATTTTTTCAGGTTTTTTTGGATTTTTTTCATCAAATTCCGACACACCTCACTCAACACACCGATCGGCACTCGGATAACACCATACAACCGACGTCCCATACGCGACAACCGGGCAATAACAGCGGTAACAAAACGCACCACCGCACGCCCGACCGTATAGCGGTACGCAAAAAAACCGGCCACAAGTCCTGCGAACAAATAGAAGCGCACGACACCATCGGTGACAGCGAGCGTAAATAAAAAGACGAGCGGTGCCGCTGTAACGAAAAACAAGATATCCTGCCAAAAAACACGCGCCGCACCGGGACGCAGTATACAACGCAGAATGCGAAAAACATCGTAATATGTCCCTAATAGGAAACCCATCCCGCAGGATAAAAACAATTCTCGCACCTGCATGATATTCGTAAAGCCCATATCTATCGAAACAGCTTGCCGAAAAAGCCGCCGGAACGCGTGTGCACCTCGGTATAAGCCAATGACTCGACGTGACCTTCGAGGGTCAGATCACCCGTTTCAACATTCAAACGATTGATGTGTAACCCCGTTCCTTTGACGGTTAGTTCCCCTTGCTCCGTATAAATCACGACCGTGGTTTCATCAAAGCTATCCACATCCTGAACACCGGACACCGACAACACGCGACGTTCGCTCAAGCTGAGCAGGTGCGGCATGGCGGGTGTCCCCGCAGATAATTGTTCTTTCATAAAAAATTTCTCCCCTTACACCATAAGGTATATGGGGAGAAATTCCATATTATTACTACAGCAGTTTGTAAAGAAGCGCCGCGTCGTTTTTCGCCACCGTTTCTTGCACACCAACGACCTCAACCGTTACCTCGCGTGTACCGAGAGCAATCGTCAGTATATCACCGATCTTGACGTCGTAAGAAGCACGTGCGGGTTTGCCATTAACAGACACTCGCCCTGCATCACACGCCTCGTTTGCCACGGTGCGTCGCTTGATAAGACGCGACACTTTTAAGTATTTGTCCAGACGCATAAGTTCCTCCCAAACAAAAAGCCGCCCAAACGGGCGGCTTTAGTAACCGACGATCCGATTATTTCGCAACAGCGTCTTTGAACGCCTTGCCGGCCTTGAAAGCAGGAGCTTTGGAAGCCGGAATCTTGATGGTTTCTTTGGTCTTGGGATTCAAGCCGGTGCGAGCAGCACGAGCGCGAACCTCAAACGTACCAAAACCAACCAACTGTACCTTATCGCCTTTCGCGACGGCCTCTTTAACAGAGTCCAGAACAGCACTGACAGCTTTCTCAGCATCTTTCTTAGCCAAACCGGTTTTCTCAGCAACAGAAGCGACTAACTCAACCTTGTTCATGATAAATAACCTCCAACAATTTTATATTCCAACGGAATGGTTCCGCATAGAATCACAATAACCTTTATTATTCTAGCCCATGCTCGAATTTTTTGCAAGGGATTTTCACAAAATTTCTCACGATGCTGATAAATTCCACAAAAAGAATAAAAATTCGTTAATATTTTAGTATATTTTAACAAATTTATACCTTTATTGAGCCGTAATTTGATCCACAGCTCTTTGCACCTCAAAGCGTATGCGTTCCATATCCAAGGTGGTAAACTCGCCAAAGCGGTACACGATACGGCCATCCACGACCGTCATACATACAGCCCGACTGCCGGCACCGTACAGCACGTTTGACAACGGCGCGTTAGCGGGACAGAGTGCCGGATGGGTGGTATCCATCACCACCAGATCGGCACGGTAACCCTCGGCAATATCTCCGCAATCGGTGCGCCCTTGCGACAGTGCGCCTGCGCGCGTGCCCATGTGCAGCATCTCCCCTGCCGGCAGTGCACCGGCATTACAGGCAGCCCCTTTGGCAAGCAACGCTGCCGTGCGCATTTCGTCCACCATATCCAGCACGTTGTTACTTGCTGCCGAATCGGTACCAATCGCAACGGGCAGTCCCATCGTCCGATATTTCTCCACCTGTGCAATACCACTGCCGAGCTTTAAGTTGCTCTTGGCACAGTGGGCAAGCGTAACGTCGTGCTGTGATAAGCAGCAAACGTCATCATCGGTCAACCACACACCGTGTGCAACCGTCAACGGCTGTGTGAGCATTCCCACTTGTTCAAGCAAACGTGTCGGTGTGTAACCGTGTCGACCAACGCACTCCTTATGTTCGCTTGCCGTTTCCGACAGATGAATATGCATCCGCAGCCCGTGTTCTGCCGCCAGCTCGGCGGCGTCATGCAAGATGTCGGGACGCGTGGTATATTCCGCGTGAGGCGCGACGTCCACTAAAACCCGACCATCTTCGGCGCCGTGATATTGTGCAATAAGCGCCTTGGTATCGGTATAGGCAGGCAGATCGGCAAACCGTTTGGTAGCATCAAAGCACGAGATCCCGCGCCCAATATTTGCCTTGATTCCGCTTTCCATCACCGCGCGAACGGTATCTTCGCAGAAATAATACATATCGGTAAAAGAGGTGGTGCCTGTCATCAGCATTTCAGCAATTCCAAGCATGCTCCCCCAGTACACCGCGTCCGAAGACAGCTTGTCCTCAAACGGAAAAATACGATCAAACAGCCACGACTGCAACGGCATATCCTCGCCGTAGCCACGCATTAAGGTCATGGCAACGTGAGTATGTGCGTTGACAAAGCCCGGCAACAGTAACCGATGGTTGCCGTCGACCCGCTCTCCGTAATCCTCGGCAGGCGGTGTTTCTCCGACGTAGCGGATATATGCACCCTGCACGCCAACGTAGCACGAAGGCAGATACGTTCCGTCGGCTTTCAGTACTGCAATATTTTCGAAAATCATACGTCCTTCGCCGCCTTTGCCACAATTGCTTTCATCAATTCGCCAAACGTACGCGACGTTTTCGCCGCCGCGACGACCACTTCGTCGTCACTGACCTCAGAGCCCGCAACGATCCCTGCCGCCATGTTGGTGATGCAGGAAATCCCAAGCAATTCCATGCCGCTTTGTGCCGCCACGATCGCCTCCGGCACGGTGGACATGCCCACCGCATCGCCACCAAGCAAGCGGATCATGCGGATCTCGGCAGGTGTTTCAAACTGCGGGCCGCCCATATAAAAATACACACCCTCGCGCAACGAGATCGACAACTCCGCCGCCGCACCTCGTGCGATCTCCTGCAACCGAGGTGTGTAGGTGTGCGTCATATCAAAGAAACGCGCACCCAATCGTTCATCCGCCCGCCCTCTCGCGGGACTATCGGCGCACAGTTTAATATGGTCGGTGATAAGCATCAGATCGCCAACCGAAAAGTCCATATTCACGCCGCCTGCAGCATTGGTCAGAATCAGCGTTTTGACGCCGAGTGCCTGCAATACACGCACATAGAAGGTGACCGTTGTAAAATCATAACCTTCGTAATAGTGCGAGCGGCCGGAAAACACGAACAGCGGCACGCCGTTCAAACGGCCCGCCGCCAGAAATCCCGCATGAGAAGCCACGGTGGACACCGGGAAGTGCGGGATGTCTTCGTACGGAATACGCACGGCATCCTCAAGTTCATCGGCAAGATACCCAAGCCCCGAGCCAAGCACCAA
Source organism: Clostridia bacterium (assembly GCA_017436915.1). Lineage (GTDB taxonomy): Bacteria > Bacillota > Clostridia > Oscillospirales > Acutalibacteraceae > RGIG3009. The sequence goes on from JAFSCE010000030.1 coordinate 9,501, forward strand.
CGCCGTGTGCGGCAGTTCCATCCCCGCAGCGGCAACGCGCTCACGCACCAATGCCGCCGCTTGTTCAATACACGTTAACAAGTCGTTCATGTGCATTACAGTTTCGCACCGCACTGGTTGCAGAACGTCGCCGTATGCTCGTTGAACGCACCGCAGCCGTCGCAACGCACGAGATTTTTGCTGTCCATGATGCGCTCTTCCAAGTCTTCAATCTCTGCATTGAGAGCGTCAATGTGTTCGATGCACGCGTCAACCATATCATCGATCGACTCACCGGACTTGCGGCTGTCGTAGATCAGTCTTCCCAAGCCCTCGTGCGCACCGGCGATCTCGCGGCGCAGATCCGCGATCTTCACTTTCATTTTACCGAGTTCTACCAATTCACCGGTCTTTTTACCAACATTTTCCGCAACGTCCTTTACGCGGGACACAACATCTTCAAACTTCGTCATACTCGATCGCTCCTTTTCTGTTTCCTACTTTTATTATAAGAAATTCCATAACAAAAGACAATAGATTTTTTATTTAGTACCCACGAACTCCCAAAGCAGAGAATCCGCCGGCAACCGTTCAGCCGATAACGAGCAGAACCGTGATAGCGCATCCGTTAAATGTGCAATCGTTTGCGCATACACACTGTCCGTCGACACTTCACGCAGCAAAGGCAACAACCGCGGAGCCAACAATGCGGGCTCAAACGCGTGGGTCGTATCAAACACCGCGTGCGCCGTATCCACATACGGGAACATATACAGATTTTCACCGCGCACGACCTGCCGCCACATATCCAGCGTGTTTTCAATGGAACTGTTGCGGAACTGATAATCGCGCAACATTCGACGGCACAAGCGCAGATCGCGGCGCGTGAGCAACGTATCCTCACCGTCATATACACGCGACATTACGTTGATAAAGATCTTAAACACGTTATCCGTCGGCAGATGGTCCTCCAACATCGGGTTGAGTGCATGGATCCCTTCAAAGATCACCACGGAGGTATCCGTTACACGCAGTTCTTGCTTTTGCGGTTCGGGTTCACGGGTATTAAAATTAAAGCGCGGAAGCTGTGTGACACCGTCGGTCAGCAGTTCCTTCATGCAGGTTTGTAGCAGTGGTAAATCCAGCGCCTCAATCGACTCGTAATCATAACTGCCGTCCGGCAGAAGCGGTGCTTTCCCTTTTCCACGGTAGAAATCGTCCAACGAAATAATACTCGCCTGCCTGCCGCGTGCCTCAAGCTCACTTTTTAGATTGTTTGCGGTCGTGGTCTTGCCTGCCGATGACGGACCGGACAACATCACAAGACACCTGCCCGGCATGCACTGCGTCATGTGTTCTGCAACCTGACGCACGTTTTCAAGATACCGTGCGCACTCGTCGTTCACCATGCGTTGCGGGTCCTGTTGCAACCGCCCGTTGATGTCGGCGACGCGCAGCGTGCGCTGTTCAAAAAAATGATTCATAGGCGTCTCCTTTCGTAAAAATCTCTGACAGAGTTCTTCCGATTCATCATTTCCGCAAGGCCGCTGTTGTATTCATAAGGGAACTTATAATTGAAAATACGCTCCAAATACTCCGTTCCCGGTTGTTTTAATTTGGACACCGCACCGGCTCCGCACCCTAAAATGGTATGCGTTTCATCCATGATATAGACGTTGTATAGACCGTCACACCCATCCTTTGACCAGCCGACGTTCTCCTGGTTGCCGACCGTGCGACTTTGGCGGTATAAATAATACGGGTGATACCCTGCCTGCGGCAAGCGCTCGGCGGTGTAACGCACCATGCGCACCGCTTCATCGCCGCCGCGGTAATCCGCCCGCTTGTGCAAGGTCAAATTCGCAGCTCGTTTCATTGACAACGTATGAACCGTAACGCTTTCGGGTGCCAGGCGCAAAATACCGTCGACAGACTCGCAAAAGCCGTCGTACGTATCCCCCGGTAATCCCGCAATCAGATCGGTGTTGATATTGTTGTGCCCGCAGCGGCGCGCCGTTTCGAACGCTTCGTAAAACTGTGCCACCGTATGTTTTCGCCCGATCTCACGCAAAACGTCATCACGCAGCGTTTGCGGGTTGATGCTGATGCGCGTCACACCCGCTGTTTTCAAAACACGCAGTTTGTCGTCGGTCACGGTATCGGGGCGTCCTGCCTCCACCGTATATTCCCGCACGGTGGATAGATCAAACGACGCTTCCACCGTCCGCGTCAAGGTCTCAAGTTGTTCGGGGGTAAGCGTTGTGGGGGTGCCGCCGCCGAAATAGACGGTTTCCAAGCGAAGCCCCAATTCTTTAGCAAGTGCGCCGGTAAAGGCAATCTCCTCCGCCAAGCGATCCACGTATTCCGGAATCAGTTTAGCTGCCCTGGTAACGGTTTGGGACACAAACGAACAGTAGTCACAACGGGACGGGCAAAACGGCACCGACACGTATAAACTGAACGATTCGGGCCGAGAGAGCCCCAAAATGCGATTCTCCGCCTCAAGAGTCGTTCGGCTTAAAGAGAGTTTGTGTTCGCTGACAAACAAGCGTTCACGTAAGTGCGCGATCGCCTTTTCTTCGCCTTCCTCGGCGATCAAACGGCGTAACAGTTTGACCGGTCGCACACCGGTGACAATACCCCAATCCTGCGTGGTGTGGAACGCATCCGATAACAACTCGTACAGCAATTCACACAGTACCAATTCGCACTCATCTCGATAAGAGGGGTGCGTGTTTGCCACCTGTGCACGACGTGTTTCATCGTAGTCGACAAGCTGCAACCGACAAGACAGTGCCGTTTCGGTTACGCCCTTTTCCAACCGCGCGATCAGCGCTGCGCCATCCGACGGTGTATCGTCAGATTCCGCTACCACTAAACGCTCTTGCGGCAAAAACAGCCGACAGACGTTTTGTAATTCAAAATGATAATCGTGTCCTTGTAAATACAGAACCATATCTTATATTCCTATCATAAACGGATTTGAGCGTTTTTCAAATCCTATCGTTGTTTCCCCGCCGTGGCCGGGTACGACGCGCGTTTCATCCGGCAGCGTTGCCAAGTGCATGAGACTTTGGCGCATTGCCGAAAAATCGCCGCCGGCAAAATCCGCCCTACCGATACTGCCCGCAAACAAGGTATCCCCCGCAAACAGCGTATCGCCGCAGTGATAGCACACACTTCCTCGTGTATGACCCGGTGTGTGCAAAACCGAAAAGGTAAGTTTTCCGATCTCCACGGTATCGCCGTCACGCAACACGCGGTCGGCGCTCAAGTGATACGGAAACATAACCATACTAAACGTGGGATCGGTCAGTGCCGGCACCTCCGCTTCATGCACGAAAAGCGGTGCTCCCGTTGCCGTTTGCAGTTCTTTAACCGCTTGTATGTGATCAAAATGCACGTGCGTGAGCAAAATCGCCTGCACCTGCAGGCCATACGTTTCAATAAGAGTAAGCAAACGCGCCGCCTCGTCACCGGGATCAATGACAGCAGCGTTTTTCTGTTCGTCATACACAAGGCAACAGTTTGCCGCCAGTTGACCTACAGGAATACACTGATACGTCATCGTTTCACATCCAGTCCTTGGTATCCAGCGGAATGGTGACCGGCCCGTTGCCGCGCATGCTCACGATCATGTGTGCGCCAAACTCACCCGATTCGACCTTGGAAACGCCTTGCGCGCGCAGTTCAGCCATGAATAACTCGTACAACGGCTGTGCCTTTTCCGGTCGTGCCGCCGCAAAAAACTCCGGACGTCGGCCGTGCGAGCAGTTGGCCGCCAACGTGAAATTCGACACTGCCAACACCTCGCCGCCGATGGCGAGAAGCGACAGATTCATTTTATCGTTTTCGTCGGTAAATACGCGTAAATTGGCGATCTTCTGCGCCATGACTTTTGCATGTTCGGGGGTGTCCTCCTGCTCGACGCCGAGCAAGATCAGTGCACCGGGCCCGATCTGACCGACAAGGTGACCTTCCACCTCTACCGAGGCATCGTATACCCGCTGAAAAATCGCTTTCATGTTTTTTACGCTCCTCCGCGTTTAATATCCTCAACACCGCTTACACGTTTGAGACGGGTCATGACCTCCTGCAAGTGCGGCAAGCTGTTGACACCGACCGTGACGAAAACTTCGCCTTGACCTCGGTTTTCGCGCGCTTGCATGCCGTAAATCATCACGTGCATCGCTGCCAGTTGTGCCGTGATATCCGCCAAAAGCTCAATACGATCCGCCGCAATGATGTGCAGCTCCGCCTTAAACTCTTCGCGAACGCTATCCTCCCACGACACCTTCACCCAGCGTTCCGGTTCGGCGCTGTGTGACGGATCCGAAGGTACGTTCGAGCAATCCTTCTTGTGAATGGACACACCGTACCCACGGGTAATAAATCCAATGATCTCATCGCCCGGCACCGGGTTGCAGCAACGTGCAAACTTGACCAGACAATTATCCATATTCTCAATGATGACACCGCCGTTGTGATGACGGTGCGGTTTCGCCGCCGCCGTGACGCTTTCCGCCGTTACCGGTTCAGTGCGCGTGTACTTGGCAGCATCCTCTTTCATACGCGGGACAAGGCGGGACAGCAAAATACCGCCGTAACCGATCGCCGCATAAAAATCGTCAATGCTGTCGCAGTGCTGACGCTTTGCTTGCGCCATCAGGAAATCCTCAAGATCCTGTCCCGATAAGCGGATAAAGTTGCGCGCCATTTCGCGTTCGAGTTCTTCGCGCCCTTGCTGAATATTTTCCTCGCGGCGCTCCCGCTTATACCACGAGCGGATCTTGTTGCGCGCTTCGCTGGTCTTAACGAGCTGTAACCAATCACGGCTGGGACCATGATTCGGCGCAGAGGTGGTCAGGATCTCCACCACCTCACCGGTATTCACCTCATAGTCAATGGATACGATACGCCCATCCACCTTGGCGCCCACCATGCGGTTACCAACCTCGGAATGAATGGCATAAGCAAAATCGATAACCGTCGAACCTCGCGGCAAGCTGACAACTCTGCCACGGGGCGAAAAGACAAACACGTCGTCTGAGGACAAGTCGGTTTTAATTGACCGCACGATATCCTCGGCATCGTCGACGTCCTGCTGATTTTCGATGAATTTGCGCACCCACGCAAGCTTATCCTCCAAACGATCCTTTTTCTGGATACCGAGCTTGTATTTCCAGTGCGCCGCAATACCATATTCTGCCGTGTGATGCATCTCCCAGGTGCGGATCTGTACCTCGAAGGCAATCTTTTCGTGGCTGATAACAGTGGTGTGTAACGACTGATACATATTGGCCTTAGGTGTGGAAATGTAATCCTTAAATCGATTAGGGATCGGGTGGAACAGATCGTGCACGATACCCAACGCGTTGTAACAGTCGTTGACCGTATCTACGATAATGCGCACGGCATATACATCGTATATTTCATCAAAGGCACGGTCTTGCATATACATTTTTCGGTATATACCCGCAATGCTCTTGATGCGTCCGCAAACAAACGGTTTCATACCGTATTCACCCAACCGTTCGCGCAACTGTTCCTGAATCGTATCCAGAAACGCCGTGCGCCCGTCGCTGCGCATATTCAAATTCTTTTCGATCTCCTCACACCCCATCGGGTCAAGCAGATGCAACGAGATATCTTCCAGTTCCTCTTTTATGGCACGGATACCAAGCCGATGTGCAAGCGGTGCATAAACGTCCAACGTTTCCTTTGCTTTGTCCCGCCGCTTCTGCGGATACCAACCGTCGCTGGTGCGCATATTGTGCAAGCGGTCTGCCAGTTTAATGATGATAACGCGAATATCCTGCGACATTGCGAGGAGCATTTTGCGGACGTTTTCCGCTTGCTCCTCTTCCCTTGTTGAAAACGGCATTTGCGTGATCTTCGTGACGCCATCAACAAGAAGCGCCACGTCCGCACCGAACTCGCGTTTGATATCATCCAGTTCAATACCGGTATCCTCCACCACGTCATGCAAAATTGCCGCAATAATGGTTTCGTTATCCATGCCGAGTTCAATGAGAATACACGCGACCTGCAGCGGATGGCAGACATAGTCCCCACCCGTGTACCGCGTTTGCCCCGCGTGAGCTTCACATGCCATCGCGACAGCGCGATCGATCATCTCGCTGTCGTATTTCTTTTCAGCGGCGGCGATCGCTTGTTTCAAGGCGGCGATCGCCTGATCTTTGTACATCACCGTATTCTGTTCCACGATCACCCCTCCTGTCCTAACAAATAGCGAGCCGTTTGTGTGCCCATCAAATCAAATTTGCCGTCTACGGGTTTCACCGCCGCATATACCGTGTCCCCATGATTCTGCCAATCGATCAAGCCCGCCTCGCAAAGCAAGGTCAGCGATACCAGTACGTCCGTACCGGTAAACGGTTCTCGAGTTAACGTATGAATCAAAGATTCCACCGTACCGCGGTACGCGTGTTGCTTTAGGAATCGGTACACCAACGCCGCACAATCACGATTCGGCGAAACGGTATCTCGCTTATCATCGCGGCGCAAAATGGAATCGTAGCAGCGCAAGGTATCCAACACCGTTTCTTGATCCAGGTCTGCGTGCCGTATATCGCGCACGATAATGGAGACACTGACGGCACCACGGTATTCGTTGCGATCCAGCGTTACCGACACGTTGAGCACCTCTCCCACAGCAAAGGGGAACTGCTCCGGTGTGGTTGAAAATTTCATGGCGGTCACTCGCACACCATCGCGATTCAATGTCAATCGCAGATGCTTACCTCCGCCTACCGCATCGATGCGCTCTAACGTCATGCGATACAAGCCGAACACCGGAGATGGATTCCCTGTACCAAACGGCTCCAGTGCCGACAAACAGGTCAACAATTCCGGCTTGATCTGATCCGGTTTGAGGCGACAATCCATTTGCACCTCGGGGACCGGCATCGTCGGCGTTACAGTGGCCGCATACGCGTTGATCTTCTCACAAAACTCTTGCAAGCGAGACGCCTCCAGGGTCACGCCCGCGGCAAGTTCGTGTCCACCGTAGCCAAGCAAGCAATCCTCACACGCACGCAGTGCTTCAAACAGTGAAAACCCTGCAAGACTTCTGCCGGAACCGCGCGCGATGCCGTCATCCACCGACAGCACCAAGCAAGGACGACCGTACCGCTCTTGCAGGCGCGCCGCCAAGATACCCAGCACACCGTGGTGCCAGCCCTCGCCCCACACAACGATCACGCGCTGTGCTGTTCGCTCGGGTGCTGCGCATAATGATTCCAAAATCGGTTTCAAAATCGCCGTTTCAGTTTCCTGCCGTTCTCTATTTTTCTCACAAATCTCACCGGCTAAACAATCGGCCTCCTGCTCATCCTCGCTAAGCAACAATGCCGCTGCAAGGGTTGGGTCGTCCATACGGCCCGCTGCGTTAATACGCGGTGCAAGCGTGAACGCCACCGAGGTAGCCGTCTGCTTCGTTCCGGCAACGCCCGCGTGCTCACGCAAAAGGCGAAGCCCGGGGCGCGTTTCGTTGTTGATGTTCTGTAATCCGCGACGCACCAAAATACGGTTGTCATGCCGAAGCGGCATGACGTCAGCAAGCGTGCCGAGTGCCACAAGATCGCCGTATTCGCGCATCGCCCAATCGGGATCACCCTCCAAGGCACAGACTAACTGGAATGCCACACCGACGCCTGCAAAATCTTTAAACTCGCTCGGGCAGTCGCGACGATGCGGATCCACCACCGCCACCGCGTTCGGCAACGTATCCTGCGGCTGATGGTGGTCGGTCACCACAACGTCAATACCGCACTCCGCCGCAAAATCAACCTCGTCTAACGCGGTAATGCCGTTATCAACGGTAATAATCAGTTGGACGCCTTGCGCCGCCATTTCCTCAATGCTCTCACAGTGCAGACCGTAGCCCTCACTGTCACGCCGCGGCAATCGGTAGGCAACTCTGGCACCCTGGCTTCGCAAATACGAGTATAACAGCACCGTAGCCGTAATACCGTCAGCATCGTAGTCGCCGTATATCATAATGCTCTCGCCTTCATCGATCGCACGCTGGATGCGTTCTACGGCAACGTCCATATCTGCAAACATAAACGGATCGCTCTGCAGATCGTTGCCCACCAAAAATTCCATGGCAGATTCCGCATCAGCAATGCCACGACCGGTCAACAACAAACACAGCAACGGATCCAAACCGCATTCCGCCGACAAGTCGCTGGCAATCTCTTTATTCACTTGTAAAAACGTCCAACGCTTGTAGCTCATACAGGTTTCCCTCTTTATAAAATATACATAGTTATCATACCATTTCTTAAAGTTTGATTCAATAGGATTCTTCTGTATTTACGCGCAAATTCGCCGTATTTTTTCAAAATATACCAAGTATTGACATTTTTTGGAAATTATGATACGATGTTTTCGAGGTGATTGTACATGAAATCAACAGGCATTGTTCGCAATCTGGATAACCTGGGGCGTATCGTGCTTCCCGTCGAGCTGCGCCGCACTTTAAAAATAGGCGAAAAAGATCCCGTAGAAATCTTTGTGGAGGACGATATGGTCATTCTCAAAAAACATCAACCGTCCTGCTTGTTCTGCGGTGACCCGAAAGACGTCATTTCGTTCAAAGGCCACAACATTTGCCCCAATTGCTTGCAAGAACTGACGAAGTAACTTCTTCTCCGAAAAATATGAAAAGTCTGCCGAGCGTATTCTCCCCGATCGGCAAAATCACACCAAATTAAAAGCCGCAAGAGAGCGTTGCTCTCTTGCGGTTTTTCTTTGCGTATGTTTTTGTACCTACACGCATAGGATGGTGTAAAGAAAGGTGTGATCGCCGATGGATAATTCTGATTTTCGTTCGATGATGGAGCAATACAACCAAGAACTCATGCGCATGCAGCAACGTGCCGAAGTCCCGCCTCCGCCTGCCCCGACTGTGCAACCGATACCGTCTTCCACAACGCCGACCGCTTTCACGGCACCGCTTAAGGTGCGCGTGACTTCTGCAAACGGTGCCGTGCCGATCCCCGACGCGTTGGTAATCGTCACCCGCGAAGAAAACGGAGAGACGATCGTAGAGGGCTCTCGCATCACCAACAGCAGCGGGCTGACCGAACCGATCATTCTTCCCGCCGTTGACCCGACGCTTACCTTACAGCCCGGCAACAATATTCCGCGTATCGTATACGAGGTGACCGTCGCCGCACCCGATCACTACCGTGCACGTTTGAGTGATATTCCATTGTACGGCGGTATTCCGACCGAACTTCCCGTATCACTGATTCCGCTGCCGGAATTTGCCGACGATCCCGAGCAGGAGATCCAATATACAACACCACCTATCAATTTATAAGGAGTTTTCCCATGGCTGATTTACCGTTTGTACCCGAAAATATCGTCGTACATCTCGGCGCGCCCTCCTCTGATGCACCGAACGTGACGGTATCGTTCCCTGACTATATTAAAAACGTGGCTTCAAGTGAGATCTTCCCCACCTGGCCCGAAAGTGCGATCCGCGCCAATATTTTGGCGCAGATATCCTTTGCGCTTAACCGCATCTACACGGAGTGGTATCCCAGCCGCGGATACGCATTTGATATTACCAACAACACCGCCTTTGATCAGTCGTTCGTGCAAGGGCGCGATATATTTGACAACATCAGCTTACTGGTGGATGAGTTGTTTAACGATTACGTGCGCCGACAAGGGTCGATCGAGCCGTACTTCACGCAATATTGCAACGGCACGACGTCCACCTGCGACGGATTATCCCAATGGGGTACGGTGGACCTTGCCAACCAGGGCTTAAATTCAGTTGAAATTCTGCAATCCTTTTACGGTGATGATATTGAGATCGTCACCGACGCACCCGTGCGCAACAATCAGCCGTCGTATCCGGGTACGCCGCTGCGTGTGGGGTCCACCGGCAACGACGTGTTGACAAAGCAAATACAACTCAACCGCATTTCCCGCAACTATCCCGCTATCCCGAAAATCGATCCCGTAGACGGTGTGTTCGGCACCGCCACCGAGGATGCGGTCGTTGCGTTTCAAGAGATCTTCGGGCTGACACCAGACGGCATTATCGGCAAGGAAACCTGGTATCGCATTGCGTTTTTGTACAACAGCGTTAAGCGATTGGCGGAGTTGGATTCCGAGGGAATCGCCCTGGATGACATCCGTAAACAGTTCTCTGAAATCTTGCAGCTTGGCGATACGGGTGACGAGGTGCGCGTGGTTCAATATTTTCTCGCGGTCGTCAGCACCTTTAACGATGCCGTGCCGTCTGTTCCCATCAACGGCATCTTTGACGAAGCAACTCGAAATGCTGTTATCGCGTTTCAGCAATACGCGGGGCTGACCCCCGACGGTATTGTAGGCGAAGAAACGTGGGATCAGTTGTACGATGCGTACCGCGGAATCGTAAGCACCATCACAGTGCCGGAAAATCGTATCGCGCCGTATCCCGGTACGCCGCTGACAAACGGCGCACAGGGTGAGTACGTCCTGTTCCTACAAAGTTACCTAAACCGCATCGCCGCGACGTATCCCGCCATTCCTACCGTTACCGTGGACGGCGTGTTCGGAGAGGCAACCGAGAACGCCGTCATTGCCTTTCAGCGCGAATTCGGCTTATCTCCCAACGGCGTAGTAGGGCCCATCACCTGGGATCGTATTGCAAGTTTATATGAAGATCTGAGCGTCGGCGCAGAAAAGCAAACGGGACAATTCGGCGGCTATGATATGGCAGAGGGGGTATAATGCTATGTACACAGACGATCAACGCATTGATCACATCCGCGAGTTGCAAGAATATCTGCGCGCGCTCTCAGTAATGGATGAGCGTTATCCCCTGCTCGGCGTGGATGGGATCTTCGGTCCGGAAACAACCGAAGCGGTCAAGACATTTCAGAAAATAGCCGATTCGCCCGTCACCGGTACGGTACAACGCGCCGATTGGGAACGCATCGTACGCGAGTACGGTAATCTTTTGTTACAAATCGTGCCGCCACGTGCGATCACGCCGTTTCCCGACCCCAACTTTGTGCTGAAACCGACAGACCGTGATCCGCTCGTCTACATTCTGCAAGTGATCCTCGGTGCTATTAGTAATACCCCTCTCGCCGTCACCGGTGTATACGATGCTGCCACCGAATCGGCTGTACGCGAGCAACAGCTTGCCGCCGATCTGCTGCCAACAGGCAAGGTTGATCGTATTACGTGGGATTATCTTGCCGCGCTGTACAACGCGCGATGACCTATGCGACACAAAGTATTTGTTAAAAATGCCGCTGTCCTGACCATCACCTCGTTGATCTTGCGAACCATCGGGATCTTTTTTCGCATTTTTCTATCGGGTAAGATCGGCGCGGAGGGTATGGGATTATATCAGTTGATCGTATCCATTTACGTGCTGGGTGCCACCTTTGCCACCTCGGGAATTTCCACCGCGGTCACCCGCCTTGTCGCCGATGAACTCGCCTGCGGCACCGCACGCTCGGTCCGGCACATCCTACGCCGCTCAATCTTGCTCAGTCTGGGAATCGGGCTTATCTCGACCGCGCTGATTTATTTCGGGGCGGACGCGATCAGCACGTACTGGATTCGCGATGCACGTGCCGCAAACGCCTTGCGTATGCTCGCGTTTAGTTTGCCGTCAATGGGGGTGTCCTCTTGTCTGCGAGGATATTTTATTGCCAGGCGCAAAGCGACGGGGACATCTTATGCGCAATTATTGGAGCAAGCCGTGCGTATTGGTGTCATCGCGTTGCTCATCGATCGGTTTGCGGCAAAAGGACTTGCGATGGCGTGCCTTGCCGTTATGATCGGTGACACCGTGGCAGAATGGACCTCTTGTGCGTATCTTGCCGTTCGCTGCCATTTTGATAAGAAACGGATGCAAGCGGATTTGCCTGCACGAGCCGGTGTGAGGCCTCCCGTTGTGCGGCGGTTACTTGCCATCGCGGCACCGATTACGACAGGGCGATATCTCAATACCATTTTACGCACCATTGAAAATATTATGGTACCGAACAATATTGCCAAATACAACGGTTCAAAGGAACGCGGCTTATCGGAATTCGGTGCTCTGAAAGGCATGGCGCTGCCGCTTATCTTTTTCCCCGCCTCGTTTTTGTCGGCGCTGTCCACTCTTTTAATCCCCGAGATCTCCTCCGCCAACGCCCTGCATCAGCGAAGCAAGATTAACCGTGCCATTGAGCACACCTTGCATTTAACACTGCTCAGTTCCATTCTGATCGGTGCTGTGTTCTTCGGTTTTTCGGGCGAGATCGGGGTGCTTTTGTATAACAGCGAGGACGTAGGACGATATCTGTTGGTATTGGCACCGCTCACCCCCATCATGTACGCAGAAAGTATTGTGGATGGTATCCTCAAAGGGTTAAATCAGCAGGTCAGCTCCTTGAAATACAGCATTGCCGATTCCGCAATCCGCATTGTATTGATCGTTTTCATGGTCCCGCGTTGGGGAATGAACGGATTTTTAGGGATCATGGTCATCAGCAACGTATTGACCTCTTTTCTCAATACGCACCGTCTTTTGAAAGTAACAGGAGTCAAATTGCAATGGGGACGCTGGATCGTGCGACCGCTGCTCGCCGCCGCCGCAGCAACGGTTATTACGCAAGCCGTCACACAGCTACCTTTCTTTTTGAGAATTAACGGAATAGTCATGACAATTTTGGGTATTCTGTGTTTATGCGGGCTGTACGGCTTGTTGCTGTCATTGCTTGGTTGTATCCGCGTTGCGGAGCTTCGTAAAACCTTGTGATAATTTTTTCAAAATTTTAAAAAAATTCCCTTGACAAGTGCCGGATGATAGTGTATGATAGTCAAGCAGTTTGACGCGCACCATTAGCTCAGTTGGTAGAGCACCTGACTCTTAATCAGGGTGTCCAGGGTTCGAGTCCCTGATGGTGTACCATCCGGCCCGTTGGTCAAGTGGCCTAAGACTCCGGCCTCTCACGCCGGCAACACGAGTTCGAATC